>CALMTT010000084.1 GCA_937872615.1 uncultured Verrucomicrobiaceae bacterium | reverse complement strand
GGCGATGATGCGCAGGCCCGCATCAATCTCCTCCCGGGTGGCCACGCCCATGATGCCGCCATAGTGGTCCACGTGGCTGTGGGTGTAGATCACCCCCGTCACCGGCTTGTCCCCCCGGTGCTGGCGCATCAGCTTCAGGGCCGCTGCGGCCGACGATTTGCATCCACAGCTTCCCGCTCCGCTTTGAGATGTGGCGGCATCTGTTCACTGAAGGTGCACATGTCGTCACGCCGTCGATCCGGCACATCCCGCCGCAATGCATCGAGCCGAAGATGAAAAACCGTAGCCGTCTCCACTGGTGGCTGGCCGACAAGCAGTCGCAGGCCGTCGATCCTCGCGCAGTCACGCTGCTGCTCGACCTCGACGGCAACGTGACCGAGTGCGCAGGCTCCAATTTCGTCATCGTGAAGGGCAACACGATCATCTCGCCCTCACCGCGCAACATTCTCGCCGGCGTGAGCCTGCAAACCGTGCGCGAACTGGCCCCGAAGATCGGCATGGAGTTCATCGAGCGCGATTTTCAGCCTTACGACGTGGTGAACGCCGACGAGGCATGGCTGACAACCACGCCTTACTGCATGGCTCCATGCACGAGGATCAACTCCACGCCGATCGCTGACGGCCAGCCGGGGAAGTGGTTCCGCAAAATGATCGCCGCATGGAGTGAGCGAGTGGGACTGAGCATCCCAGATCAGGTGCTTGGCTGCTGAAACAGCTTTTGATCAAGGCCACAGATCCTTGATCGGGCGCGGCGTGAGGTCTTCGACGCCTTTGGGGAACATGCGCTTGCGATAGGTGAGGATCTCCGGCTCCTGCGGCGTGATGAGCACGACGTGCTCGTAGTGGCTGCTGGGCTTGCGGTCCGTGGCAATGACGGTCCACTTGTCATCGAGGATGCGCGTCTTCTCGGTGCCCATGTTGATCATGGGCTCGATGGCGAGGGTCATGCCGGCCTTGAGACGTGGGCGATCTCCTTTTTTGCCGTAATTGGGCACCTGGGGATCTTCGTGGAGCTTGCGGCCGACGCCGTGACCGACAAATTCACGCACGACGCTGAAGCCATGCTTCGTGACGTGGTTTTCGACGCTGTGGCAGAGGTCGCCGAGCATCCAGCCATCGCGGGCGAAGTTGATCGCGACGTGCAAAGACTCCTCGGTGGCTGCCATGAGCTTGAGGGTCTCCTTGTCCACGTTGCCGACGGGCACGGTAAGGGCATTGTCCCCCACCCAGCCGTCGCGGTAGATGCCGATGTCGATTTTGACGATGTCGCCGTCTTGAATGACACGCGGGCCGCCGATGCCATGGACGACCTCCTCGTTGATGGAGATGCAGATGTTGCCGGGGAACTGGCGGTAGCCAAGGAAGGCGCTGGTGCAGCCTCGCGCCTTCATTTCGGCGGCGGCAAAGCGGTCGATCTCACCGGTGGTGACTCCGGCGTGGACCTCGGCGGCCGTCTTCAGCAGGATGTCGCGGGCCATCTGGCCGGCTTTGCGGATGCAGTCCTGCTGTTGAGCGTGACGGATGGGGATGTTCCCCGATTTGGCAAGACCCATGAGCCAGGAAAGGATGCTCACTTGTTGATGAGATAGCTCACGAGAGCGACCAGCACGATGAGGGCGATGCCGACCCAGAGCCACACGAGGGTGGTGGAGTCCATCACCTTGCCACCGGTCTGCTGGAGTCGGTCAAAGCGGCCGCGGATGCGTCCCTTCTTCAGGAAGCCGTCGTAGTGGCTCTGCAGGAGGTGCGTTTCCACCTGGCGCATGACGTCGAGCACGACGCCGACCAAGATGAGCAGGCTGGTGCCGCCGAGGAACTGCGCCGCGGAGGCGGAGATGCCAAGGGCGGAGCTGGTGATGCCCGGAAGGATGTACAAGGCCGTGAGGAAGATGGCGCCTGCGAAGGTCAGGCGGCTCATGGTGAAGTCGAGGAAATCCGCCGTGGGCTTGCCTGGGCGGATGCCAGCGATGTAGCCGCCGGACTTCTTGAGGTCTTCGCTGATCTGCTGCGGCTGGAACATGGTGGCGACCCAGAAGTAGCTGAAGAAGAAGATGAGCAGGGCGGAGATGGTGTAATACCAGAAGCCGGTGCTGAGGGTCATAGAGAGCGTCTGGATCCAGCCGACATCGCTGAAGAAAGAGGCGAGGATCTGCGTGGGGAAGAGCAGGATGGCCTGGGCGAAGATGATGGGCATCACGCCAGAATAATTGATCTTCAGTGGCAGATACTGCGTCTGGCCGCCATACACTTTGCGACCGACCACACGCTTGGCGTAGGTGATGGCGATGCGTCGCGTGGCCTGAGTGAGAGCGATGACACCGGCGATGACGATGATCATGAACGCGAGCAGGATGACGAGCTTCGCGGCACTGGTGGGATCGGCGTCCGCACCACCGACGTAGGTCTTCCACACCTGGATGAAGGCACCGGGAAGGTCGGAGACGATGTTCACACAGATGAGGATGGAGGTGCCGTTGCCGATACCACGCTCGGTGATCTGCTCGCCGAGCCACATCATGAACATGGTGCCAGCGGTGATGGTGATGACAGCGGGCAGGATGAAGGTCCAGAAGCCGAAATTCGGCACCAGCGGACGCCCCATGGTCTCGATCGTCTGACCGAGGCCCTGCATGAGGTAGTTCTGCTTCGGATCAGCGAGCGACTGCACGAGCATGAAGGCTTGGAACACGCAGAGCACGATGGTGGCCCAGCGAGTGTATTGCGTGATCTTCTGACGACCACCTTCCTCACGGGCGAGCTTGGTCAGCGGCGGCCACACAGCGGTAAGGAGCTGCAGCATGATGCTGGCGCTGATGTAAGGCATGATGCCGAGGGCGAAGATGGCGCAGTTTTGCAGACCACCACCGGAGAAGATGTTCAGCAAGGCGGCGACTTGGGCACCGGCGGAGGAACTGTTCTCGGCCTTGTCGGCGATCCACTGGCTGAGCACGGTGGGATCAATGCCGGGGAGGGTGATCTGGGTGCCGATGCGCACGATCACGATCATGGCGAGCGTGAAGAGGATGCGTGAACGCAGTTCCGGGACTTTGAAGCTGTTGGCGAATGCGGAAATCATGGACGGCAGGTTGTCTTAGATGCGGCGATGGGCCTGTTTCCGAGAGCAGTGGATTAACACCGCGGAAACCGGCCCATCACGAGAGTGGTTGGGAATGAGGAGAAGCTTACGCGATGCTGCCGCCGGCCTTCTCGATCTTCTCACGGGCCGCGGCGCTGACTTTCGCGCCCTGGATGGTGAGTTTGCGAGTCAGCTCGCCGGTGCCGAGGACCTTGATCACATCGCAATTGCGGGAGACCAGACCAACGGTGCGGAGGGAAGCTTCATCGACGGTGGCACCGTCTTCAAAGGCTTCGTTCAGGTCGCCGACATTGACGACTTCAGTGGCGTCCTGGAACAGGGCGTTGTTGAAGCCCTTCTTCGGGAGGCGGCGATGCATTGGCATCTGACCGCCTTCGAATCCGGGGCGGATGCCGCGACCGGCACGGGCCATCTGACCCTTGTTGCCTTTGCAGGAGGTTTTGCCATGGCCGGAGCTTTCTCCGCAGCCGATGCGCTTGCGACGCTTGCGGGCGCCGGGGCGGTTGGTGGTGTCTTGGAGCTGCATGTAGATTTTAAAGTGTGAAATTTGACGTTTTGAGATTCAAAAAGCTCACAGAGCCTTCTGCTTCTTCTCGCGGCCACGGGCACGAAGGATCTCGTCAGGCTGGCGCAGCGTGCTGAGAGCCTGAAGGGTGGCTTTGACGATGTTGGCGTGATTGGAGGAGCCGAGGGACTTTCCGATCACGTCTTTGACGCCGACACACTCGAGCACGGCACGGGCCGCACCACCAGCAATGATGCCAGTTCCGGGTGAGGCGGGCTTCAGCATGAGGTCACCACCGCCATGGCGGCCGACGATTTCATGCGGAATGGTTCCGTTGAGGATGTTGTAGCTCAGCATGTTGCGGCGGGAGCTCTCAGTGGCCTTCTTGATGGCATCGGCCACTTCGTTGGCCTTGCCGAATCCCCAGCCGACCTTGCCTTGCTGGTCGCCAGTGACGACGAGGGCGCTGAAGCTGAAGCGACGGCCGCCTTTGACGACCTTCGCGCAACGGTTGATATGAACCACCTTCTCGATGGTGTCGCCGGAGCCGCGGGCGTCACGCTGCGGGGCAGCAGTGATCTGAGCGACGACTTCCTCGACGGGAACTTCGATTTCTTCGGTGGCGGGGGCTGCTTTTTCAGTGGCCATACAGTGCGATAAGGAAAAGGGCTGGTGTGCGGAGATTAGAACTGAAGGCCTTTTTCACGGGCGGCGTCGGCGAGAGCCTTGACCTTGCCGTGGAAGGTGAAACCAGCGCGGTCAAAGACCACGGCGGTGATGTTCTTGGCGGCGGCGCGTTCGGCGATGGCGGCGCCCACCTTGGCGGCGTGCTCCGAGTTTGCCTTGCCAGCGCCGTAGCCCTTTTCCTTCGTCGAGGCGGAGACAATGGTCTTGCCGGCCTCGTCGTCGATGATCTGGGCGTAAACGTTGGTGTTGGAGAAATAAACAGCGAGACGCGGGCGCTGCGCGGTGCCGCCGAGCTTCTGGCGGATGCGCGAGTGAATGCGGGCGCGGATGGCTTTGCGATTGATGGTGGCCATGACGGTCGTGAAAACAGGAAAGAGGGTTTACTTGACGGACTTGCCGGCTTTGCGGCGGATGTATTCGCCCACATAGCGCACACCTTTGGCCTTGTAGGGCTCCGGCGGGTAGTAGGCGCGGATGTCAGCGGCGAGCTGGCCAACGACTTGCTTGTCGATGCCTTCGATGCTGATTTTCGTGTTTTCGGTGACGGTCACCTTCACGCCTTTCGGGATGGGGTGGAGACGGTCATGGCTCTGGCCGAGCTGGAGGTCGATGTTCGTTCCTTTGACAGCGGCACGGAAGCCGACGCCATGGATTTCGAGGTTCCTCGTGTAGCCCTGGGAGACGCCGACGATCATGTTTGTGATCAGACGCTGCGTGGTGCCATGGAGGGCACGCACGGTGCGCTCGTCGGACTCACGGGTGACAGTGAGGGACTTGGCATCACCGGCGACGTTCACGCCACGGGGAAGAGCCCAGTTGAGCTCGCCCTTGGGGCCTTTGACATTGACGGTGCGGTCATCGCCAACTTTGACGGTGACTTTATCAGGAAGAGAAATGGGGAGTTTGCCGACGCGGGACATGTTGAGATAGGCTCCAGGTTCGGGGTTTACCAGACAAAGGCGAGGACTTCGCCGCCGAGCTTCGATTTGCGGGCGCGGGAACCGGTCATGACGCCTTTCGAGGTGGAAAGGATGGCAATACCGAGGCCGCCGAGCACGCGGGGGATCTCGTCACAGGAGACATATTTGCGAAGGCCAGGCTTCGAGATGCGCTCGAGCTTGCGGATCACAGGAGAGTTGTCGTCAGTATACTTGAGCTTGAGCTTGAGCTTGGGATGAGCGGCGCTGGTGTCCACTTCATAGGCCCAGATGTAACCCTCTTCCTTCAGGATGCGGGCGAGCTCGGCCTTCATCTTCGAGAAGGGGGCGAGGATCTGCTCCTGGCCGGCGGAAAGGCCGTTGCGGATGCGGGTGAGGAAATCGGAGATCGGATCGGTCATGACGTTGCGGTGTGTCCGGGGTGTTTCGGTTCAGGATTACGCGTTCTGGGCGGACTCCTCGGCGGTGTCCTCGGTCTTCTTCTTGCCAATCGCACGGAAGGGCATTCCAAGCACGCGGAGCATCTCGCGGGCGTGGTCGTCATTGTTCGTGCTGGTGACGAAGGTGATATCAAAGCCCAGCGTGCGCTTGATCTTGTCGAGTTCGATTTCGGGGAAGATGGACTGGTCCGCGATGCCGAGCGTGTAGTTGCCTCGGCCGTCAAAAGCACGAGGGGCCACGCCACGGAAGTCACGAATGCGGGGGACGGCAGTGCGCACCAGACGCATCATGAAGTCATACATCTTGTTGCCGCGGAGCGTGATCTTCACGCCGACGTTTTCACCTTCACGGAGCTTGAAGTTGGCGATGGCCTTTTTCGACTTCGTGATGACGGGCTTCTGGCCGGTGATGAGCTGCACTTCGTTCACAGCGTCTTCGATGGCCTGCTTGCGCTCGCCCTGGCTGCCAACGGAGCAGTTCACGACGATTTTTTCGAGCTTGGGCACTTCGTGAATGTTCGAGAGTCCGAGCTGGCTCTTGAGCTCACTAATTTTCTGCTTGTACAGGGTCTTGAGGGCGGGTTCCATGTGATGTGTGGCGTTGCATCCTTTCCCTCGTGGTCCGGCAGGGGTGCCGACACGCAGGCCGAGGGGGGTAGGCAAGGGGCGCGGAGCATGGCGAGTCGTTTGGAATTGGCAACTCCCTTTTTCAGGTTTTCAGCCCGAAGCACCCTTTTGGCAGCTTTTAGAGCCCCCAGTGCCGTTTCGCGAAGCTCAGATACTGGCTCCAATCGAAATCGGTCACGTCATGCTTCCCGGTGCGGTTGTGGTAGCCGATGAAATCGCCCACCGGCGTGTCGATGGCGGGCTGCGCCTCGACGACGGTGCCTTTTTTGCCGAAAAGGGCATACACTGGCCCGGCATGGAAGCCGGAGAGGAACTCACCCTTTTGATCCGCCCAGTGATCCTCCGCCGCGCTGGCGATATAGATCGGACGTGGCGCGGCCAAGGCGATGAGCATGTGCATGTCGATGGGGCACGCTGCGGCGTTTCCGGCATAGCTGGTGTATTTGGGCGTGAACCAATGCGGGAAGGCCTTCGTGATGATGGCCGTCGTCTCGCCGAAATCGCGACGCATCAACGCCGCGCCGCCTTCGCCACTGTTGTTCGAGATCACCACGCCGAACCGTTCATCCTGCACCCCGGCCCAAAGCGACGTTTTGCCAAGGCGAGAGTGCCCGATGACCGCGAGATGCCTGCCGTCGATCTGAGCATCGGTCTGCAGATAGTCCGCGATGCGGCTCAAGCCCCAGGCCCAGGCTCCGATGGCACCCCACTCACCGTCTTTCCAGACGGTGTTGGCACCCGCGGCACTCACCGCCGCACGCAGGCCATCTTTCCAACCCTCGGCGTGATCCGGCTCGATGTCTCCATAGTAAGCGGTGGCCACGGCAAAGCCCGCTTTCAGAATCATCTCCAACGGCCAACGGCTGCTTTCTGTGCCGCGAGTGGCCTCGGTGGCCTGGTGATCGACGATGTGCTTCTCCTTGCTCTCACGCATCCATCGCGTGGAAAGCGGCACATCCTTCTCCGTGCTCACGGCATGATTGCCGCCAAAGCTCAGCCCCACAAAACACGGCGCGGCCTTCACGCCATTGGGGATGTAAATCATCACATCCATTCCTTTCCAAGTCGGACGCTCCGGCAGCGAGACATGCACGAATTTCCGCGTCGCCAGCCCGCCGAGTGCATTCGTCTTTGTCGCCGTGACCTCAAACTTCGGCGTGCCGATGTTCGAAGGCGTCTTGCCATACACATGCTGCTCAAACAGCCCCAAAATTTCACCGCGACGCGATTTCGCCCACTCTTCAGCAGTCGTGGCCTTCAAGTCCGGCAGCGGATCACTGCCCACCTTCGCCTCATCGTAGTTCACGCCAGGTCGTGGCGTTTGCGCGAGAAGCGATGAAGCAGCGAAAACAAAGGAGAGAAGGCTGGTGCGTGTCATGAGGCGCATTCAAACGCCTGCTGGAGACGTGTTTATGCGGCGGAATCCGCCTCAGCTCGCTCCGGCACCCCGCAACACCGCGGGCACGGTTTGTGCGAGGATCTTCACGTCGAGCCACAGCGACCAGTTGTCGATGTACTTGAGGTCGAGGGCCACCCATTCGTCGAAGTTCCGGATGCCGTTGCGGCCCGTGACTTGCCACAGGCAGGTGAGGCCGGGCTTCACGCTGAGGCGGCGACGCTGGGCGTGCTTTTCGATGCGCTCGATCTCATACACGGGCAGCGGTCGCGGACCGACGAGGCTCATCTCGCCTCGGAGCACGTTGATGAGCTGCGGGAGTTCGTCGATGCTCATGCGGCGCAGCCAGCGACCAAAGGCAAAGATACGCGGGTCGTGTTTGATCTTGAAGACAGGGCCGTCCATCTCGTTGTGGGCTTCCAGTTCCTCGCGACGCGACTCAGCATCGGTGTGCATGGTGCGAAACTTCCACATCGTGAAGGGCTTCCCGTAGAGGCCGGCACGTTCTTGCTTGAAGAAAATGGGGCCGCGGGAGCCAAAACGAATGCCCACAATAGCGACCACCCAGGCGGGCGATGACAAAACGAGCAAAATGGCCGCGCCGATGCGGTCGAGTGCACCTTTGAAAAGCAGTTCCCACGAAGCTTGCGGCGTGCTGTGGAAGACAAGCATGAGCTTGCCGCCCATGACATCAAAGGTCGGCCGGGCGATGGCGGTCTCGAAGAAGTCCGCGGCGATCCAAGCCTCGACGCCGACGGTTTCACAGGCCTGCACGGCCTCCTCGATGCGGCCGAAGTGCACATGACGCACGGCAAAGAGCACACGGCTGATCGAGTGATCCTTCAAGGCGCACTCCAGCTCTGCCACCGGACGTGCGGTGATGTCGAATTTCATCACGACATCGATCTCCGCCCGTTGCTCCTGCGTGAGGCGGGCGATGAAATTCTCGATGTCCTGCTCTTGGCCGGCTACGATGACTCGCTCGCGGCCTTTGCCGGAGGCGAGGCGGCGACGGAGACGGTCTCGCTGCCAGCTCTCACGCAGCAGCAGGCCGCAGGCACCGAGTCCGACGGAGAAGAGCACCACGGCACGACTGGGCACCTCCCATTTGAAGAACACGACGCAGGCACCCACAAACATGCCGATGATCACCAGCCCCTCGAAAAGCTGTCGCAGCGACTGGGCGGGCGTCTTGTTGTGGATGTTCGAGTAAAAACCGCGGGCCTCCAGGGCGATGGGGGTGAAGAGCGGCACGACGGCCAGCACCCAGAAAAACTGCTCGAACGGCGGGATCTCGATGGCATCCGGCATGAACATCGGCACCACCTTCGAGCGCAGGTAATGGCTGAACCAGAGCGAGAAGGCGAGCACGGAGCTGTCGAAGATCTCCGTGAGCTGCAAATTGATTTCTTGCTTTCGGCCAAGCATACTCGGGGCGTTCCAACCGTCAGTTTTTAGTTAAGATTACTGAAATTATAACAGACCTAGCCTGTGCCACAACTCCTTTCCTCGAAAAACCTCCTTCTCTCCTCCCGGCCGCTCGCGGTGGGAGTCGTGGGCGATCAGGCGGCCCTCCAGCATCTGCTGAGCCTCGACACCGCTGCCCGCGAAGCCACCTGCGATGTGGTGGAGTTGCGTCTCGATACGCTGAACATGCCCGCCGCAGAGCTGCGCCAGCTTTTAACCGGCAACACGCTGCCGCTGCTGCTCACCTGCCGTCATCCCTCCGAGGGCGGTTCCTCGCCCACCGATCCCGCAGCCCGCGCGGCGATGGTCGAGCCGCTCCTGGACCTCGCAGCCCTCGTGGACATCGAACTGCGCACCGCGCAGCAGATGCAGAGCACGATTCAAAAGGCCCACGCGGCAGGTGCGTTCGTCATCGGGTCCTTCCACGACTTCCAGGCCACCCCGGCCGATGAGGTGCTGGAGGGCTCCATCTCCTTCGCGCAGCCCCTCGGGCTCGACAGCGTGAAGATCGCCACCTTTCTCAACAGCCAGGACGATCTCGTCCGCCTCATGAAGCTGGCCTCCGCGCCGCATCGCCAGCGCATCTCCGTCATGGGCATGGGCCCGTGGGGACGCGTCTCGCGGCTCGTGCTCGCTAAATGCGGCAGTTTGCTCAACTACGGCTATATTGGCACCTCAAACGCTCCCGGCCAGTGGCCTGCCTCCGAACTCAAGCAACTCCTTCCCCAGCTTTGAAACGCGTCATGAAGTCCCACACCACCCGCACTGCCCTGCTCGCTCTCGCAGCCTGCCTCGCGGCCACTTCCTGTGATGATCCGAAACGCGAGGAACAGCTCCGCTGGCGCGAGGAGGAGGTCCAGGCAAAGCTCACCGCCATGGCGCAGCGAGAGGCGGAGTTCGCCAAGGAGAAGCACCGCGTCGCCGAGGTCGAAAAGCAGATGGTCGCCCGCGAAAAAGCCGTCGCCGACAAGGAGAAGACTCTGCTCGCCCAGCTCGCCGAGGAGACCGAAAAGCTCAAAAAGGTGCGTCGTGAGATCGAGATCAAAAACCTCCGCGGCCCTGTCCCGCTCATCTCCGCCGAGCGCAGCATCGTGATCGATCCGGCCTCCGACGACATCCTGTTTGAAAAGAACGCTGACAAGCGCGGCGCCATCGCCAGCACCACCAAGATCATGACCGGCCTGCTCGTCGTCGAGGCGGGCAACCTCGATCAAGTCATCACCGTCGAGAAAAGTGACACGCACTGCGCCCCCGTGCGCCTCGGCATCAAAGAGGGCGAGACCTACACACGCCACCAGCTTCTCAGCGCCGTGCTCGTGAAGAGCTCGAACGATATCGCCCAGGCCCTTGCCCGCGACAACGCCGGCAGCGTCGCCGCTTTCGTCGAGAAGATGAATGAGAAGGCCAAGGCGCTCGGCCTGCAAAACACCCACTTCGTCAATCCTCACGGCCTTCCCGGCCTCACGGACGATCAGCCCTATTCCACCGCCCGCGATCTCGCTGTCATTGCCAAATTGGCCGATAAAATGCCGGATATCCGCGCCATCGTGAAGCAGCAGACCTACAAGTTCAAAAAGCCCGACGGCAAGTTCATCGAACTCTCCAACACCAACCGTGTCCTGCGCACCGCCTCCTACTGCGACGGCATGAAAACCGGCTACACCGATGCCGCCGGCTACTGCCTCGTCGCCACCGGCGAGCGCAACGGCCGCCGCCGCATCGTCGTGGTCCTCAACGACACCGAAAGCGGCGTCTGGAAAGATGCGCAGGCCCTGCTCGATTGGGCGCTCAAGGCCTGAGGTGCTCGATCTGCTGGAGCGATGGATTATTGGAGTGTTGGGTTTGCCAGAACTCCACTACTCCATCACTCCACCGCAGCCCCTCCCCGCTTCCGTTCCAACTCCGCGAGATACGCCGTGTCCCGCAGCATCTGCTCATAGTAGCTGCTCCAGTTCGCGGTGCCTTTCGGGTTCGTAGCCTTGGATGAGCGTGCCCAAAGGTAGGCCTGTTCGGCTTTTTCAAACTGCCGCAGATTGTGGAAATGCTTTCCGAGCGCCACGCGTGGCTCCTCGTGCAGCGGGGCCAGTTCCATCGCCCGGTGAATGGCTAACAAAGCCTCGTCATGCTTGCCTGTGGCGTCCAGCGCATCCGCCCGCGCCAGTTGGTAGTGATGGCTCATCGGGTTCAACACACACGCGCGACCGAGTGATTCCAATCCGGCTGCGATGAGGCGTTTTTGCTCCGCCGGGCTCTTTTTAGGGCTCCAGTTGTCCAAGTAAGCCAGCCCCAGACGATACTGAATCTCGGCACTGCGCGGATCGATCTCCGCCGCTCGCAGCAGATGCTCCAGCGCGGTCGCTTGATCCTTCCGCTTCACCGCCAAGTAAGCCTGCGCGGCCTGAAAATCCGCCAGCCCCCAGGTCACCGCGCCAAAGGTCAGCACCGCGCTCGCCGCCATGGCGGCCAATTTGATGCCCACACGAACGCCGGGCACTCGCAGGCGCTTCGGACCATCCGCATCGATGCCTGGATTCGCGAGAAAACCGAGCATCACCGCTCCCGTCAGAATCACTGCCGGGATGTGCCAGTGAAACTCCACCACCGCATGCACCATCGTGGCCGTCAGCGCTGCCAGCGACCCGAGCACGAGCGACAGCGTCACGCTGCCGAGCCTGCCCGTGCGTGGAAATTTGCTCCTCGCGAACCACTTCACGAAGACGATCACATTCCACAGATGCGTGGCGATCAGCACCGCGAGCAAGCCCAGGCCCGCCCAGCCATAGTCCGCCAGCATTTGCAGGTAGTCGTTGTGAGCAAACAGCGCATCGCCCTCCCAGTTCGCCATCCGCGGATCACGAAACTGGATGCTGCCGGAGTAAAACATCCGCGCCCCAGCCCCCCACAACGGCTCATCCTCATGCTGCGTCATCGCCGAGCTCCAGATCCGCCCGCGCACATCCTCCGACATCGGCGATCCGATCTCGCGACGCTGGATCGCCTCCTCGTTCACCTTGTAGAGCACCCCGCCCCCGAGCAGCAGCAGCAGCGATCCACCGAGCAGCAGCCATTTGAAAAGCGCCCGCTGCGTGTGCCACATCAGCCACAGGGCCAGCAGCATGAACACGCCAGCGCCCACCGCCACTCCCAGCAAAGCCCCGCGGCTCACCGTCAGCGCCGTGCCCGTGGCGATCGCCAGGATCACAAAGCCCAAAAACAACCTCAGCGCCGCGCCTGCCCGTCCAAACCACATCCATCCCGCGCACAGAAACATCACCATCGAGAGAAACGCCGCCAGATGGTTCGGATTGTTGAACAGGCCGCCGATGCGTCCCGCGCCAAAACTGCGCACAAAGCCAGGCACCACATGAAACTCCCAGCGCCCGCTGAAATGCACCAGCCCCACGGCGAGATTTGCCACCGTCAAAACGAGCAACACATACAATAGGCCCATGCGAGACCTCGGATGGCTCGCCGCCGTCGCCGCCAGCAAATAGGCCACCAGCGCCCCGCACAGCATCACCGCATCCTCCCGCGCCCAATCACCCACCGGCGAGCCCCAGGCCCGTGCCGCCACATAACCCGCAAAAACCAGCGTCGAGGCCAGACAGGCATCCGCAGGCGGAAAACTCACCCGCAGCCTCCACTTCGCCGCCGCCAGCAAGCCCCCCAGCCCCAGCAGCAAGGCCCCAGGCCAGAAAAACAGCAGCCTCGTCTCCGTGCCCAGCAACCCGCCGACAAGCAGCGCGGCCAGGAAGAGAGCGAGAACGAGTTTTTGCATGCGCCGCCATTCTTAACGGAACTGGTGGCTAGGCAACGCCAAGCAAAGCAAAGCAATACGCAAAAACAAAACGGGACGGTCTTTCGACCGTCCCGCAAAGCTTTGATGCATCAATCAAATCTATCAGGCTGCGTCCTTCGGCTTGTCACCGGCTGGCTTCTCGCCCTCAGGCTTGGCGTCTTCGACCGGCGGGCGACGGAAACCGCCCTCACTGCCGCCAGGAGGACGACCACCTTCACCACCAGGGCGGCGGAAGCCACCGTCACCGCCGGGAGCCCCCTGACCAGGACTTCCCTGCCCGCCGGGACCGCCGCGGCCCATCATCTCGCGCAGTTTGTTCATCGCGGTCACGTACTCTTCCTCGGAAACACTTCCGTTCGCATCAGTGTCCATGCGTTTGAAGGATTCCTTGGGATCACCAAACATCCCGCGGCCAGCAAATCCAGGGCGACCACCTTCTTGGCCACCAGGGCCACCAAAGCCTGGACGCCCGCCTTCCGGTCCACCCGATGGGCGGCCACCTTCAGGTCCGCCTTGGGGACGGCCACCTTCGGGACCAGCAGGCGGCGGATTGCCACCTTCCGGCGATCCCGGCGGACGACGGAAACCGCCTTCACCTTCAGGGCGAGGCCCGCCTTCGCCACCCGGGCGACGCATGCCGCCACCAGCCTCACGCATGCGCTGAGTGATCTGTCCAAACTCGGCCTGATCGATAAAACCATCCGCATTCGCATCGGCACGGGTGAAGCGCTCGTCCGTCTCTTTGCGAGACATGCCAGCGAACTCTTCTTTGCTGATCTTGCCATCGCCGTCGGTATCCGCCCGCTTCACGAATTCGGCCAGACGGCTCGCCCCATCACCGCCTTGTGGGGGGGCCTTGGGTTGACCGCCCTCTTGGGCATTGGCAAAACAAACGCCAAGGCAGATGAAGCCGAGGCCAATGATGAACGATGCATATCTTTTCATGGATTAATTGAGGGTGAGAAGGTTGAACTTGGCGACGGGGAAACCCTGAGATCCTAAAATGGTTGCACACATCATGATGTTTTTCCGGCCCACGCCGGAGCATGAGCCCAAAACAAACAAGCCTGATGGCATGAACCATCAGGCTTGCACTCAGGGTTGGAAATTCGCTGCTCAGGACTTGGCCACAGGAGCTGCGGCAGCTGGCTGCGGGTTCGTTTTCGCCGGAGCGTAGTAGTAGCTGGCGTAGTTGTAGTAGGTGTACTCTTTGAGGTTCGAACTGGAGCGATTCAGAATCACCCCGCCGACGTTCACCTGCCGCTCGTAAAGAAGATCGAGAGCCTTGCCAGTGAGGCGCGCCATCGTGGAGGACATGCGCACGATGAAGAGCACGGTGTCAAGTTTTGGAGCAAAGCTGGCCGTGTCGTCCGCCACGAGCACCGGAGCACTGTCGAAGATGACGTAATCATACTCATCACCCATTTCCTTGAGCATCTCCTCGGCCGTCTTGGACAACAGCATTTCGGACGTCTGGTCGAAAACGTCACCACGAGCGAGCAGGTCCAGATTCCGGATGCTCGTTTCCTGAACGGCATCACGCCAGTGGAGCTTGCCGCGCAGTGCTTCACTGAGGCCTGGGGTGGCAGGAAGCTTGAACAACTCGCTCACACCACCACGACGAAGGTCGCAATCGGCCAACAGAACACGAGCACCGGCCAGAGCCATGGTCACAGCGAGGTTCGATGTCACGGTCGTCTTGCCTTCGTTGGGAACAGCACTCGTGCAGAGAATGGTCTTCGGCGCTTTCCCGTTCCAATTCTTGAACAAAATCGACGACCGGATCGTGCGGAATGCTTCGGCGTAAAGATGACGATCATCATTGGGGCGCAACAAGGCGACATCACCACGTTGACGCTGCTCGGGGATCTGTCCGAGAACCGCTTCGCCAGGGAAAAGTGCCTGGAACTCGCTGAAGGAGTTCATGCGATCGTCAAGACGGTCAAACAGCAACAGAATGATCACACCGGCACCGAGACCAACTATCAAACCAATGATGATGGGCATTTTCCAGTCATCCGTGTGCTCAGAGGCGGTCGTGGCACGTTCCTGCACAGCAACGTAGTCGCTTTGCGTGTTGAACATGTTTTGGAAGTTTTCAGCTCGCTCAAACATCTTTTGGTAGGCTTCCTTCGCCACCAAAGCCTCATCTTGCAGTTTCTTGTGCTCCGCCAGTTTCGCCCCGAGTTCGATGGCCTCTTTTTCACGTTCTGCGACTTGCTTGTCCAGCACCACCACCATCCGATTGATAGACTCCCGCTGCGCCCGCATCTCGTCCTGGATCTGCGTTTCATACTCCTTCAGCAGAGCTTCCTGACCACCGATCTCCTGACTGATCTCCATGACCTGTGGATGGCTCTCCTTGAAGGTTTCCAGAAGGGTGCGCTTCTTTGTCCTCAACATCGTGATCTGCCCTTTGGTCCGGAGATAATCCTGTTCGGCTATCGTGAGACCTTTGGCTCCAGAACCCGCGTCGGTCGTGGACTGTCCGGCATCGCTAGTGGCCGATGCCTTGCCCGGATTGGTCGCACCGCCAGCATTAGCTTGCCGCTCACGTTCCTGCATAGCGCCCTTCACGTTATCCAATGCCAGTTCGATTTCAGCAAGAGCCGTTCTCTGGGTCTCACGCTGGGCTTTCAGGTTGGTCAGGAAGTACGCAGACTCATTCTGGCCATTGGTGATGGTCAGGATGTTGTTCGCCGAACAGAATTTGGCCAGAAGGTCCGCCTTCTCCTCCATGACTTTTTGCTTGTTCACCACCTCCTGGAGGAAGGTGCTCAACACCTTGCCCTGAGCCTGTTCACGAATGCTCTGACGGAAGGAGATGAATTCATCAAGCAGGGCGTTGAGAAATATCTGCGTGTACTTGGGTTCGGAACCAGTGGCCAGAATATTGAAAATCGCCGACCCCTTGGTCTGTGCCACACGAATTTCCACATCCGAGTCCTTGAGGTCAGGATAAAGCGCATGCACGCGCTCACGGGCTTTTCGAATCATCTCAGCGCTCTCAATCGTTTCAATGATGGTCCCGTAGAAATCTTGTAGCTGCTCCTGCCACTGCAAATCTCCATTGGCCACCATACGTCCACCAGCAACCAACTTGGCAAGCGATCTAAAAATCTGGGGTTTTCCTGTGATCGTGAGAGCTTGAACACACACGCCGATGCTGGCGGTGAGCAGAAGGAACCACCAGCGGCGGCGCAGAAGGATCTTGTATCGTTGAAACTTGGCCGAGGCCTCATGAATACGATTGAGGGTGCTTGACTGCACCTGACCGCCGGGAAGCGTAAGATTCTGTTCCATACGATTAGGATTTGGCTTGGGGATTGTTGCCGTTGGATTCTTCGCTCTAAAGTGGAGAACGAGGTGGGGGGTAATTCAAATCATTCCCATTTGAAGGCCGGAGGTTCCTCTGGCTAGAAATTAACGGTCTTTTCGGGGATGATCAGCACGTCATTTTTCCGAATGTAGATGTCTTTCTGCATCTGTCCTTTGACCATGATGCTCTCGACATCGACCAAGATAGTCTTTTCTCCCTGACTGGGAGTGCTGCGAACAATGCGCACGTGCTTTTTGTCAGCAAACTGAGCAAACCCACCTGCTCTCAGAATCGCCTGGCTGATAGTCACGTCCTCTGTGGCTGGGAGGTCATATTTGCCCTGCTTGAGGACGAACCCGAACACCGTGTATGTCTCCATTTCCTTGCTGTAAATGCTGTCAGTCTCCGGGATCTGGTCGATGGCAATAACTACGGTTGCGCTGATGAAGAAACTCTTTTCAAGGTCACGCTTGATTGAATAAGCCAGTTCCCTGCAGGTACGCCCCGCCGCTCTCACAAGGCCAATGTATGGCACCTGAACCTCGCCGGTCACAGCAACACGCTGCTGAACCGCGTCTTTGCGATCTTCCAAAATGCGGATGCTCACCACATAACCGGGCATGATCTGCCTGGAATTGTCCAAAACTTCCATGGAGGTCAGGACTGCGGCACCAGTGATGCCCCCGCTTGCTTGGACCGAGTTATTTGCAGAATTGCGGGAAGCGGTGCCTTTGGCGGGTTCAGGCGGCCGGAATCCTGGATCTTGTGCACTGGCAAATTTGGCGAAGCAAGTGACGGCAAGGAGCATCAAGCAGTATTTCATGATAGTGGGACAAAGATAGCGGAAGCCTTAGAACAAAATGGTGGCTTGCGACGCCGCAAGCCACCTGCAATCGGACAACCTAGGTTAAAAAATGTTAAAAATTGTAGCTCAAACCGAGGATAATTCTGTGCTGGTCGAAGTCGAGGTTACCTGCTTTGGTTTTGGTGGTGAAATAGCGGTATCCCACGTTGAGCATCGATTTCTGTGTCAATGCCATTCCGAAGTTCAGGTTGAAGGCGTGCTGATCAAAGTCCCCGTTGAATGCTTCAGAATCCGTTCGACCGAAGTGATATCCAGCCCCCATCGAGATTCGGGAAGTGATCTGATGATTATAATATGTGTCGAAACCGTATTGGGTCAGGTTAGCTTGGGTTTGCGGGTAGAGGGGATTGAAACTCGAAGGCTTCGCACGTTCATAATACCCGGTAAGCGAAAGACGCCCCCCCTTCGATGTTATGATGGAAACGCCGTAGTTAATATAATTCGCGGTGATGAAGTTAGACCCCAAGTTAAGCGCTGACTCATGACCAAGGCTCAGCACATGACTGATCCTGTTATTGATTTGGTTGTTGATGCTAAAATTGAAATAGTAATCTGACAAATCCTTGTAGTCTTCAGGTCCGTTTGGTGCCAAGACACGAGGATTATCGAAGTCAAACCGCTGGAGGCCACCAGCAACCCGGACGAATGTCGAACTACCCAAGGGGGCGCGTAAAAATACTCCAGAATTCAGCAGCACGCCGTCATTCAGTGTTTCCTGCTCATAAGAAAGAAGACTGACCGAACCTTCATAACCTGCGGACCACGTTCCATGCGGGCTGTAGGTCAAAGTGCCTTGGAAAGTATTCAACTGGCGATTATATAGCGTGAAGTTCGACTCAAGGGCTTTTGAGATGGAATTATTAACGTTGAGCGAGAGTGCCCACTTCGAATTGATGGCCCAGTTCATAGCCACCCCAGCGTCATTTTGGAAAACACCAAAAATGGATTGGGCATTAAGAGCGAACGAGTTGCTCGTAGCCGGACGGACGGACACACGGTCGTAGAAAGTAAAGTACACAGGACCAGCCTTAACGTCGAAGGCCAAAGTACTGCCAGGAAGCACATTTAGGATATAATTTCCGTTCCCGTAAGGTGCGAGTTCCGGGTGTGAAAAGTAATGATCCAAGCCTACGGCAGACGTGATGCTCAAGACATTATTCTGTGTCACCCGATAGTTGGCGCTGATGTTCAGCATGAAGGTGCCGATCATGTCAGACACCGGGTTGTTCCTCGAACGGTTGATATTGCTATTATATTCCAAGCCTCCGTAGAAACCCAATCCGACATTCACCGGGCCAAGAGCGAAGTTGCGCTTACCTGTCAAAAACGGGTCAGAGACATAGGTCGGGGCGAAGTAACCTGTTGGGGACGTATATTGTCCGGCGTAGTTCGTATAGTCCCCCACATAACGTGCCGCCACAGCCGCACTGCCACTGCGCACAGCGGGCTGGGAAACCTCGCGGGCCTGTCGGAGCAGGTCGTCTGGACGCATCTGATCTTCGTCCATGCCCATGTAGGTTCCGCTGTCATAATCGTAGACTACATCACCACTTTTGTATCCAGAGCCGCTTTGCTGCATCTGTTTGGAACGCGAGCGAAAATCTTCAAAGAAGCTGCTCGATTGAGAAGGTGATACACCGAATTGTGCATGCACCTGCCCAACAAACCATAGAGCCATGACTGGCAAGCCAGCACGTAGTGCGCGTGCAACGAAGGAACGGTTCAAGAACAGCATAGGTCGGGAATATTGTGCGAATCTAAACCTTAGATAAAAGCAACTTGGCCCAAGTTTGTCCATCTTTAAAAAAAGCCCAATTTCAAAATTCTCGTTTCACAGGCAAGCAAATCGCCAGTGCCACCACCACCACAGAATACCCCGTTGGATTAAGGCGCGGGCTTAGCGAGCTTGGACTCTTGATCGCGGTCTGAAGTCGAGTTCCAATTGAACCTCACGATGAACGCCGGGGCCAAATGGCCTCACGAGTCCGTCGTATCGCAAGGGTCTTGTAACGAGCACCTTGCGAAAATGGTCCATAATGCGAGGAATTCGAGCGGTCGGCATTGTAATCATGAAGAGTTCGATAGACTGTTCTTTTGAACCAATTTTGGAAGTGTTCAAATAAACAATTCATCTTTCTCAGGCACCTGTGATGTTGACGAATGCCTCGTCACCGCCTGTTTGATCCGACATGCCCACCTCTGCTGAACACCGCTCCCGCCTCACGATCCCCGAATATGCCATGGCCTTGGCCCACGTCGCGAGCTTGAGGTCGGAGGACCCGTTTCGGAAGGTTGGTGCGGTGGCCTTTGATTTTGCCAACCGGGTCATTGGCACGGCCTACAACGGCTTGGCCCCCGGATACGACCCGGATCAATCGTTTTGGAGCGACCGGGATGCCCGGCGGAAATTCATGCTCCATGCCGAGGTGAACCTTTGCAGCCTTTTCACCCGCGGAAACGTCAAACTGGTCGCCTGCACCACCAAACCCTGCACCAGTTGCATGCAGATGCTTTGCGCCTACGGCGTGAAGGAGGTGTACTACCGCGATGACTACCCGGAATCCGAGGCCGATGCCATCGCGGAGCGCTACCGCATCCAGTTGGTGCAGTTGGCGGACTATCCGTCGATCATCGCCGAGGTCGACAATACCCCTATCCCTCGCTGACTCACAGCGACACCGCGTTTCCGGAAGCTTGCGAGGCCAGCGCCGCGGCAAAGATCTCGTGCGTGGCCACCGCCTCGGCGGGCGTGGCGCAGCCAAAGCGGCCGCCGAGCAAGCCAGCACGTTCCATCAGGAAGGCCGCCCACATCTGCTGGATCATGTCAGGGAAGCCCGGCTCGAAAATGCCCCCGGTCACCGTCTTGAAGGGCATCCCGAAGCCGAGGTCCGTCTTCTTCCAAAACTGCTCCTTGCCGTTCTCGAAGAGCCACAGCGTCTTCGGTTCCTTTGTGCTGTAGCGCACGCCTCCTTCGGTGCCAAGCACCTCCACGAACCACGAATTCGTCTCCCCCGGTGCCATGCGCTTCATTTCGAGGCGTAGCGGCACCTCCTGGCCATCGATGGAGGTCCAGCAGTGGAGCAAAGCATTATCCCAGGTGTCACAGACCGCCATGCCGCCCCTGCCATCCGGCCGTTGCGGATACCCCTTCTGTAGCTGGGCAAACAGCCGCGAAGGCTTCCAGCCGAGCCGCAGCGGGATGTGGCAGGCATGCATGCCCAAGTCTCCAAGAACGCCGATTTCGCCGCAGGTGGCCGATTTGCGCTTCCAGTTCGCCGGCTTCGTGGAATCGAGGTCACTGCTATGGTGAAAGCCGCTCACCACCTCCAGCACGCGGCCCAGCTTGCCCGATTGCGCCACTTGCATCACCCGCTGGGCACCCGGCAGGAAGGGAAACTCCGAGCTGCAGCGCACAAAACGCCCCGATTTCTCGCCCGCCTCATGAATCCGCCGCGCCGAGGCCAGATCGATGCCGAACGGCTTCTCCGCGAAAAGATCCTTGCCCGCCGCCAGCACGTCCAAATAGATACTCTCGTGCAGGTTGTGCGGCACCGCCACATACACCACCTCCACCGCCGGATTCGCCAGCAACTCATGATAATCCCCCGTGATCTGGGTGCAGGAAGGCACCCGGCGGAACCAGTTCCGCACGTCCTCCACGAGGTCCGCCACCGCCACCAGCTCCGGCATCACCTCCACATCCGTCAGGGCGCACCAGCGGGCAAACGCACTCGCCATTTCCCGGCCCATGAGGCCACCGCCGATGATTCCGATGCCGACTTTCTTCATGCTGATGAGGTTGGTTTAAAGGTTGGGGTCGCCTGCGACCGGGCGCGACGAGACAACAGCCCCCTTCCCGCATCAACCGCAAATCCGGCCACATTTCGTTTGCTACCTACCCGGAGACCACTACTCTCCGCCCCCTCAAAAACCTGAGCCCGCCCGTCCCTACCCATATGAGAGCTGACCTCGTCGAAGAAGCCGCCAAGCACATCACTGAGTATCCGATCTTGATCAATCTCGTCTCCAAGCGGGTCCGTCAGATCGCCTCCGGTCGTTCTCCCCTCGTTGATCGCCGTCCCGGACTGCGTGACGCCGATCTCGCCCTCCTCGAGATCATTCAGGGCAAGATCACCCCGCTGAACATCGACGACAACTGATCCCCTCCCGGCACGCCGGCCAGATCATCGTTTCCCAAATGGGTCCCGTGCGCCGCATCGGACCCATTTTTTATCCCGCGCATGTCCGAGATCGCATCCAACCGCAAAGCCCCGCGCGACTACCACATCCTCGAGACCTACGAGGCCGGCCTCGAACTGCGTGGCACCGAGGTCAAATCCATCCGCCAGGGCCACATGAACCTCTCCGACGCCTTCGCCCGCGTCGAGCGTGGCCAGGTCTGGCTCTACGGCTGCGACATCAAGCCCTACGACAAGGCCAGCCACGAGACCCACGAGCCACGCCGCTCCCGCCGCCTCCTCCTGCACAAGCGCGAGATCATGAAGCTCGACGCCGCCGCGCACCAGAAGGGCCTCGCCCTCCCCGTGCTCAAGGCCTACTGGAAAGGCCCGCGCATCAAAATCCAGGTCGCCATCGGCAAAGGCAAAAACAAGGCCGACCAGCGCCACGACCTCAAAGAGAAGGCCGAAAACCGCGAGGCCGCACGCGTCGTCGCCGCCTTCAACGACCGCTCAAAGCGCTAAGCGCCTCGTCTGACGTTTCGGAACTCGGAACGGCTCACGCTCTACTTCCAAACATTCCCTTGCCCGCACCTCAAATCGCGGCAGAAAGCCTTCCTCATCATGGAAAAGCTCATCGTCCACGGCGGCACCCCGCTCAAAGGCCGCGTCAACATCAGCGGCTCGAAAAACAGCTCACTGCCCATTCTTGCCGCCACCCTTCTCACCAAGGACACCTGCACCATCCGCCGCGTTCCCGACCTTTCGGACACCAATTACATGCTGCAAATCCTCGGCGAACTCGGAGCCGAGGTAGAGCGAGCCTCCGGCGTCGTCGTCGTGAAGGCCGAGAAGATCAAATCCATCGCCCCTTACGACCTCGTGCGGAAGATGCGGGCCTCGATCTGCGTCCTCGGGCCTCTCACCGGCCGTTTGAAAAAATGCACCGTCTCCCTGCCCGGCGGCTGCGTCATCGGTGACAGGCCCGTTGACCTCCACCTCAAAGGCCTCGAAGCCCTCGGAGCTCAAATCATCGTCGATGGCGGCGACATCCATGTGAATGCCAAAAAAGGCTTCAAAGGCGGCCCCATGAATTTGATGGGCAAACACGGCTCCACTGTTCTCGGCACCGACAACGTCATGATGGCCGCCGTGCTCGCCAAAGGCACCACCATCATCGAAGGCGCCGCCGCCGAGCCCGAAGTCGAAGACCTCGCCAACTTTCTCATCAAAATGGGTGCCAAAATCGAAGGCGCAGGCACCCACCGCATCGTCATCGAAGGCGTGAAGGAACTCCACGGCGCCGAGCACATCGTCATCCCGGATCGCATCGAGGCCGGCACCTTCCTCGTCGCCGGCGCCATGCTTGGCGAAGGCGTCACGCTCAAGCGAGTCATGCCCGAGCACATGAAAGCCATCACCGATGCTATGGTGAAATGCGGCTTCCCGCTCGAGATCACCAAGGACAGCATCACCGTCCGCCCCAATCCAAACGCCAAGGGCTTCGACCTCACCACGCTTTGCTATCCCGGCTTCCCCACCGACATGCAGGCCCAGATGTGCGCCCTCGCCTGCGTCATCCCGGACACCAGCACCATCACCGAGACCATCTTCCCTCAGCGCTTCATGCACTGCGCTGAAATGAAGCGCATGGGAGCCAACATCGACCTGCAAGGCGCCACCGCCCGCATCCGTGGCGGCGTGCCCATGAAAGGCGCACCCGTCATGGCCTCCGACCTCCGCGCCTCCGCCGCCCTTGTCCTCGCCGGCCTCGTCGCCGAAGGCAAAACCGAGATCAACCGCCTCTATCACATCGACCGCGGCTACGAACACCTCGACGACAAGCTCGCCGCCCTCGGTGCGAACGTCGAACGCGTTCGCGGCTGATCGAAAGAAGCTGTCCATCCGCCCCTAGCATGTCCTTGGGCGGGTCGAAGGCCACACAATGGACACAGCGACGTTGTCCACAAACGCCACAAGAATTCATCCAGCGGTATCGCGGGGTCTAAATGTGAAGCTTGTCACGCCGCCTTCGCGAGCTTGGGCTCAATGCGGGCGAGCGGGAGGTGATCCATCTTGCCGCGATACCAGTGCATGGAGTTTGGCGTGACAGGCAGAGGTTCTTCGTCGCCGGTGAGGGGCTCGAAGACGTCGTTGCCGCGGTAGATTTCGATGTGGCCGTCGTCGGGGTCCATGGTGGCGATGCGGATCCAGCGGTTGCAGACGAATTCGACGAGTTCCTTGTTCGCCTTGATGACGCTCATGAGGCGCTGCGGGGTGGTTTCGACGACGAAAAGGATGCGCACGGGTTCGTGAATCTCGACCGTTTGCACGGGCAGGCCGGTGCGTAGATCGCCCTGGAAGCCGTTCATGACGCCGACGAGGCCGGTGATGTTGTGCGGGAGCTTCGTTCCCGCGCCCCAGACTTCGTTGTCGACGGTGGAGAAGTAGTATTCGAGGCTGATACCACCGCAGACGGGGATGACAGCACCGAGCACGCGGGCGAGCGCGTTGTTGTCGGCGTCTTTCGTGGCGTCGTAGCTGATGAGGAAGGCGCGGCGGTCCATGAAGAGGCCACGCGTGTGTTCACGGCGACCGACGTAGGCGACGGCGTTCGTGCAATGGCCGTATTCGGGACGTGGCTCGGCGATGTGCTCGGCACGGGCCTGCACATGGCGCAGCGCACGCTCGCCACGCACGCCGGGGCCGGCGGTGCCGAAGCGGCGCACGCGTTCATCGGCATTCAGCACGCGAGCTTTGTCGAGCGACTGCTTCACTCGGTTGAGATCGCCGTGATGCGTCTCCGGCATGAGATCGACGTCGAAGAACTCGATGTCGTCGCTGCACGTGTCGTGGTAGCCGCCGAGGAACCACGTGTCCTCGGGAATGATGACGCCTTTCGCTCGCAGCGCCTCGCGCACGCCGGGACGGTTCGCCATGATGGCAAAGATGCGGGCGTTTGGCGCACCGGTGCGGCCGCCGCAGGCACCGCAGCAGTAGGCGGACTCATACGGATTGTTCAAACTGGTGCTGCCATGGCCGAGGATGACGACGAGACGCGCGTGCGCTTTGTGCAAGCCGGCGAAACCGAGCACGGTGTAGATGCGGTCGGCCATTTCCTGCTCGGTAAAGCCGTGCAGCAGCCCGCTGGTGGCGTGGCGTGACTCCGGATCGTCGCGCATGAAGGTGACCTCCGTCTTCGGCGTGGGCAGGAACGCGCGGTTGAGCTTCTTGATGAGGTTTCCATACTCACGCGGGCTCAAGACACGGAAGATGAGCGGGAAGAGCGAGAGGAAGCCGAGGCACGCGGTGCTGATCCAGCCGCGCACGAGCGTGCGGGAGGAGATGAAGCCATTGCGCGTGATCTTCGCCCAAGCGTTGCGCCGCTTCTGACGGCGCTCATGAAGGTGCGAGTGATCCTCCACGGCCACTTCGCGCACGGAGTGGCCCGGTTTGACGACCACGGGGCAAAGCGAGACACCGCCCGCGTCGTCGATGCCCGCGTAATCGATGGCGACGCCGAAAAAGCCGGCCGCGCCGACGGTTTCGATGCTTGGATCGACTTCTTCGAGCGCACGGCGGATCGATTCCTCGCGCTCGTCGATGCAAAAGATGATCTGTGCGGCGAGACGGTCCGTTTCCGGCATCGGATTCGGCATGGCGCGATGTTTCGCGAGCGGGATGAGGATGCGGCGCTCGTGACGGCGCTCATACGCGAGATGCAGCAGGCGGCGGCGCTCGACTTCATTGCACGCGGCGACTTCATGCAGCAGCGCGTTGAATTGATCCTCCGGCAGTCGGGCGAGCACGCTGCTCTGCAAACCGAGGAGCTGCGCAGCATCGAAAAAGCGTGCCACAGGCGTCAGCGGGTCCACTTTGTGCGGCATGATCTTCACGGCACGCCAGGTGGTGGTGTCGCCCATGATGTCCTCCAGCGCGGCGAGCGTGTAGGTGAGGCGCAGCGCGAGGAATTCCATCAGCGAGCACTTCACGCGGTCGTGCGGAGCCAGCGTGACATCGTTCTCCAGCATGCGGATCATGCCCGCCCAGCCAGGCAGCGCGATGAGCTCCGCCATGAGAAAATCCTCCCATTCGCTCGGGAAGACCGCGAGACGCTCCAGCGCATCCATGACGACATCCTCGGCGCTCATGCTCCGCTCCATCTGGCGGCGATACTCGCGGCCGACGAGCGTGAGGTGCTTTCTCGCGATGGAAAGCGGCTGCGACATGATTTTGCGCGACGCGGCGAGCAGTCCCTCCTCGCGCAGCGGCATCGGCCAGTAGGCGATGCCTTGATCGAGATACGCGCCGGTGAGGCGGATGAGTGGCGGATTAACGATCAAATCGAGATCGATGCCCTTTTCGGCTATCACAGCCTCACGCGGGCGTTTGGGCACGCCAGGAGCCGGAGGCGTGTGCTTTGGCACGCGGGCGAGGCACACGTCCCAGAGTTCCTTCGGCGTGTCGCCGGTGAGTTGATGCGCGGCGGCAGGCGGCAGATCATGGCGGAAGTTTTCGAGCCAGTCGCCCTCTTCGATGGCCCAAGCGATGTCGATGCCATTCACGCGACGCACGCCCGGAATGAGCAACGCACGACGAAGCTGCCTGCGCGTGAGTTGTCCCGGCAAAATCTCCGCATCCGGCTCGCGGGAGAGCACGTCATCAATGTCCTGATCGAGGATGCGACCGCGGGCGCGATCATTTTGATACGTCTCCTCCGCGAGGAAGGGTTGTGCTTTGAAAAGCTGCGCTGCCTCCTGCACCGACGGCTCGAACTCCTGATGCTGAAAGGCATGCAGCGTGTTGTGATGCACGAAAACACCGATCGGGCCCTGCGTGGGCAAATAGTGCGCCGCATGGTCGAGCACATGCTGGAGATGCTCGCGGCGTTCGGAGGATGCTGGTGAATGAGAGTGAGACACGGAAAGAGGGATTTTGCCCAGTAAACGGCATCTTCCATGCCATCGCCATCCCTTTGGCAGGGGGTATTTTGTCCCCGCCGGGGGGAGGCTTGTGCGTGGAGGTATTTTTCCCTTCGTAAAGGCCATGTCGGTGAGGCCGTGTCGCATCCCCCGGGACCGGATGCATTTTACCCTGCCGAGGGGATGTTTTGGATGGCATGCCCTGTGCGTAAATCGCAGCGTCCCCAAACGCACTCATCACGCACCATGTCCGCTCCCGCCCCCTCCGCACCCCTCGCCGGCCCCAAGCCCGTCGGCAACTTCGCAGGCTTCAAACAGCATCTCGGCAAGGACATGCTCTCCGGCTTCCTCGTCTTCCTGATCGCCCTGCCACTCTGCCTCGGCATTGCCAAGGCCAGCGGATGTCCCGCGATCGCCGGGATCTTCACCGCGGTGGTCGGCGGCATCCTCGCGCCCTTCATGAGCAACTCCGAGCTCACGATCAAAGGCCCCGCAGCGGGCATGATCGCCATCGTGCTCGGCACGGTGAACGAGCTCGGCTATGAAAAAGCCCTCGCGATCGGCGTGGTGTCCGGCTGCATCCAGATTCTCTTCGGTGCCTTCCGCCTCGGCACGCTGGGTGAGTTCTTCCCGGTGGCCGCGGTGCACGGCATGCTGGCCGCCATCGGCGTGATCATCATCTCGAAACAGATCCACGTCGCCCTCGGCGTGGCCGCGCATGCGAAAGAGCCGCTCGAACTGCTCGCGGAGATCCCGGAGAGCATTCACAACATGAATCCGGAGCTCGCTTTGATCGGCCTCATCGCCGTAACGCTGCTGTTTGCGCGACTCTTCATCAAAAACAAGCTCGTGCAGTCCATCCCCGGACCGCTCATCGTGCTGCTCATCGCCGTGCCGCTGAGCTACTACTTCGACCTTGAGCACAAGCACATGTATCAATTCCACGGCCACGATTACGTCGTCGGACCTGATGCGCTGGTGAATCTGCCGATGAACATCCTCGATGGCATCAAAGGGCCCGACTTCAGCGCCATCTTCAGCGGGGCGAGCATCAAATGGATCATCATGTTCTGCCTTGTGGGCTCGCTGGAGTCCATGCTGAGCGCGAAGGCCGTCGATCTGCTCGATCCCTGGCAGCGCCGCACCGATTTGAATCGCGATCTGCTCGCCGTCGGCGTCGCAAACACGCTCGTGGCCTTCATCGGCGGCCTGCCGATGATTTCCGAAATCGTTCGCTCCAGCGCGAACCGCAACAACGGCGCTCGCACCCGCTGGGCGAACTTCTGGCACGGCACCTTCCTCCTCGTGCTCGTCGCCAGCGTGCCCGCGCTGCTGAATCACATCCCGCTTGCCGCCCTCGCCGGCATGCTCGTCTTCACCGGTTACAACCTCGCCTCGCCGAAGGAATTCCATCACATGCTGGAGGTCGGTAAGGGCCAACTCGTCGTCTTCATCGTCACGCTCATCGCCACGCTCGCCACGGACCTGCTCATCGGCATCGCTGCGGGCATCGTTGTGAAAATGATCCTCCACTGCATGGCAGGCGTCAGCGTGGGCAATCTCTTCAAGCCGCACGCTGAGGTCAAAACCGGTGACGCCGACCATCCGGTGGTCGAAGTGCAGAAATCGCTCATCTTCAGCAACTGGCTGCCGATGCGTAAAAAGCTCCTGGAGCTCCGCCATCATCCGAAAGTGCAGGTGGACCTCTCCAACACGCATTTCATCGATCACTCGGTCATCAAAAAACTCGAGGAGATGGCCCAGGACTGGAAACTTGAAAACCGCGAGCTCATCCTCGCCGGACTCGATGAGCACAAGCCCGTCTCCTCGCATCCCCAGGCGGCCCGTTTGAAGACGGCCTGAGGGACTTCGATCTCGTTGGTGTAAAACACAGCTTAAACCATGGCGGCGGTGCCCGGCAGCACCGCCGCCAGCCCCCAACCCATGCCCACCCCCATGAAAAAGGCCCTCCTTGCTGTCTTCAGCATTCTCGTCACCACCCTCGGCTGTGCCGCGGCTGACCACACCGAGTCGAACCAGAACCTGTGGCTCAATTACGTCGGCGACCATCCCTTCTACACCGGCAGCAAGTGGAGCCTGCATCTCGAATCGCAGTTCCGACGCTCCGACTATGGCGAGCACTGGCAGCAGCTCCTGCTGCGTCCGGGCCTCAATTATACCATCAGCCCTGCTTTGACGCTGAGCGCCGGTTACGCCTGGGTGGAAACCTATCCTTATGGCGACATCCGAGTGCCTCAGGACTTCCCTGAGCACCGTCTTTGGGAACAGGCGGCCTACACTCACAAATGGCTCGGTCTGGACTGGACGCACCGCCTCCGCCTGGAGCAGCGCCGCATCGGCGAAGTCAGCGCCGTGACCGGTGATGTCACGAACTGGCGCTACGAAAACCGCATCCGCTACATGCTGCGCACGTCCGTCCCCCTTTCGTCGGACAAGATGTGGTATCTCGCTCTTTGGGACGAGGTGTTCTTCAACTTCGGTTCGAACGTCTCCATGAACTACCTCGATCAAAACCGCGCCTTCATCGGCATCGGCCGCCAGCTCACGCCCACCACGAAGCTCGAGATCGGCTTCATGGAGCAGACCGTGCAGCGTCGTGGCGGTGTCGTGTGGGAAAACAACCACACCATCACCGTGTGGCTCATGTCGAAGTGGCCGTTTGGAGGCAAGCTTTGAAACCGGCCTCACATTACCGCACGGTAACTTGGCAATTGGCGTGCAAGGCGACAAGGAACCACGCCAGATCATTACGCGCATGATTACCCGAATCCGTTTTCCGCTATTCTTCGCGGGCATTGCACTCTTTTGCTGGACGCTGCTGCGTCTCGCCTTGTGGTGGCGCTTTGCTCCCAGTGAAACCACGCTCTCAGAGACGCTGATGCTGCTTCTCGCTGGACTGCACACCGACCTCGTGTGGGCACTCATCGGCAGCATGGTGCTCATCGCCTTCAGTGCCTTCCTCACCACGATTGTTGCCGCTGTGCCTGTGCTGGTGCTGAAGTTGTTCGGCATCCGTGCGTGGAAACCGGTGTGGAAGGTGCTCTTCCGCATCGCCATCACCGTGGGGTGCACCGTTGGCGTCTTCCTCGTCATCAGCGAGTGGTTCTTCTTCGATGAGTTCGACAGCCGCTTCAACACCGTCGCCATCGACTACCTCATCTACCCGCATGAGGTCTTCACCAACCTGCGGGAGAGCTATCCGTTGCCTCTCATCATCGCCTCGTGCCTGCTGGGTGGTGTAGGCATCGCCTGGCTCGGATTCAAGAAATGTCCGCCAGCATGGGATGCGCTCGTTTGGAGCTCGAAAGTGAAGTTCATCGGCTTTTACGCCCTCGCCTGCTTGGTGGCGCATCAGACAATTTTCAGCGGCGAGACCTCCTTCAGCCGTCAACGCGTGGTCAACCAGCTCGCGGACAATGGGTGGGCCAGCGCCGCCTATGCCGCATGGTCGCGAAACCTCGACTACAAGGCCTTTTACCGCACCATGGACCGCCGCGAGGCCTTCGTTCGTGCCCGAAAGGTTCTCGCGGAGCCTGGCGCTGACTTTCCCTTCCCCGAGCCTCCCGCCCTGCCGCCTGAGCCGATGACGCAAGAGACCGAGGACATTTGGCTGAAGACCGCGCGTGACTCTCTCGTGCGCGAAATCGCCGGCGATGCCTCCAAACCGAAACGCAATGTGTGCATCATCGCCGAAGAGAGCTTTGGCAGCGAGTTCTGGGGCTGCCTCGGCCGCAATGTGAATGGCAAGGCGCACACGCTCACGCCACGCATGGACGCACTCGCCGCACAGGAGGGCCTGCTCTTCACACGCATCCTCGCTGATGGAAACCGCACCATCCGCGGCATGGAGGCCATCTTTTCCAGCATCCCGCCCCTGCCCGGAGACAGCATTCTCGCCCGTGACAAATCAGAAAACGTCGAGACCATCGCCCGCGTGCTGAAGCGCGATGGCTACAACACGCTCTTTTGCTACGCCGGCCGCGGCACCTTCGACTTCATCAAGAGCTACGTCTCGCACAACGGCTGGGACCGCCTCGTCGAAGAGTCCGATTTTACCAATCCCGTGCACCGCACCGCGTGGGGCGTCAGCGATGAAGACCGCTCCGGGTGGCACGGCGTCTGCAGCGCCTGCCACGCCGGCCCAGCCCCTGGAGGCACCTCGCGGCTTCTGGATCTTCGTGGGCGTGGGCGTGGCCGCGCTCACGCTCTTCTACGGGGTGCTGAGCTTCGCCCGGCTCGAGATCTTCAAGATGCTGCTCACCAGCTTCTTCCCGCTGATGGTCCTCATCCTGGCCGTGCTGGGATCGATCGTGATGGGCCTGGCCACCCCCACCGAGGCCGCGGCGGTCGGCGCCCGCGCGGCGGAACAATTCTTCGGTGCGGGCTACCAATTCTTCGAACCGCTGGGTATACCGCCGGCGAAAAGCCGAATCGCTGGTATCTATCCACTTGATGGCGCCCGTTTCGGCGTCGGCCACACGCAACAACCCGACGTCGGGCAATTCCCGCTCGCGAAAGCGCGGCAGCAACCCGCGGATGTCGAAGTAGTCCTCGGCCCTGCCCGGCATGCCGATGGCCTTGGATAGCCCGGTGGGGCGGTCGAGGGTCTCGAACACCACAGCTTGAACGCCCGCTTCGGGTTGCCGACCACGAGCTCGTGCGCGGCTTCGAGCGCCTCGTCGAGGGTGAGCCGGTGCTCGCCCACCAACTTGGCGAGGTAGCCCGAGTCGACCCGACGGCTCAGGTCGTGCCTGGCCGGAATCGACAGGTAGGCCCGGGTGTCGTCGATGAAGCCGGACGTGCGGGTGAACCCGGCGGTCTCGGTGATCGCGCCGCGGAACCGGGCCATCGCCTCGGGGGCGTCGATGAACCACCACGGCACCCCGACGAACACCGACGGGTAGAAGCCCGCCAGCGGCGCGAGTTCACGCGAGTACACCGTCTCGTCGATGGTGAACGGCACCAGGTGAAACCCGGGTGACGTGCCGAACGCGGCCAGCACCGGCTGCAGCGCGTTGGTGTATTCGACCGCCATCGGAATGTCGCAGCCGACGTCCGCGCCGTAGGTGTCGAACGTGGGCGTGTGATGGTTGCGGTACACCGCCGGGTGCAGGGTCATCACCAGGCCGTCGTCGGCGGCCATGCGGGCCTGGGCGAACATGAAGTTGCGGCGCAGCGTGTCGGCCTCGGCGGCGCTGATTCGTCCCGCCCGGGCCAGGGCGTACAGCCGGTCGGCCTCGGCATCGTCGATGGGTTCGATGCGTGCGTCGCGGTGCGAATGGTCGGTCGAGACCGCCCCGTTCGCCTTGAAGAACGCGCGGCGGTTCTCCATCGCCGCCAGCCACCCCGCGTAGCTGCCGGTGTCGACGCCGCTCACCTCGCCCAACCGGTCGATCAGGTCGTTCCAACCCGCCGCGGCCGGCTCCAGGTACTTGTCCGGACGGAACGTGGGCGCGACCGTGCCCGTCCAGGTCGGGTCGGCGGCCAGCTTGGCGTGCGAGGCCAGATCGTCGCAGGGGTCGTCGGTGGTGGCGATGAACTCGATGCCGAACCGGTCGTACAGTGCCCGCGGCCTGAACGCGGGGGTGACCAGTTGGGCGGCGATGGCGTCGTAGATCTCGTCGGCGGTGTCGGCGGACGGCATCAGATCGATGCCGAAGATCTCGGCCAGCTCGCTCTCGAACCAGAACCGAACCGGGGTGCCGCGAAACACCGTCCAATGCGTGCAGAGGTGGCGAAACGCGGCCCGCGCCTGCTCTGGGGTGAAGGTGCTCTGCCCCACCCCGAGGTCGGCCAGGCTGACCCCGCTGGCGTGCAGCAGCCGATTCACGTAGTGGTCGGGGGTGAGCAGCAGTGACGTCGGATCACCGAACGGTTCGTCGTCGGCCAGCCATTGAGCGGGCACGTGCCCGTGCGGCGAGATGATCGGCAGGTCTTTCACCGACGCGTAGATCTGGCGCGCGAGCGGACGCACCGTCGGGTCGCTCGGCAGCACACGGTCGGGGTTGAGTTCCAGGTGGGCCATGGGTGGCAGCTTTCTCGAAATGGGTGGTTATCGATGGTGAGGCTTGTCGGGCTCTCGTTGGTCGAGCCTGTCGAGACCCTCTCGGCAGGGAGGCGCTGATCAACCGGCCGGGGCCGTTGGTTGAGCTTGTCGAAATCCCGTGCCGCAACGGGTCTGGACAAGCTCGACCGGCATGAGTTCCTACAGCGGGGTGCCGTCGGGCAACAGCCCCGATTGGGCGTAGGTCGTCCGCAGCACGCGCAGGGCGCCCAGGCCCACGTCAGGGGTGAGCCAGAACGGCTCGGGGTCGTCGAGCCGGGCGTAGAAGTCGTCGATCAGCAGGGCGTGGCCGAGCCCCCAGTACGACCGGGCGCCGTTGGCTTGCGCGTCGGTGGCGAGCATGCGCGTACCGTCGGCGTCGGTCAGCCGCAGCTCGCCGTCGGCCAGGGTGAGGGTGGTGTCGACCAGGTCCCCGGCGCCCCGCAGGGTCAGCCCGCCGTAGCCACCCCAGGTCGTGAACGGGGTGCGGTCGAGGCGGAGGTCGGCCTGTGCCACGAGCGTGGTGTCGAGATCGACGGCGTAGGCGTCCTCCCGGAGCGGCACGTAGGCGACCGTCCGGTGTTCGACGATCGCCACCGTCTCCCGATCGGGCCGGGTCCAGTCGAGGGTGCCGACGATCGACACCGTGCCCGCATCGTCGCCGTCCATCACGGGCCGCTCCCGGTGGCGGAGCACCCCGTAGGGCGGGAGCTCCTCCCAGAAGTTGTCGCCGTCGACGAACTTGATCGTGAACCACAGGCCGTGGTGCCAGGGGTGGTCCTCGGGCTCGTCGCGGCTCAGGACGTGGCCGGCCGGCGTGCGCAGCGGGTGGATGCGAGGACGGCGGCGATCGCCCCAGGCGTAGGTGAAGCGGTCGGCCACGGTGACGGTGCCGTCGCCCCCGTCGACCGACCGACGCGCCGGGGTCACGGCGCCCACCCGTCGAGCATCGGGTCGTCGTCGGCCAGCGGCAGCGCCACCTCACGACCCTCGCGGCTGGAGCGGTACAGCGCGGTCACCAGCTCCAGCATGACCCGGGCGTCGGCCAGGGTGACCGGCGGCGGCGCCCCGGCCGCACGGGCGTCGGCGTACCGTTCGAACTGGCCGATGTAGTCCTCGGTCCGCGGCACGAACCGGTCGAGCACCTCGGCCACCGCCCCCTCGTGGCCGGGCGACGCGGTGAAGGTCCACGGGTCGAAGCTGTTGGTGTACGGGTCGGTGCCGGACTCGGCGGTCAGGTGCTCGAAGGTGAACCGGTGGCGGCTCAGCTCGACCGCCGAGCCGAGCGTGGCCGACAGCGACGCCAGCGACCCGTCGGCCCAGCGCAGCGTGGCCACCGCGCAGTCCTCGGTGTCGATGTCGTTGACCAGGGTGGCCACCCGGGCCGACACCGCCACCGGAGGGCCGAGCACGAGCACCGCCATGTCGAGCAGGTGGACGGCGTGGCCGAGCAGCACCCCGCCCAGCTCGGTCTCCCACCGGCCGCGCCACGGCACCGCGTAGTAGTCGGCACCCCGCAGCCAGGCGAGGTCGATGTTGGTGACGTAGTGCCGCCCGGCCAGTCCCTGGTCCACCAGGGCCTTCAGCCGCGCATTCTCGACTGCCAGGGCCGCCAGGCGCTTTTGAACTTCTTCGAGGTCGGTCGGATTGGACGGATCTTGCAGGGAATTCACGACGGCGGACTCCAGGTGATGCAGGCATGGGGGACCAGAGAGGCTTCCGTTAGGATTCCTCCCGAGCCACAACGCCTAGGCCCCCGTCCGGGTTCCGTGTCCGGAACATGCAGAGAGCGCCGACCAGGGGCAGTGGACGGCGGGGGATTCCGCAAACGTCTCGAATATGCCGCAGTCTGGAACACATACTGCCGAGGAAATTCCACGAATCCCTCGCGGAATGGGCGCTGTCGAGGGATTC
>CALMTT010000083.1 GCA_937872615.1 uncultured Verrucomicrobiaceae bacterium | reverse complement strand
AGTACGACAATCTGTTCGAGATGTACGAGCGCATCACTGCCGAAGACCCGCTCAAAGTCCCGATGCGCATTTATCCTGCCGTCCACTACACGATGGGCGGACTGTGGGTCGATTACAACCTGCAGAGCAGCGTGCCGGGGCTGTTCGTGCTGGGCGAGGCGAACTTCTCCGATCACGGCGCGAACCGTCTCGGTGCCTCGGCGCTCATGCAGGGTCTCGCGGATGGTTATTTCGTCATCCCGACGACCATCGCGAACTACCTCGTGCATCAGAAGCCCGGCAGCGTCACCGCCGACCATCCGGAGTTCAAGAAAGCGCTCGAAGTCTGCACCGCGCAGACCAAGGGCTTCCTTAATAACAAAGGCAAGCGCAGCGTGGACAGCTTCCACCGCGAGCTCGGTCTCCTCGTTTGGGACAAGTGCGGCATGGCCCGCGATCACGCCGGCCTCACCGAGGCGCTCAAGCGCATCCCCGAACTGCGCGAGGAGTTCAAAGCGAACGTCTTCGTCCCCGGCAGCGGCGACGCCTGCAACCCCGAGCTCGAAAAAGCCGGACGTGTGGCCGATTTCATGGAGTTCGCCGAGCTTCTTTGCCTCGACGCCCGCACGCGTGAGGAAAGCTGCGGGGGTCACTTCCGCACCGAGCATCAATACCCCGATGGCGAGGCGAAACGCGACGACGAAAACTTCAGCTACGCCGCCGCCTGGGAATACACCGGCGACTTCAGCAAACCCACGCTCAACAAAGAGCCGCTGACCTTCGAAGAAGTCCACCTCGCCGTCCGCAGCTATAAATAAGCCGCATCAAGACCGCCATGACCCGCGAATCCGAGTCCGAACTGCTGAGTTTCTGCGCCACACAGCGCGGAGACTTCTGCGCGGACGCGTGGACGCGGTTCGAGCAGGTCGAAAAGCGTGAAATGGCCGCTGTATGCCTCTTTCTCGCCGGTGTGGACTGGTTCGGCCATGAGAGCGGTTTGCGTGAAACAGCCAAAAAACTTCTCGGAGGAGCCGAAACGACCTTTGGGACACTAGCACGCGCTTTGCGCTTTGATTGTCCCCGCTTTGCCAACTCTCTCAAAAGGAGGCTGAGCCATGCATAAGCTTCATCCAGAGCTCACGGATGCGATGAGCCGCATGATGGACCGCATCGACGTCTTCATGCGCGAGAGCGGCTTCTCTGGCGCCCCTGTCGAAATGTATCTCGCTGGCGGAATGGCGGTTCATTATCATTGCGGCACGCGCTACACCGATGACGTGGACGCCACTTTCTCCCAGCGGCTCATGCTTCCATTTGAGGAACTGGTCATCGACTACATGCGGGAGACTGGAAAACAGTCCTGCATCTACTTCGACACGACTTACAACGACAACTTCGCCCTGCTGCATCCAGACCATCGCGACGACTGCGTGGAGTGGGAAGGCATCGGCAATGAGCGCCGTCTGATTCATCTGCTGGTCTTCTGCCCGCTCGATCTGGCCGTCTCGAAGCTCTCGCGCTTTTCGCCGAATGACCGGGCGGACATCCTCGCGCTGGCGCAGCATCGCTATTTCACCTCCTCCCAGCTCAAATCGCGTGCCACGCAGGCGCTCGACTACTACGTCGGCGACACGCGATGGATTCACCTCAACATCGCGCAGATCAGCGAGGAGATCGACCACCTCGCGCTTGCGGCTTAATTTCTCACCGAACTCACCTCTCATGTCCCAACTCAACCTCCACCTCAAAGTCTGGCGTCAGAACGCAGGCCAGCCCGGTCATTTCCAGGACATCGATGCTCCGGACATCCCGGATCATGCCTCGTTCCTCGAAATGATGGACATCGTGAACGAGCGCCTCATCTCGAAGGGCCAGGAACCCGTCGCTTTTGACCACGACTGCCGCGAAGGCATCTGCGGCATGTGCTCCATGCAGATCAACGGCGTGCCGCACGGCCCTGAGAAAGCCACGACGACCTGCCAGCTTCACATGCGCAAGTTCCGCACCGGCGACACGATCTGGATCGAGCCCTTCCGCGCAAAGGCTTTCCCCGTCGTGAAGGACCTCGTCGTCGATCGCGGTGCCTTCGACCGCATCCAGCAGGCCGGTGGCTTCGTCACCGTGCGCACCGGTGCGCCGCAGGACGCGAACGCACTGCCGATTGGCAAAGAAGTCGCCGACGCCGCGATGGACGCCGCCGCGTGCATCGGCTGCGGCGCCTGCGTGGCCGCGTGCAAAAACGCCAGCGCCATGCTCTTCGTGTCCGCCAAGGCCGGTCAGCTTAACTTGCTGCCCCAAGGCAAGCCCGAGAAGGACCGCCGCACGCTCGGCATGGTCCGCCAGATGGACAAGGAAGGCTTCGGCAACTGCACCAACCAATACGAGTGCGAAGCCGCCTGCCCGAAGGAGATCAGCGTCCGCTGGATCACCAAGCTCAACCGCGACTACGCCGTCGCCGCTGTCAAAGAAGCCCTCGGCAACTCGCCAAAGGTCGCCGGTGGCGGGGATTGATTTAAATCTCGTTTTTGAAGAAGCCCGGTTGCCCAGCGACCGGGCTTTTTTATTTCCGCTTCTTTGCTTTCGGCTTCTCGGCGTTCACCAGCGGCATTGTGTGGATCTCGAAAGGAGCGGAAGTGGCGCTGTCGAACTCGGCGGTGTCGTCACAGCACATCCTCATCGGCCCAAGACTTCAGGGATCACGGAGCCAAAACGGACACTTTGGTTCTAAAGAATTTCGCAGTGGACGTTGTGGAGCCGCCCGAACCACCGAGTCCGCCTCCGATGCCGATGATAATGAAGCCGCCGGAGCTTTCAGGCATGGCCCATGTCACGCGTTCGGTGAGACCATCCGGGTTTGGAACAACGGTTTCTGTGAAGGAGGAGACATCGGCCCAACTGGTGAGACTGGTGCTGGATTGAGGCACGAAGGAGAAATCGTTGGCTGCGCCACGTCGCCGGTCAAACGAGATGACGTTGTTCATGTTGCTCGACCCGACAATAACGGGCCCGGTGGGCACGATCACTTGGCGGGAGAAAGTCTGGCTATTCCCGCCGGGCACGAGCGGAGGTGTGCCGCAGGCCAGTTCCATGAGATTGCTCATGCCATCGCCATCAGGATCACCAAGCGGCCCTGTGTCGGCAGCCGAAAGGCCGGCGGAGAACAGACCAGCGCTTTGCTGCCACTCGTCTGCCAGACCATCGCCACCGGCATCGGTGAGCCTGACAAGCGTGATGACCTGCTGCACCGAATGCCCTGCAGCATCGGTGGCGGTCACGGTGGCCGTGGTGGAACCGCTCGCCGGCATCTGAATGGTAGTGTTCCATGTGCCTCTCGCTGTGCCATCAAACGATAAAAGATTTTGCATGGCCGAGAAACCGCCGGACACCGTGGCTGAGCAAGTCAACGAACCACCCGAGGTCGCGTCCAGATAGCTCCCGCGCAGCACCATCGTCGGCCGCATGGATTGAATCTCGTTTTGCGCATTCAGATGCGAGACCGCGAATGAGGGCGTGTTGTCATCCTGGGTCGATGCGACCGTGGTGCTCCAGTCGCTCTCCACGGAGGCATCATCGGCCCGGCGGTTCTTCACGCGGTAGCGGTAGATGGTGTCATCGGAGAGCGAGTCGAAAAAGTGGCTCGTTCCGCTGATCCAGCCGCTATCCGCGAGCACGGAGACAAAACTGGCGTCCGTAGCACGCTGCACGCGGTATTCACCGGCCCCAGCCACGCTGCCCCAGGCTACAATGTTGGATAGTCCGGGAGTGAATGCAGGCTCCGCCAGCATGTTCGGAGGCTGTAGGGGCAGTCTGCCGAGCTCAAAACTGGCGCTGCGGGAGGTGATGGCCCCGTTTGTGGCCTCTAGGGAGGCGCTCGCCGCGCTGGTCCCAGCGAGCGAGACATCACCACTCCAGACTCCGTTCACAAACGCCCCGGTGACCGAGGGCGTGACGCTCACCGGATTGCCATACTCGAGGCGAATGTTTGGGCGAAAGGTATTCACCAGCCCTGGGCTGGAGCCTGACCAGGTCGTCGGAGGCCCAAAGGCCTCGGTTCCCGCACCCGACTGCCAGGCGAACCCACCGGAAGCATAGGTTTCATAGCCGAGGAAAGCCTCGGAGACGGAGTCGTTCATGAAGCTGATGTCCACGAGGAGCCCGGAGACGCCATCGTAGGCAAACGGGCTCTGAGCGGGAATCGCCACCCAACCGGCGGTTTGCGGCATCCATGGGCCGGAGCGTAAAACTGTCCATCCTGTGGACTCCCAAGAGTTGGGGGCGGTGCTCTGGGTGTAGTGCTTCACGCGGATGGTGAGATCGTCAAAGGCACGCGGGGGGAGGCTGGGGAGGTGCAGCGAGATGGCGGTGATGGGGCCGCCGCCCGTTCCGGCGATCTCATTCCAGCGCAGCAGGAATTGGGTGCGGACCTGCCGTTGTGCGGTGTTTAGCGTCGCATTGTTGGCGTAAGTGCCGCTGCCGACTTGCGCACCGCTGAAAGGTGCCACGGCGCTGAGATTGGCCGTTCCATTGTAAGCGGTCGCCGCATTGCCGAAGAGATCCAAGGCATTGATCTGGGCCGTGACGGGGCTGTTTTGCAGAATCGTGGTCGGAAGTGGTGACCACTGGAATGAGGCAGCCGGGCCAGCCTGCACCTCGATGCTGCCTGAGTTGCCGCTGATACTGCCGGAGCTGGCAGTGACGATGGTGTTCCCAGCTTGGAAAAGTCTCAACGCAATGGCTCCATCGCCTGTTTTCGTCAAAGGTGACAAATGCCTGCCTCCAGCACTGAAAGTGATCTGGCCAGTGAAGGTCAGCGGATCGCCGTCGATCGTCTGCGCGCGGACTTGCGTGTTGATAACGCTGCCAGCGACCACCGAGGCAGGCACAGGATCCCAGACCAACTGACCGAGTTCATTGTCACGGACGGTGGCTGTCTTGGTGCCCGTGGCAAAGCCCGGCGCTGAAGCGGTGAGGGTGAGGTTTTGTGCTCCATCCACGAGGTCGTCATCGACAAGCCAGCAGGTCATGTCCACGGAGCTGCTTCCGACAGGCACCGTCACCTGGGAGGGGGTGACGATCACCTCGGTCTCGTCGGAGCTTTGCAGCGTCAGGGTGAGTGGCGCGATGAGCTGGCCGCCGAAATGGATGCGGACTCCGAAGCCGGAGCCTGCCTGCTCACGACGATCAATTGGGTCGCTGTTAAAGCTGAGCAATGGGGATTCATTGTCCACGAGGGTGAGCGGCATGGAGGCCACGGGCCAGCCTGGCACGCTAGCGGTTAGGGTGAGGAGTTTGTCTCCATCCAGCAGGCTGTTGTCATTGACCGCTAGATCGAAACTGACGGTCGTCTGCCCGGCGGGAATGGTGATCACCGAACTGGACGTGTTCGAAAACTTGATCCCCAGCGCCGAGGCGTGGTTGGAGCTGACAAGCACGTCAAGCGCCACCGGCAGCGTCTGTCCGATGCTCACACTGCCC
>CALMTT010000082.1 GCA_937872615.1 uncultured Verrucomicrobiaceae bacterium | reverse complement strand
CCCTCTTTCAGGCTATGGCATACGCAATCATCCAAACTGGTGGCAAGCAATACAAGGTCTCCGTCGGCGACAAGCTCGACGTCGAGAAGCTCGTCGTTGCCGAAGGCGACACCGCTACCTTCGATCAAGTCCTCGCCGCCGGTGAAGGCTCCAACATCCGCGTCGGTGCCCCCACCGTTGCCGGAGCCAGCGTCAGCGCCAAGGTGCTCAAGCAGCACAAGGCAGACAAGGCCACCACCTTCAAGTTCCGCAAGCGCAAGGGCTTCCACAAGACCCGCGGCCATCGCCAGCCTCTCACGCTGGTCCAGATCACCGCCATCAACGCCTGATTCACCCTTTAAACCTCATCCCCCTCACTCGTCATGGCACATAAGAAAGGTCAAGGCAGCGTCAAAAACGGACGCGACTCCAACAGCAAGCGTCTCGGCGTGAAAAAGTTCGGTGGTGAAGCCGTCATCGCCGGCAACATCATCCTCCGCCAGCGTGGCACCAAGTGGATCACCGGCAGCAACGTCGGCATTGGCAAGGACCACACCATCTTCGCCCTCGTGGACGGCAACGTCCGCTTCGACAAAGACGGCCGCCGCGTGAACGTGGACCCCGTCGCCCTCCAGGCGTAATCGGATTCCGACTCCAAACATCTTCCCAAAAGGGCGTGGATCACCTCCACGCCCTTTTTTGTGCCTTCGCGGCATCATCGATCCGTCACTTTTCAGTTCCCAATTCCCCCATTTCAGTCCGTAATCGCACCCGCCATGCGAATCGCCCTCTTCCTCCTCGCCGCCACCAGTGCCTTCACGGCTGAAAACCGCGATGCCATCTTCCAGAAGAGCATCGAGGCCCTGTTTCCCAAGCTCGTCGAGATCCGCCGGGACATTCACATGCACCCCGAGCTCTCCAACGAGGAAGCGCGCACATCGAAAAGCGTGGAAGCCCACCTCAAATCAATCGGCATCACCGACATCAAGACCGGCATCGCCAAGCACGGCATCGTCGCCATCCTCAAAGGCGCACACGACGGACCCTGCGTCGCCGTCCGGGCGGACATGGACGCCCTTCCCATCAAAGAACTGCGCAGCACGCCCTACCGCTCGCAGGTGCCCGGCGTCATGCACGCCTGCGGCCACGACGTGCACACCACCTGCGCCATGGGTGTCGCCGAGCTCCTCGCCAAGCATCGCGACCTCGTCCACGGCAGCGTCAAATTCATCTTCCAACCCGCCGAAGAAGCCATGCCCGCCACCTTCAAGGGCGATTGGGGTGCCAAGCTCATGGTCGCCGAAGGCGTGATGGAGAACCCCAAGCCCGCCGCCATCTTCGGCCTGCACACCACCGCCGTCGTGCAGCCCGCCGGCGTCACCGATGACGGCGTTCACTACCTCAAAGCCGGCCAGATCGGCTACACACCCGGCATCGACAATGCCAACAGCGACCGCTTTCACATCGTCATCAAAGGCAAAATGGCCCACGGCTCCACACCACACAAAGGCGTCGATGCCATCGCCGTCGCCTCCGAGGCCGTCATGGCCCTGCAGATGATCAAAAGCCGTCAAACCAACACCCGCCAGCCCCTCGTCATCAGCATCGGCACCATCTACGGCGGCGACCGCGAAAACATCATCGCCGAAAAAGTTGAGCTCGGCGGCACCGTCCGCACCTACGACGCCCAATTCCGCGATGGTATCATCGAGCAGATGCACCGCATCCTCAAAGGCATCACCGAGGCCCACGGCGCCAGCTACGAGATGGAATACCGCAAGACCTATCCCAGCATCCAGAACAACCTCGATCTCGTCGCCGCCACCCTTCCCTCCTTCAAACGCGTCTGCGGCGAGAAGAACGTCATCGAGCTCATCCCCGGCATGGGTGGCGAGGACTTCAGCTACTTCGCGCAGGTCGTCCCCGGCTTCTACTTCCGCCTCGGCGTGGCCAACGAAGAGAAAGGCATCATCCACGGCGGCCACACACCCATGTATGACTGCGATGAGGAATCCCTCAAAACCGGCGTCGCGGCCATGGCCGCTGCGGTTTGCGATTTCCTCGACCGCGCCGCGAAAAAATAGCCTCCAAGGCTTTTCGCCGCCCGGCCGTTTCACGCAGCATGAGCAAGGACCATCTCCTCACCGCCACCGTGATCATCCTGATCACCTCGTTCACGCTCCAGTGGCGCAAGTCGCCCATTTTGCAAAGTGAGTGGCAGCCCATCCTCGAGGCCGTGCGCCACGAATGCGATCCAGACAACTTCGACGCCGACTACTCCTTCACTCAAAAAACACTGCCCACCGAGCGAAAACGCGCCGCCCTCCTCCAACGCTGCCTCGATCTCGGCCCCGGATTGTTGCCATGGATCAAAGATACCATCCCTCGCGAGAACGATGAAGAGGTTCGCGGCATGCTCACCGCCTTCGCCGCGGCACTCGGCGATGCCGACAGCATCCAGCCCACCGCACGAGCGATGAACGGCCACGATTTTCCCGCTCTGAAGATCACCGCCGCCAAAGCCCTGCTCCCCGTTCGAGACCCGCGTCTGGTTGACTCGTTCCGCCTCGCCATGAACGACTGGCATTTCGTCGTGAACGGCGACTGTGGGCTCCAGCGTGAGCAGTTTTACCCCGTTCGAGCCATTGCCGCCAAGGCACTCATGATGAGAAACCTCCCGCCTGAATCCTACGACCAGATGCTCGCCCGCGCTCGAAGCGAGCAAATGGAGAGGATCAAAAAGCTCGAACGCGAGATCTTGCTGTCCAAGTGACCGCAAGCCTCAAACCATCGGCAGCAGCTTGCTCATCAAGAGCGTCACCAGCAGACCGATGACCGAGTCCGCCGTGAGCTGCACGCTCCAGGTGCGCAGTGTTTCCTTCTCCGTCATGCCGCTGAGACGGCTCACGACCCAGAAGCCGCTGTCATTCATCCACGACATGAACATCGCGCCAAAGCCGATCGACGTGAAAAGATACAGCGGATGGCAGCCGAGGTTCGTGCCGGTGATCATCGGTGCCATGATCGAGGCGGAGGTCAGCATCGCCACCGTCGCCGAGCCCTGCGCCACGCGGACCACCGCGGCCACCAGCCAGCCCAGCACGATCAAATTGATACTGTAGCCCTTCGCCAGCGCCTCCACCGCACCACCCACACCGGCGCTGCGCAGAGCGAGACCAAACGCACCGCCCGCACTCGTGATGAGGATGATCATCCCCGCCGTCTCCAAAGGCGGCCCCACGAACTGCTCCAGCTTCTTCAAGCCAAAGCCACGCTGCTTCGCCAGCACCCACAGCGAGATCACCGCGCCGATGAAGAGCGCGATGTTCTTGTGCCCGATGAAGTCCACCCAGGCACGCACGGCATCAAATCCCGCCTGACCGCCGAGCAGGCTCACCATAGAAACGCCCCATGCCGTGCCTTTTGCCGCCGCACCATGCGCCAGCTCAAACACTGTCGTCAGACTGATCAGGAAAATCGGCAGCAGCACCGGCGTCATGCTCCAGAAGAAGGATGGCAACTCGCTCTCCGGCTTGTCGCTCACGCCTTTCAGCTCATCGAGCGAGAGCCCGTTCGTCTCACGTAGCGGCACATCCGTGCGGGCGTTGAGCCATTTGCTCACGAGGAAGCCGAAGAAGCACGTGATCGCCCCGATCACCATGCCGCCCACGAGCGACTCGCCCACGTTCAGGTTCAAACTTTCCACCACCGCCACCGGGCCAGGATGCGGCACCGTCATCGAATGCGTCACCGTGCCGCCGCAGCACACCGCGAGGATGTACAGCGTGTAGTCCTTCCCCGTGCGCATGCGCAGCGCCATCGCCAGCGGGGCCATCAGCATGAACATCGTGTCGAAAAAGATCGGGGCGCTCAGGATGAAGGTGCTCCACAGCAGCGCCCAGCCCGCACGTTTCTCACCAAAGAAGGCCAGGAAGCGCCGCACCACCTTGTCCGCGCCACCGCTCTCCATCAGGCACATGCCAATCACCGCCGCCAGGGCGATCGAAATGGCGATGTCACGCGCCGTGTCGCCAAGTCCCTTCGACACCATCTCCACCACGCCCACCATCGACGACATCGTCTTCACCTTGCCGTCCTTTTGCACGATGTCCCACGAGTCCTTGTCCGTCAGCAAACCTGCCAGCATCGCCGCCAGCACCAGCGCCAGGAAGGCATGCAGGCGCAGCACGCTGATGCCAAAGATGATGAAAGCCACGCTGACAGCGAGAACGACGAAAGGCCAGTAACTGGCCGTGGTTGCGGCAAGGAAAAACATGGCCGCGATGCTGGCGGCTGGCAGCACGGGCGTCAAGACATGCCGTGGCGCAGCGCCATTCTTTGCCCCCGAGCTTCCTCCATCCGCCCATGTGGCGCTTTCACTGACACTTTTCTGCCCTCACGATCACAAAACGCCCAATTCGCGGGCCATTTGGATCATGTTCGGCCCCAAGAAAAGCCTTGTGGCTTTCGTAGCCTCGCGGCTAGCCTGTTTGTGTCGTCATTCATCATCCCAAACCCGAGATCTCACCCGTGAAGTTCAAATGCCCCTCCTGTGAAATGCAGCTCAAGGTCGAGCCGGAAATGGCCGGCAAGATCGTCCGCTGCCCCGGCTGCAATTCGAAGCTCCACATCCCCGGCGATCCGGCCGCGCCAGGCGGCGGACTGCCTGCGCCGAGCGGTCTCCCGTCACCGTCCGGCCTGCCGGCGCCCAGCGGGATGCCAGCACCTGACGCATCAAGTGCCGCTCCTGCGGAGGCCGCGTCCTCCGAGGCTCCGGCTGCCCCCGGTCAGGATTTCTCCTTCGAACAGCATCGCAACGCCCGCGGCGGCTGGGAGGAAACCGATCCGGCGAATCCGAACCCGTGGCTCGCCCTCGGCATCGGTGCCGTGGCCACGCTCACTTGGTATGGCCTGCTCTTCCCCTTCGGCGTCGGCGCCTATGGCACGAATCCGCAGAACACGATGGATTACATCCACGACCTCTTCTACGAGCGCACCTGGGTGAACTACACCGAGAGCTTCTTCTTCTTCTGGGCCGTGGCCGCCCTCTATTTGAAGTGGCAGAAGCTCAATCATCAAAAAGCCGCGATGTATCTCGATGTGCTCCCCGCCGAATTCGGCCAGGAAATCACCGGAGCGAACGTCGCCAGCTTCATCGATCACCTCTACGCCCTGCCTGGCCGTCTGCGTGACAGCCTCATGGTGAACCGCATCCGCAAAGGCCTCGAACTCTTCGAAGTGCGCCAGAACAACGGCGAGGTCACCGGCATGATGAGCGCCCAGAGCGGCATCGACAGCGCCCGCATCGGTGGCAGTTATTCGCTCGTCAAAGTCTTCCTCTGGGCCATTCCGATCCTCGGCTTCATCGGCACCGTGCTCGGTCTTTCCGTGGCCATCGGCAGCATCGACCTCACGGACATGACCGACATGGAAAAGGTGATGAAATCCTTTGGCAAGGTCACCGGCGGCCTCGGCACCGCCTTCGACACCACGTTGCTCGGCCTCGTGCTCGCGATGTTCCTGAACTTCCCGATGAACGCCCTCGCCAAGGCCGAGGACGACAATCTCAACAACATCGACGCCTACTGCAATGAGGTGCTGCTCCCACGCCTCAACGACGGCGGCGGCATCGCCGGCGGAGACACTGGCGGCATGATGGACACGCTCGTCAAAGCTGTGGCCAATGCACAGAAGGAGTTCCTCGTCGATCTGAACACCCTCTCCGCCAAGATCGTCGAGCAGGCGCAGAACCTCGACAAACGTGCCTGGGCACACCAGGAGCGTGTCGATCGCGAATTCGCCACCGCGCTCAATGTGATGCGGGAGCAGATGACCAAGTCCGTGGCCGAGAGCGTCGAGAAGACCGGCGAATACATGCGTGCCATGGCCTCAGGCATCCAGAGCCTCAACAACGTCCTCGCCCAGCTCGGCGAGAAGCAGGTCATCATCCACCAGGTGAAGAAAAAAGGCTGGTTCAGTTGATCTGCTCCGCTGGAAATGACGAACGCAGCATGCCGAGAACCCTCATGAAGACCTCCCGCATCTTCCCTGCCCCGCTTCCCCATTCGTCATTCGCCATTCGTCATTCGTCATTCAATCCCCACTTCACCTAACACTCCTCTTTCCGCCGCCTCATGGCCAAACGCCGTTCATCCGAAGGTGGAGAAGTCTCCCTCTTTCCCTTCCTCAGCATTCTAGCCTGCCTCATCGGGGCGCTGGTGCTGATGATCGTCGTGCTCGTCATGGCGCAGGTGGGCAAGGCGGAGGGCCGCAGCGCGGAGGAGATCAAGCGGGCGCAGGATTACATCCAGATGAAGAAGGACATCGCCGAGCGTGAGAAGCTTGATGTGGTCCTGAAGGAAAAGATCGCTGTGCTCGAAGAGGTCAAAAAGCAGATGGAGGAGCGCCAGCAGCGCTTTGTGAAGCTCCGCAAGCTGCTCGACACCTCCAAAGAGATCCAGGAGACGAACATGAAGCTCTCCCAGCAGATGCAGAAGGAGCTCGACGATCTCCTGCTTGAGCTGGAAGGCCTCAAAAAGCAGCAGGCGGAGTCCAAGGCCGAAATCGAAAAGCTCATGGCCGAGATCAAGGCTCGCCAGGTGCCCGAAGATAAGAAGATCCCGCCAGTCGTCGTGCAGCCCTCCGGCGGCGGCATGGCCGAGGACACGAAGGTTTTCTTCGTCGAGGCATCCGGCGGTGCTTTGAAGATCCTCTCTGCATGGGGAACCGAGGACTACCGCCTGCCCGCGAATGCCGAGACCGTGCTCGGTGACGTGGCCTACAATCACTTCCTCACCGAGGTGGCCAAGATTCCAAAGGCGCTCGTGCTCTTTCTCATTCGCGATGACGGCCAGGGTGCCTTCAACAACGGTGCCGGCCGTGCCGATAACGATTACAAGGTCCGCATCGGCAAGCTGCCCATCCCCGGCCGCGGCGTGCTCGACCTCAAAACCTTCGACAAATACCGCGGCAAGATCCCGCCACCTCCCGCAGATGCCTTGAAGGCCGCTCCGGCTCCCGCCACCCCGCCAAAGGCGGATGAGAAGAAAAAAGCCGCCGAGCCCAAAAAGGCC
>CALMTT010000081.1 GCA_937872615.1 uncultured Verrucomicrobiaceae bacterium | reverse complement strand
GAACGTTTAGTGGAAGTACGTAATCAGCAAGTTCAAACAAGACCGATTGCGGGAACGCGAGCGCGTTTTTCTGCCGAGGATGATGCACTGCGCAGCCTGGAGTCCCAGGAGCCAGCCGCTGCGATCCCGTGCCGGGAACCGGTAGGTCCGCGCTGCGGCGCTCATCGGTCATCCCGAGGCAGCGGTTCCGTCGGGTCTCGAGGCGGAGGCTGGTTCGGTACCTGCCTCCATCCCGTGTCGGGCCCACCACCTGCCGCCTGCTCGAGCTGCAGGCGAGCGACTTCCATCGCCTGCTCGCGGGCGACCCGCAGCCGGCGACCAGGACCAGCACCGCGACGCACCCCGCGAGACCAGCCGCGGCGCGCAGCCGCGGCACTAGTGCTCTTCGCCCTTCAGGTACGGCTTGCCGTCGGCCGCGGGCATCCTCAGTCGCTGTGTGGCGAGCGCGAGGACCAGCAGCGTCGCGACGTACGGCGTGACGAAGGCGACCTGCGGCGGTACGTCGTCGGTCGTCGCCCACCAGAGGATCATCAGCCCGGCGATCACGAGCCCGACAACCGCCCCCACCCACCGTCGTCGGTAGAGCAGCCAGGCGGCGTAGGCGATGAGCAGGAGGGCGATGAAATAGACGAAGAGACGCGGGATGTCCTCGGCCTGAAGCCGCCGCCAGACGCGCGCGAAGCCTTCGGGCGCCCCCCTTCCTTGCCTTGTTTCATCGGATCGATTGGCCACCTTTGCTGCCGCAGGGAGGGCAGCTTAGCGAATCGATGACGGGCGCAGAACGGGTCGCGCCGCCGCGGGAGGTGGCGCAGGCCGCAGGCATCATTCAGATCTTCGTGCGCGACAGCGCCGCCCTGCTGGAGGCGGTGAAGGACATGCTGCCCTCTCTCACGGCTGGTCATCTCGTGATGAATCACGCCACCGTGAGCAAAAAGGCCACGCTGGAGGCCGCGAAGCTCGTCGAAGGCACCGGCGCGGCATTTCTCGATGCCCCATTCACCGGCAGCAAGATGGCCGCGCAGAACGGCAAGCTCTGCTACTACATCGGCGGCTCGGACCTCCTGCTGGAGCGTGCCCGCCCCGTGCTGGAGGCCAGCGCGACGAAGATCATGCCGCTGGGTGCCGTCGGTGATGCGATGGTGCTCAAAATCGTGACCAACCTCGTCTCCTCGGTGATCGTCGAGGCCGTGGCGGAAGCTGCTGCCATCACGCAAGCGAACGGCATTCACTTGCAGCGCCTGCTCACCGCCCTCGAGGGCAACGCGAACTACTCGACGCTCATCGGTATGAAGCTGCCCGCGATCATGAATGGCGATTTCGAGCCCCATTTCTCCCTGCGCAACATGCTCAAGGATGCCGACTTCGCCCGCGAACTGGCCGCCGAGGCCAAACTCACCGTCCCAGCCATCGACGTGACCGCCGAAGCCATGCGCCGCAGCCTCGATGCCGGCCACGGCGACCTCGACTTCTCAATCATCGGGAAGCGGTGAGTGGGGAAGCGGACACGAAGCACGCTCAAGCCCCGGAAGCACCGGTTGAAAAACTGGACCGACGCGGCCGCAAAAAGTGTGTGGCAGACATTCTTGTCTGCCTTGGGTAGGGATACTGTCCTAGGGACGCTCGTGCAGACAAGAATGTCTGCATCACACTCCAACCTGTGCCACTTTCTTGAGGATGCCGATCAGGCGATCTCGACGGTCACGGTGGCGGAGGTGTCCATCTCGCCGATGATCACGGCACCGGAGCCGCAGGTGAGGGCTTTGTCGGCCTGATCAGGGGAGACGATGGCGACCCAGCCGATGCCCATGTTGAAGGTGTCGATGGCGTCGGCCTTGTCAGCGTGGCGGAGGACTTTTTGCACGACGTCGTTCTGCCAGAACGGGATGCGCAGCTTGGCACCAAGACCGCGCTTGAGGAACATGCGGCCAAGGTTCTCGGGCAGGCCACCACCGGTGATGTGGGCCATGGCCTTCGGCTTGATGCCGGCGGCCTTGAGGGCCTTCGGCTGCTCATGATAGAGAAGCGTAGGATGCAGGAGGGTGTGCATCTCCTCGGCGCTGAATTGGAGGCCTTCCTTCTCGATGATGCGGCGCACGAGGCTGAAGCCGTTCGCGTGGAAACCGGCGCTCTTCCAGCCGATGAGCACGTCACCGGCGGCGATGGTGCCGGGATCGAGGAGGTCTTCTTTTTCGCAGGCACCGATGGCGAAGCCGCTGAGCTCGACCATGCCTTCGGGCACCATGCCGGGCATTTCGGCGGTCTCACCGCCGGCGAGGATGCAATCGCATGCCTCGAGATAGTCGGTCATGCCGGCGATGATGCGCGTGATCTGCGTTTTTTGGATCTTCGGGATGCCCACGTAGTCCAGGAAGAGGATCGGATCGGCACCAGTCGTGAGCACGTCGTTCACATTCATGGCCACGAGGTCCTTTCCGGCGGCCTCGAGCTCGTCGTGCTTCAGCAGGAGCTCGATCTTGGTGCCCACGCCATCGCATCCGGTGAGGATGATGGGGTGCTTGTAGGCGCTGAGATCGTAGGCAGCGGCGAAAAGGCCGAAGGGATTGGCCAGCTTGCGATTGCGCTGGGTGCGCTTAACCAACACGCCGATGTCATCGACGAGCGATGCTGCTTCGTGAATATCGACTCCGGCTTGCTTGTAGGTGTGGGCGGCTGCTGTGGAACTCATGTGGGGAGGGGCGTTTAGCCCGGATGCCGCGGGGACTCAAACAGAAAGTCACCCGCGGAACCGCCCGCTTCGGGCCGGGGGCATTTCCCCGCGTTAGACCGCCTTTAAAGCCTCACTTTTTCTTCACCCACGTGGCGATAGGCGTGGGCGTGTGGGCAGGGGCTGCCTCGGCGGTGGTGAAGGTGATGCAGAGGCTCACGTCCCCCTTCGCATCCGGCACGGTGGCCTGGAGGATTTTCACGCCTTCGCCCTTGCCGTCCTTGTCCTTGCCCACGGTGCGCATCTGCTCGGTTTTGGGTTCAGGAGGCTCACCGACAGAGAAGGTGGCGCCCTTGGGCGAAACGATGCTGGCGAGGAGCTTCTTGTTGTTCAGCGTCAGCACGGCGCTGGCACCATCCGGGGCGATGTCCGCCTTCGTCATCATGCTCCAGACGAGGTTCTTGGAGTTCTTCACGTTCAGATCGTCCTGGATGACGAGGTAGGGCGTGGCTCCACGCATGACCATGACACCGCGATGCACATCCTTGGCGACCTTGTCGTAGGCCTTGGTCATATCGACCACGGCGAGCCCCTGCTCCGGCGTGGACTGGCCGAGCAGCACACCAGCGCGGGCGTCCATCTCCTGGTTCTCGCCAAAGCTGAGCGTGTTCTGCCCGGCGGTGCCTTCGAGGAAGAGTTCGTAGCGCTTGGTGCGGTCGGCACCGGGTTTGACCTCGAGGCCGGGAGCGCGATCGCTTTCCATGCCGAGTTCGAGGCCCCAGCGGACGCCACCGGCCTCGAGCACGAAGCTGCCGATGTCGAGCTGGCCATGCAGATCACGGTTATCACCGCCTTTGACGGCCACGTAGAGGTCTTCCTTGCCCCAGCCACTGCGCACGCTGGCGGCGATGCCCCCGGCCAGAGCAAACTCCATGCTGTCCGGCGTGCCGTCACCGGCGGCGTGCGGGTTGTAATACATGTAATGACCGGCCTGGCCGAAGTAAGACGACCCGACAGCCATCTTCGCACCCGCGGCGACGGCCGGGATGCCTGGGTTGCCATGCAGACCGCACAGCCAGGTGGCGATCCAAGGACGAGCCGGGGCGCTTTCAGCACTGTCGCCATAGTTGAAGGGGCGACCGCTGGGGCCGTAAAGGTGCAGACGGGCCACACCGAACTGCGGGATGCCTTCCAGCATGCTGAGACCGAGGTCCTTGCCCGTGGCGCTGCGCAGTGATTGGATGACCATCGAGGCGTAATCCATCACCGCATCGCCCGCGGCCATGCCTTCCGGCCACACACCACCGGGAGCGAAACGCTGAATGCCTTCGCCAAAGACTTTCGAGCCTTCATTGGCGCACTTCTTGGCCAGATCGGGAGCTTCATCAGCAAAACCAATCGCCGTCAAAAGCAACGCGGAGGCCATCGCCATCTGCTCGGCACCCACAGGAGCCTCCTCACCCTTGTCGGGCTTCGCCTTGGCCTTGCCTTTGGTGTCCGCCTTTTTCGCGGTGGCGGTGGCACCGGGTGCCGCGCCCTTCGCGGTGTCAGGAACTGGCTCTTCGTTCAGATGCGCGATGAGTGCATCGACACCTTTTTGTTCGAGGAAGGTCCGGATCTCGGTGGCCTGCTGAGCATTGAAGCCATCGCGGAACCAGTCATAGGCCAGCGTCACGGCGATCACCATGTCCGCCACGGCCTGGGCCTCTTCGGGATGCCAGTCGCGGAAGTTCGTCTTGTCGCAAAGCAGGATCGCCTCGCGCACGGCACGCTCTTTCCACTTCAAATCGCCATCTCCATAGTGCAGCGCGGCCAGCAAGCCCATGCGGTAGATGGCTTTCGAGCCTTCGCTCACGGTGCCACGGATTTCGCCATTGATGCGGTTCAGCTCAGGATCTTGCAGCAGGTCCTCGCCGGAGGCCTTCAGCACGCCCATGAGCTTGGCGAGCGGCTCGACCTGCGCCTTGAGTGCCGGGCCTTCGCTGGCTGCTGCCTCCACCGCGCCTCACTCGCTGGGCACGAACACCCACATCAGCACGTAGAGCAGCAGGCCGCTGCCGCCGATGAATTCGGCGACAACATGGAGAAGCTCAAACTCTCCAGCGGCGCCATGGTCGATACCCTCGTCGGTGGGATGACGCCAGCTCTCGCAGAGGCATCAGACGCATTTGTGGCGGTATTTGCCGGCTCCGGCGGGCTCCGGGACCCACTGCGCGGGCTCGTG
>CALMTT010000080.1 GCA_937872615.1 uncultured Verrucomicrobiaceae bacterium | reverse complement strand
GGCGGAGGAGGCGTTGTTTCCTGGAATGGGGGGCGGTTTGGGAGTGCTGGCATCCGCCGTCGGAAGTGGAACTGGGACACCGGCCGTGGCAGGAGGTGGAGTCGAGGGCGTGGTCGCGGGCTTGGGAGTGGCCGTGCTCGCTGAAACAGGCTGCGGGCCGCTGGTGACGCCCGCGGGCATACCGGGACGATTGATGCCACCCGGCACCGCCGGGGGGATGGCGTTTGGATTGGTCATGCCGGGGCGTTGCAGGCCGGGCGGCAGCACGGGGCGGGGAATGGCAGGCGGTGTGGGCGGTTTCACCGGGGTCGTCGGCGCAGGGGACTGCGCCATGAGGCCGGTGGCGAGCAGCCACAGGCAGGCGGCGATGCGCCAAAGAGCGGCGTGTGCCTGCTGAGGAGGAGTGTGCATGACAGTCATGGATACAAAGGGGTGCTTCGATGCTCAGCGTGAGCCATCGAGGTAAATCGAAGGCGGTGGGCGCACGATCGGCGGAGTGATGTCACCCGTGGCGGGATTCGTCGTGGCTGGTGTGATGACTGGCGAGGAGGAGTTCGTGCCCGGCATGTTCAAGTTGATCGTGGGCGCGGTGCCCGCTGCGGCCGCACCTGCCGCGGGAGGGACAGTGACCAGACGCCGACGGGCGGTGGCCTCCGCTGCCGAGGCTGCGGCAGCCGCGGCATTGGGATTGCTGTTGGCGCCTGGCACCGTGCGCTGGCTGGCAGGCGTGCCCGCTGTGATGGGTGTGCGATTGGTCTGGCCTGGTGCTGCACCTACCTGCGGAATGGGTATGCGGCCGGCCGCACCTGGCATCCCCGGGGCTCCAGGCATGCCGGGAACAGCTCCCGGACGGCCCTGAGCATTGGCCGCGGGCGGCACATAGTCCGTGGCATATTTCAGCGTGGCCGTTTCAGTGCCCTTGGCGACCTCGATGGTGGTTTCCTTGCGGTTGTCGGCCAGCGAGAAGCTCTTCAGCTCGATGCCGTCTTTTGGATTGCCCATGGAAAGGCGCAGCCGCTCATGGGTCTTCGTGTTCACCAGCGAAAAGATCGGGCTGTCCTTTGGCCCATAGACCGATTTGATCGCGAGGTCCTTGAATTGGGATTCCACCGCTGCCGGCGCGGTGGGCGGTGTGGGGATGGCGAAGGGATTCCGCTCCCAGCCGGCCATGTAGCGTTCCGCGCCGTATTTCTTCGGCGGCTCAAACGCGGCCGCGGAGGCATTTTCGACCGCCGGGAGGCTCGAAACGGCTCCCAGCATCATCGTGATGTGGATGAGAGTGTGTTTCATGGTGTCTTCGTTTCCACGGTGTTGTCAGCGGCGGGCTTGTTCAGCGAAAAAAGGCGGGAGACATGCACCTTGGCAGTCACCTTGCCTGCATCCTCCGGCACGGGCTGTATGGTCAGATGCGAGACGAGCGTGAAGCTCTCCGGCGATTGCAGCTCATGCAGCCATTGCATGAGCGATTTGACCTCCGTCTTCACCAGCACGGTCTCGCCCACCTGATGGAAGTAGGAGGTCTCCACCGGCTCCTGGAGTTCCTTGTTTTCGATGGTGACATTGTTGTTCTTGGCGGTTTCGGCGAGGGATGTATCCAGATCGCCGTTCGCCTTGTTTACGTTGGTCATGAGCGGCTGGGCGGTGCGCAGCCAGGCGAGCCGTTCCTCCCACATCGGAGCTTCCGTGAGCAATTGCTTCGTCTCAGTCGTGCGCATCGCCACCGAGCGGGCCTTCTTCTCCAGCGTGCGCTGCCAGGCCAGCATGCGCATGGTGGTGAAGCCCGTGGCAAAAACAGCCACGAGAATGATCAGCACGAGCACGAGGCGTTGTTCACTGGCCTTCACTGGTCACCTCCTCGATCGGTTTGTAGGTTCCCACCGCGTCGAACTGCACCCGCGTGCCGTCGAGGCTCTTTGGCACCGGGATGTTCCAGTCAAAGCGGGAGAGAGCCGGGCTGTTTGTGAGCTGCTCGCGAAAATCGAGGCCCTTTTGCGTGTCTGAGGCCTCGCCGTGCACGGTGATCTTGTCGTTGTCGATTTGAAACTCGTTCAGCCGCACGCCGGAGGGCGGCAGCAGGGCGATGATCTGATGGTAAAGCTCCACCGGATAAAGGTCCGGGTTCACCGCGCCCTCCATCGCCATCCAGGCCTGCTTGGCCTCCTGCACTGAAAACACCTGCGGGCCCATGTTTTGCAGCGCCTGCTCCTCGGCCAGGATCTTCTGCTCCTGCCGCCAGAGCAGGAAAGCCCACGAGGCAAACACCACCACAAACACCGCTGCCAAAGCGGTGGCCAGTTGCACCAGCCGCTGGCGTCGTAGTTGCTCGCTACGCACTAGCGCCACCTGCATCGGCACGAGGCTCAGGTAGTCGGCGGGCGCCGCCGGCTCCGGACGCGGCTCCGTTTGCACTTGGGCGCTGCTCAGCGTGCTCGAAAGAGCACTCACAAAGTCCGGATCACACGCCGTCCATACTTTCACCACGCTCAGACGGTCGAGAAACTCATGCGCATCCAGCGCCAGCAGCGCATCACGCAGCTCCAGCACCGCATCCGCATTCAATTCCGGCGAGGCGAGCAAGCTCACATGCAGCAAACGTCCCTCGCGGGTGAAGGCCGTTACGAAGCGGCCGAACTCCTTCCAGATCGCGATGCCATCCGGCGGCAGCGGCAGCATGCGGGCGCTGATTTCATACTGCTCCGCGGCCAACCCCAGGCTCTCATCGTCCGCCAGATCCGCCGTGATGGCCATCGACGCGATCAGGTGACGATGCGGCTGCTCCAGCACCGGCCAGCACGCCGATTGCCGTGAGCCATCCACATCGCTCACGCCTGCCGCCTCCCAGCGCAGGATGGACACATCCTCCGGGTCCGGTACCTCCTCGCCCTGCGTGGCCGACCAGAAGGGCGAGCTGTCGATGCAGATCGACTGGATCGCGTGCACGGAGGCCTTGTCATTCACGTCCGCGATGGAGGAATGCTCCCACTTTCCGGCGCGATTGCAGCGCCAGACCTCCCAGGTGCTCTCACCGGGAAAACGCATGGATGTGATGGGGCGGCTCATTCGTGAGTCAAATGCCTGCGGCAGCTTGGGGGTGGCAGACCGGCGACTTATACCCGTCCTTCCACCACAAGCCCACTAAAAAGATCAGGTCGAAAGGCGGTCAGAAACCGGGGCAAAACATCAAGCAAACCGCGCTGGCGGCCAGCCCCGGTCTCTGTCAGTTTTGTCACCTCTATGAATCCCCGAATCGCCGCCTTTGTTACCGGTTTCATCGCCCTCGCCTCATTTGCTGCTGAAACCCCTCCCGCCATCCCGCTTTGGGAAAACGGCGCACCCGGATCCGAGGCCCGCAAAAGCGAGCCGGAGACCGTCGAGGGCTCCAATGTCTGCAACGTCCACCAGCCCTCCATTACGCCTTACCTCCCTGCCGCGGACAAAGCCACTGGCAGCGCCGTCGTCATCTGCCCCGGCGGCGGCCATTCGAAGCTCTGCCTCGGGCATGAAGGCTACGCGCTCGCCGAGTGGTTCCAGGAGCACGGCATCGCCGCCTTCGTGCTGAAATACCGCCTCGCCCGCGAAAAAGGCAGCACCTACACCATTCAAGACCACGCCATGGCCGATGCACGCCGTGCCCTGCGCCTCATCCGCAGCCGCGCCGAGGAGTGGCATGTCAAAACCGACCGCCTCGGCATCCTCGGCTTCTCCGCCGGTGGCGAGCTCGCCGCCTTCGCCGCGATGAAGAACGACCCCGGCCAAAAAGACGCCGCCGATCCCATCGAGCGCCAGAGCTGCCGCCCCGATTTCCAAGCCCTCATCTATCCCGGCACCTCCGGCCTCTTCGATCCCGTGCCTGGCATCGCGCCGCTCTTCATCGCCGCCGGTTTCCACGACCGCCCGGACATCTCCGAAGGCATGGCCACGCTCTACCTCAAATACAAAGCCGCCAAGATCCCCGCCGAGCTCCACCTTTATGCCACCGCCGGCCACGGCTTCGGCTACAAACCCGACGCCAAACCCACCGCCGCCTCCCGCTGGCCCCAGCGCCTCGTCGAGTGGCTGCAGGACACTGGTTTGCTGAAGTAGGCATCAATCCGCGAGAAGCGTTCGATCCATCCCGCGATAGCGCTGTTCGAGGCTCTCGAGGTCGTCATCCCGCTCAATGGCAGGGGTTTGAATGTGCCGCATGGGGGACGATTGGGGCGGAAGACGGAGCGAGGGAAGTCCGAATTGCCTCCACACCGATCCTGAGAAGTCCACAGGCACGCTCACCGTTCTGTCGATCTTCGGCTTTCGCTCCTCCGGCAGGTTTTTGGGAATCGTCGGGCCTTCGGGCGGACGTCGGAAGCTTGGCTGTGAAGGGAGTAGCTCGGTGATTGTCCCGCTGATGACCACCGTGGCCAACCGCCCATCGACAGCCACGCAGCGGATCTGACACGGGCCACACTGGCATGTGATATCGAAGGACTCTTTATCGCCCGGCCATCGAGAGATGGCGGACGAGTTTTCCTTGAGACAAGCCTTGAGCCACCCCAGCGCATCCGCTGCTGGAGCACTGAAGGTAAAAAGGTAGTCCATCGGTGACGACATGACATATTGATGCTCCTCCAAGTCCGGACTCGCCGATGCGGGCAGGTCCACCAGTTTAGCTGCTCGTTGCATCAATCTCCAACGGCCCATCGCATACGATTCGGTGGTGGTTGCCTTGCCTAGTGCGACCGACAGCGATTCCTCATTGGCCTTCCTTCGTTGAACCATCGATTTCGGTTCGCCTCGGATTGTGAAGCTCACGCGCACGCCGTCCGGCATGGTTTCCGGCACCGGGAAGGTCCACTCAATGTCGTCGCGCTTTCCGATGTCTACCACCTTGTCACGAAAGGCCAGTGCTTGGATCATGCCTGATGCCTCGCCTCCGATCTGAATCCAACTGTTGAGGGCGCTCGTGTTCACCTTCGTGAGTTTCAAGCCCTTGCCCGATTGCTGCTCAGCAATTTGAACCTCCTTGCGAATTGCTTCCCCGTCGAATGGAAGCGGCAGCTTGAAAGTGGTGGCGCTGCCAGCTTTCTTCTTGGGCTCGACCGGTCGCACTTTCCCGCTCCCATCGGCAGGCAAGGCCAGCGACTCCTCCACGATGCGTTTGGCGACCGGGGCACAGTCACCGCCGCCACTTTTGCCGCCGTTTTTCAAGATCGCGAAAGCCAGCGTGGGCTTGTCATAGGGCGCAAAGCCGATGAACCACGCATGATTGTCTTCCACCTGCTTGTCGTCGATGCGTCGCCAGTGCTGCGCGGTGCCGGTTTTGCCTGCGATGACGGCTTTGTCGCTCTGCGCAGTCTTGGCGGTGCCGCTTTCGCCATGAACGACGAGGCGCATGCCTTCGCGGAGTTGCTCGATTTGAGCCGCAGGCAATCCCTCGGCGATCAAATCGGCCCGCCAGGTGATTGGGTCGTTTTTCGCCAGCAAGCTCGGCTCAGGCACCTTGCCGCCATTGGCTAGCGTGGCGGCCAAAACGGCCATTTGCAGTGGAGTGGCCAGCGTCGCTCCCTGACCGATGCTGGTATTCGCTGTGTAGCCTGCCGACCATGTTTCGGTAGGTGCGTTCTCCTTCAGCCATCGCGGACTCGGCAGGATGCCGGGACTTTCATTTTCACTGATGCCGTAACGAGTCCCAAAGCCTACTTTGCGGCCCATGTTCTCGATCTGGTCGATGCCGGCGGCATTACCGAACTGGTAAAAGAAGCAGCTACAGCTCGCGGTCAAAGCACCAGCCAGATTCAGCACGCCATGCTGGCTGCCATTCTGGCGCTTGATCCAGCACTGCATCTCCGCGCTGCCATACTTCACTGAACCCTCGCAGGAGAATTTCATGTCACCGATACCCGCAGCTATTCCCGCCAGTCCAATGAGCGGTTTGATACTCGAACCCGGAGTAAAGCCTCTCACGCAGCGGTTCATCAGCGGGTTGTCTCGGTCGGCAGCGAGCTTATCCCAATTCGGATGACTGATGCTCGGGATGAAGAGGTTTGGATCGTGCGCTGGCAGTGAAACCATTGCCAAAACATCTCCGCTTCGCGGATCGAGAACCACCGCGGCACCTCGTTCGTAGCCTGCATCCACCATGGCGCGATGCGTGAGAGCCTGCACACGCATGTCGAGCGTCAGTCGGACGTCATCGCCGCGTGCGAGCGCTTCGTTTTGAGTCTTTTCGATTTCAGTGTGGCCGATCGGCGTTGCGTCTTTTGGCGAGGTGACGCGTGTGTAGCCAAGCAGGTGTGCAGCGAGAGATTTCAGCGGGTAGTGGCGCGATGCCTCCTTCGTCGTCTCCGCCAGCACCACGCCATGGCGGTCGAGGATGCGGCCGCGGAGTTTGGGACCTTCGATGGCATGCAGCATCGCCACGGGCAGCAGCATCAGCAGGGCCAAAGCGGACACGCCGGCCAGCCAGCGCAGCGCGGCGCTGTTGATCGTGCACGACGGCAAGCTGCGGCTGGAGCGCTACGGCCTGGGCTTTGACGCCGCCGGACGATGGACCAGCTTTTCGGTGGCCAAGTCGTTCACCTCCACCCTGGTGGGCGCCGCGCTGCGCGACGGCCACATCAGGAGCATGGACGACAAGGTGAGCGACTACATCCCGCAGATGAAGGGCTCCGCCTACGACGCGGTCAGCATCCGCCAGCTGCTGACCATGACCTCGGGCGTGAAGTGGAATGAAGACTACGCCGACCCGAACGCCGATGTGGCGAAGTTCAACAACCACAAGCCCGACGATGGCAGTGACGCGCTGGTGAGCTACATGCGCCAGCTGCCGCGCGAGGTGCCGGCCGGCACCCGCTGGCTCTACAGCACCGGCGAGACCAACCTGGTGGGTGTGCTGGTCAGCCAGGCCGTGAAGAAGCCCCTGTCGCAGTACCTGCAGGAAAAGCTGTGGCAGCCATTGGGCATGGAGCAGCAGGCCACCTGGATCCTGAGCCGCACGGGGCATGAGATCAGCGGCTGCTGCATCCAGGCCGCAGCGCGCGACTATGCCCGCTTTGGCCAGTTCATCGCCGACGGCGCGCGCATCAATGGCCAGAGCCTGGTGCCCGACGGCTGGCTGGCCGAAGCCACCACCACCCGCGTGCCCACCGACAGGCCGCCGCTAGGCTACGGCTACCAGTGGTGGACCAACCCCGATGGCAGCTTTGCCGCCCGCGGCATCTTTGGCCAGGGCATCTTCATCGACCCAAGGCGCCAGCTCGTCATCGTGACCAATTCCGACTGGGACAAGGCCGGCGCGGCGGGCAACCCGCAGTCGGCGGCGCGCGAGGCGTTCTACCAGGCGGTGCAGCAAGCCGTTGATGCCGAAGCCGCGGGGCGGTAAGGCGCGCCCCGAGACAAAGCACGACGTCGGGATCGCGCACAGCGCTGCGCAGTTGGTGCGACGCATCATGCGCGTCGGCCGGCCTCACAGTGGCGCGGTGCGGTCGAACCACGGCCGGGCGCGCTCGATGTCGGCAGCCAGTTGCAGCACCGTGGCGTCATCGGCAAAGCGGCCCACCAGTTGCACGCCGACGGGCAAGCCATCGGGCGTCCAGTGCAGCGGCAGGCTGATGGCGGGCTGACCGGTGGCGTTGAAGGCGCCGGTGAAGGGGCAAAAGGCCGCCATCGCCTGCTGAAAGCTCTCCAGCGTGTGCGTCTGGGTGGACAGCACGCCCAGCGCCGGCGGCGGCGTGGCGGTGGTCGGCGTCAGCAGCATGTCCACCGATTCGAAGAAGCGGCCGATGCGGCGCACCTGGGTGTTGATGCGCGCAAACTGGCTGGCGTAGGTGATGCCGCTCACCGAGCGGCCCAGGCGCACGGCCAGCCAGGTCAGGGGCTCCAGTTCGTCCTCGCGCGCTGCGCGGCCCAGCGCCGCTTCGCGCGCCTGCACCTGGGCAGCCAGGCCCGTCAGCAACAGCAGACTGCTGGCACTGCCCAGCTCGCCCGAATCGAATGGCGGTGCCCCTTCAATCACCTCGTGGCCGAGCTCACGCAGGCAGGCGACGGCGGTGCGCACGGCCGCCTGACATTCGGGGTCGATGGCGCGGTGCGCGAAGGTCTCGGTGGTGAAGGCGATGCGCAGGCGCCGGGGCGGGCGTGCGATGAGCGCCAGAAATGGCTCGGCCGGGCGCGCGGTGAAGTAGGGCGCGCCGGCATCGGGGCCGGCCGTGGCGTCCAGCAGCGCG
>CALMTT010000079.1 GCA_937872615.1 uncultured Verrucomicrobiaceae bacterium | reverse complement strand
TGGTCCTGCTTCTCACCGGGGACGTTCTGCATCGGATAGGCACGCGTCATCGACTTGCCGTTGGAGTTGTAGATCGGCCACAGGTAGGGCTTGTTCGCCTGATCGACGACGTATTCGGCGAAGGCCTGCCCATCCACCTTCACCACCGCTCCGCCGGTGGGCGTCTCGGTGACGGTGAACTCGGCGGCGAGGGCCTGGAAACTGAACAAAACGGTGGTGGCGAGCAGCGAGGCGATTTTCATGGTCGGGTCACAACGCATGCGCCGCATGAATTCTTCGTCCAGCAGTAACTTTGCCCGATGAATGGGGAGATTTTGGAGCAGACAGGCCACGCGGCCTTCTGATACATAACCTCCTCAGCCCATGAAAATCCGACTCCATGCCGTTTGCGTGTTCGCCCTGGCCTTTTGGGCTTAGGCGGGTGGTTTGCAGGCGCTCAGCGCGGCGAGGGAATGGAATGAGCAACTGCTCAGCGCCATCCGGCAGACGATTCCGAATCCGCCACAGCATGCGCGGAACCTGTTTCACCTGGCCACGGCGATGTACAATGCCTGGGCGGCCTATGACATGACCGCCGTGGGTTACCTGCAAAACGAAAAGATCTCGCCGCTGCCCTCGGACGTCGAGGCGGCGCGGCATGAGGCGATCAGCTACGCGGCCTACCGCGTGCTGCGGGAGCGTTTTACGACGACGACGCTGCGCAACGCCTTTGATGCGAAGCTCACCGCGTTGGGTTATTCGCCTGCCACGGCTCAAGCGGCCATCACCACGGCCACAACGCCATCCGAGCTCGGCAAGCGCATCGGCCAGACGGTGCTGAATTGGTCGGTGAACGATGGCTTTGATCAAACGGGCTACCCGCAGGCCTACACCGTCAGCGTGAATCCGAACCTGAGCCCGAGCCTGGCGCTTTCGGTGCTCGGAACGAATGCCAGCTTCATCTCGAACCGGCCGCTCGGCTACGGCATCCCCGTGGGCACGCATCCGAACTTCTGGCAGCCGCTCGATCTCGCCACGAGCGTTTCGCAAAACGGCATTCCCGAGCCGGGCGGCACACAGAGCTTTCTCGGCGTGCAAAGCCTGGCCACGACGCCCTTCAGCCTCACGCGCAGCGATGCCACGAAGCCTTGGCTCGATCCTTTTGGCGGTCCCTCGTGGCTGAGCTTTGGCGGCGTGACGAGTGCATCGGACAATGAATACAAGCAGCAGGCGCTCGGCGTGCTCATCGCGAGCAGCCAGCTCAATGACGATACGCTCGTGAACATCTCTCCCGGCGCCATTGGCAACAACCCGCTGGGCAGCGATAGCGGCACGGGCTTCACCAGCAATCCCGTCGCCGGTGGCACCTATGCGGCCAACAACGTGAAGCGTGGCGACTACACCCGCGTGCTGGCGGAGTTTTGGGCCGATGGTCCGAATTCGGAGACGCCGCCTGGTCACTGGCATGTGCTGGCGAATCAGGTGGCGGACAATCCGCTCACGGTGAAGCGCCTCCGCGGCACCGGCCCCGTCGTCAACGACCTCGAGTGGGATGTGAAGGTCTATTTCGCCCTGTCCGCCGCCACGCACGATGCCGCCTGCGCCGCGTGGGCTTTGAAACGCTACTACTCCGGCCCGCGGCCCATCACGATGATCCGCTACATGGCGAGCAAGGGCCAGTCGTCGAATCCGGCGGGGCCTTCCTACCATGTCGAGGGCCTGCCGCTGATGACGGATGTGTGCGAGGTCATCACCAGCACCACCGCCGCGGTCGGTGGCAAGCATCGAAACATCTTCAACCTTAACACGGGGTTCACCCAGCTCGGCACGAACTTCATCGGGCACATCGCCGTGAAGTCCTGGCCCGGTGAGCACAACAACAACCTCCCCGCGCCATCCATCGCCACGAATCAAAGCTTCGTCACCTGGATGCTGGCGAAGGACTGGCTGCCGTTTCAGCGCAAGACCTTCAACACGCCCGCATTCCCCGGCTACATCAGCGGCCACAGCACCTTCAGCCGCGCCGCCGCAGAGGTGCTGGCCAGCATCACGGGCAGTGTTTATTTCCCCGGCGGCCTCCATTCCCGCACCTACACGGCAAACACGATGCAGATCGACAAGGGGCCGAGCGCCAACGTGACGCTGCAATGGTGTACCTACTACGACGCCGCCGATCAGGCCGGCCAATCGCGACGCTTCGGCGGCATCCACCCGAGCGAGGACGACTTCCACGGGCGTCACGTGGGCTCGCTCGCGGGTCAAAGCGCCTTCGCTCTCGCGGAGAAGTTTTGGAGCGGCAGCATCTTTAGCGAGAGCCTCGCGCCTGCGGTCACGCTCAGTCCCGGCTCCGCCACGCTGCGCTGGGCGGCCGTGCGCGGCATGTATCAAAAGGTGCAGGTCTCGACCGATCTCATCACCTGGACCGATGCCACCACCGCATCGCAAACCT
>CALMTT010000078.1 GCA_937872615.1 uncultured Verrucomicrobiaceae bacterium | reverse complement strand
CAGCTGCAGGCCCTCGAGATCGGTGCAATCGGGCAGAAGCACGTCGGCCATATGGTTGGTCTCGTCGCGCGTCAGCGCAAAGCATACCGTGAAGGGGAAGTTGGCGACCGCCTCGCCGACCCGCTTAGTGTCCCAGAACGAGATGACGGGATTGGTACGGTAGACGAACCACACGTCGGGTGGGGAAGCATGTGGGAAATGTTCGAAGTCCTCGCTCTGCTGCATCCAGGCCAGATGCGTCGGCCCCAGCGCCTGGCTCCACGCGCCTTTGCCCGCGGCACACGCGTTGCTCTTCGGTTGGAAGGTCGGCGAGATTCATGAGGCGTCGTTTTGCAGGCCCGTAAGCACCTGCTGGATGAAGTTAAGGTAGGCCGGCAACTTGGCATAGACTCTTCGTGCAGCCTCCAAGTCGTAAGTGTGGATCAGCAGGTTACGATCGCTGATCATTTCCTCCGCCATGTCCCAGTCCGTGATGAAACCGCTGCGATAGCCATGCTTCAGCGCCTCACGGGGAGACTGCACCAGCTTCCCCTGCCAAGTGGCATGCGCCTGGAGCGTCTTGCACATGACCTCATAAGTCAGCTCGAACCGCAACACGCAGCTATCCATCACCACTTGAGTCGCCTCCATAGCCATCACCTCGCACAATTGCGCGGTGATCTGGCCGAACTGGCCCAATAGGGTTTGGAGCTTCTTTGCCACACACGGATTAAACCTCCTTCATTCATCGCTGCAACACGAAAGCCCTGCCTTGGCTTCTGGAGCACGCTTCGCGGGTAGCGTGAGCACGCGGCGAATTGATAGAGCGGCTGAATAAAATGACCTCCCATTCATCTACGAGCCGTGCAAACTGCCTGCGTGACTTCTTCCACGGCTCCGATGACGCTTTCCGACGCGCTGCGTCGGCTGCTGGCGTTTGCGAAAGGGCATTGGCGGATGGCTGCGGCGCAGTTGGGGCTGGCGGTGGCGGGGACGCTGCTCATTCTCGTGTTTCCAGGCGTCGTGCGATGGTTCATGGATGACCTCATTCCATCGAAAAACAGGGATGGCATCTGGCAGGCGGGACTGTTGGCGTTGGGGGCCTTCGCGCTGCGCGAGGCGTTGTTTTATGCCCGCACGCGGCTGAACTGCGCCTTTGAGCAGGCGATGATCACCGAGCTGCGCGGCCAGCTTCATCGCAAGATGGCGCATCTGCCGCTGCGCTGGTTTGATCATCAAACAACGGGCGATGTGATGACGCGTCTGGCCGATGATGTGCCCGCGACACAGCGCGTGATCCTCGAAGGCATCGAGCAAGGTGCCACCGCGGTGCTGCAGATCGTGCTCACGGCCATCGTGATGTTGGTGGTGGACACGCGGCTCGCCTTGATCGTGCTGGCACCGACGCCGCTGATCGCGGCGGGAGGCTGGATCTACAGCCGCTGGGTCTCGCCGCGTAGCACGGCGGCGCGTGAGGCGACGAGCCGGCTCAATGACACGCTGCATGACACGATCACGGGCATCCGCCAGGTGAAGAGCTTCACGGCGGAGAAGGCGCGTCAGCGGCGGTTTGGCGAGGCGAGCGAGGACCTGCGCCGCAAGCAGACACACCTCATGTCGGCCTGGGCTTTTTATGCGCCGTCGATGACGCTGCTGGGCAATGCAGGCCTCATCCTGCTGCTGATGGCAGGGGCGATGTGGTGCATCCGCGGGGAGATGTCGCCGGGACAATTGATGCAGTTCATTCTGCTCGTGGGCTTTTTGTATGAACCGATCGCGAGATTGCACGGTGTGAACCAAACGCTCATGAATGGCCTCGCCGCGGCGAAGCGTGTGTTTGCCATCCTCGACCATGAAGATGTCGAGGACCTGGAAAGCGGTCGCGCGATCACGAGTGTGCGTGGCGAGGTGGAGTTCCGCGACGTGAGCTTTGGCTACCGCGAGGATCGCGAGATCCTGCACGCGATCTCCTTTCATGTGCAGCCGAGGCAGACGGTGGCGTTTGTGGGTGCCACGGGCAGTGGCAAAAGCACCCTGTTTCAGCTTTTGACGCGGTTTTACGATCCGCAGCAGGGCGTCATCACCCTCGATGGCATTCCGTTGAACGAGCTGAGCAAGGCCTCGCTTCGCCGAGCGGTGGGTTATGTGACGCAGGAGCCGTTTTTGTTCGCCGGCACGGTGCGTGAGAATCTGCTCATCGGTCACGAAGAGGCCTCGGAGGACGCGTTGTGGCAGGCGCTGCGGCTGGCGTGTGCGGAGGACTTTGTGCGGGCGATGCCTGGCGGGCTCGACGCCGAGGTCGGCGAGCGCGGCGTGCTGCTCAGCGGTGGTGAAAGGCAGCGACTGGCCATGGCGCGGGCGTTTTTGAAGGATGCGCCCGTTTTGCTACTCGACGAGGCTACGTCCGCGGTGGATGCGAAGTCCGAGCATCTCATCCAGCAGGCGCTCGACACGCTGCGAAAGGACCGCACGTGCTTTGTCATCGCGCACCGCCTGGCCACGATCACCGGCGCGGATGTGATACATGTCATGCAGCATGGCCGACTCATCGCCAGCGGCACGCACGAGCAGCTTCAGGCTCAAAACGGCTACTACCGCGAGCTCGTGGCGCACTCGGCGCTGGCCTCGAGTTGATCGCAAAAGGCTGTTTCGAGGCTTGCGGCGGTCTTCCGCATCGAAAGAATGCGCACCGCGTCTTCGTCCCCTTTGCCCGCATGTCTTTCCACACCACCCTCTCCGCTGTTTTTGCCCTCGCTTTGACCGCCGCCGCCCAGCCGGCCACCACGCCGCTGTTCTGGCCGGTGAAGGCAGGCCCCACCCGCGATGGCGTGGTGCCCGCGGCGGACGTGGCGAAGCTGCCGCTCGAATGGGACGGTGCTTCCGGCAAAAACATCGCCTGGCGCACGCCGCTCGAAGGCAGCGGCCACAGCACGCCGGTCATCGGCGGCGACGTCATCTGGTTCACCGCTGCCACCACGGATGGAAAGCAGATGTATGTCTATGGCATCGACCGTCACAGCGGGAAGATCCTGCATCACATCCTCCAGTTTGAAAACGCCACTCCCGAGGAGCTCGGCAACCCTCTCAATAACTACGCCGCACCTTCTCCCGTGCTCGAAGAAGACGCGCTCTATGTCCACTTCGGCACTTACGGCACCGCCCGCCTCGATCCCGCCACCGGCAAGACCGTCTGGCAGCGTCGTGACATCAATGCCCGCCACTTCCGTGGTCCTGGCTCCTCGCCGATCGTGCATGGCGATCTGCTCGTGTTGACCTTTGACGGCATCGACAAGCAGTTCGTGACCGCCCTCAACAAGAAGACCGGTGAGACCCTCTGGACCACGCCCCGCACCACCGACTACGGCGACCTCGACAAGGAAGGCAAGCCCACCCGCGATGGCGACATGCGCAAAGCCTACCACACGCCTGCTGTCTTCGATTTGAACAGCACTGAGGTGCTTGTCTCCGTCGGCTCTCGTGCCGCCTTTGGTTACGAGGTCAAAACTGGCAAGGAACTCTGGACCGTGCGCCATGGCGGCTTCAACGCCGCCATCCCACCCGTGCGCCTCGGCGATCTGCTCATTCTCAACACCGGCTCCGAGCGTGCCCACACCGTCGCCATCCGCATCGACGCCAAAATGTCCGGCGACATCACCGAGAGCCACACCGTCTGGGACAAGGACAATCGCAACGCCAGCGAGGCCT
>CALMTT010000077.1 GCA_937872615.1 uncultured Verrucomicrobiaceae bacterium | reverse complement strand
AGCTCGCCGCGGCCGTCGCGCACCTCGTGGTCGGTCGTCGCGTCGTGGGTGGCGTAGAGCGCCTCCCAGAACGGCGCGATCGAGGCCGGATCGGGCGTGTCGAGGGCGAGTTCGAACATCGCCACCTCGGTGGGCCGTGCCACCACGCCGAGGCTCGCGGCCAGTGCCGAGATGCGGTGGGCGAGCGCGAGGTCGCGGCGCCCGCTGCCGAGCAGGGGAATGGGGTGCAGCAGGCGTTCGATGGTGGCCCGCCAAGTTTCGCCGTGTTTGCTCTGCATGGTGTAAATGCCGAACAAGGCGAGTGCGTAAAGTGGCAGCAAGACCCCGAAGGTTTTCAGCAGATAGACGGTCAGATTGCCCGAGTTGAACAGCGCTGCGAACGGCAGGATGAAAATTGCGAAGTGGAAAAGGAACAGCGGATAGGCGAGATCGCTGATCATCTGGCGGGCCATGCGGGCGAGCAGCGGAGCACTCTGCGCCACGGGCACATCACGCAGCGCCACGGCGACTTCGCGGCGCACCATGGGCGACTGATCACCTGCCATGACGTTGAGAATATCGAGCACCTCATCCGTGGCGGCACGAATGGCACGCAGGGCCACGAGACGCTTCGTGGCGTCATCGCTTTCGAGCCAGCTTCGCGTGGCGATGATGCCTTTCTCGCCGAGTTGAGCCGCCAGCCATACGGCACGCGAGGCGATGTGCGGATTCGCATGGTCACGCAGGTGCAAAACCTGCGGCAGCACCTTCTCACCGGCCTCTTTGAGCTTCGTGAAGCCCACATGACGCACGTTGTTCACGGGCGATTGCAGGGCGGCGAGCTGGCCTTCGACAGTGTTGAAGTTGATGGCGGGAGTTTGAGGTTTGAAACCTTTCGGAGCGATGCGGTAGATGGTGCCGCTGCAGGTCTCATCGGTGTCCTGATGGCCGCCGGTGCGCTTGTCATACCAGTCGGAGATGTAGATGGCACCATCAGCACCCACGCAGGCATCGGAAGGACGGAAGAGCGTCTGGCGTTCATCGGAGAGGTTGTTCGCTCCGCCGACGAAGTCGCTGCCTTTGAAGACGCCGGTGGTGTTGGTGGTGCAGAAATCGAAGCGCTCGAGTTTGAAGCCTGCACCATCGGGCTTCGGCAGGTAGCCGAAAACGACGTTTCGGCCCGTTTCGCAGCTCAGCAGCAGGCCGTTCCACTTTTCACCGAGGGCACCGTTTTCGTAGAAGCACATGCCGGTGGGGGCACCGCCGCCATAGACATCACCGGCGGGAATGATGCCGGGGTCTTCCTGACGCCACTCGGCCACGGGAATGGACTGGCCGGGACGTTTGTCCGCACGCCACTGGCGTTTACCGTCAGCGGAGAAGAAGCCGAAGCTGCCGCCTTCGATGAGATGGCTCACGCGGCAGGCGGGAGGATCGTCGTTGTCGTTAAGGAACATGTCACCAAAGCTCGTGCGCACGCCCTCGTAGCTGTTGCGGTAATTGAAGCCGAGAATCTTCGCCTTGTGACCGCTGGGATCGACGCTGGCGGTGAAGCCGCCGACATACACATGGCCGTCATCGCTCTTTTCACCGGCATAGGTGTTGTTGAGGTACGCACCGCCGATGCGGAAGGTGTTGCCGCTTTTGTCGCTGAACTCGGCTCCGCAGTTTCCATTGCTGAAGTAAAGGCGGCCGTCGGGGCCAGCATAGACGCTGTGGAGGCTGTGATCGTGCTGCGGCTGCTCGAAGCCGGAGAGGAAGATCTCGCGCTTGTCCACCGCCGGGTCGAATTTGAGGTCGCGGTTCACATCGGTGTATTTGATGATGTTCGGCGTGTTCGAGACAAAGATCACATTGTCGAACACGGCGACACCGAGCGGGCACTCGAGCTCCTTTTCACGCACAAAGACGTGGCTGCTATCGCACTTGCCATCGCCATCGGTGTCCTGCAGCACGCGGACGCAATCGCCCTCGCGGCTGCGACCGCTGTGACGACGGTAATTGACCCCTTCCGTGACCCACACGCGGCCCGCGTGGTCGATGTCCATGTTCGCTGGATTGAAAAGCTGCGGCGAGGTGGCCCAGACGGTGATTTCGAGGCCTTCCGGCACTTTGAACATCGAAGGCTCCAAATGCTCCGGCTTGGACTTTGCGCCATCAAAGGCCGGTTGGTCGTAATTTGGGGTGAAAGCAGGTTTCGCGACCTCAAACGGGGCTTTTTCCTTCTTTGGCTTGTCAGGCTTGGCAGCGATGAGCACGAGCGGCGCAGCGAGGGCGAAGGCGGCGAGGAGGTTTTTTCGGGTCAGCATGGTTGGGCGGGGCGAAGGGAACGCAAAGAGGTTGGGCCTCTTGCGCCGCGGAGCATGCCGAGGACACAAAAGCCGCGCAAGAAAGGACGATATCAAATTCAAGGAGGGCAAGAGCCGCGCACGGGCGGCGTTGCTGGGGCTCTATGAACCGTCGCAGCCTGTTTTTCTCCCTCGCCGCCATGACCGCGATGCCCGCACGTGCCGGTCAATTCACCGGCAAGATCCGCAAGTCACTGAAATGGAGCATGGCCGAAAAAGCCGCGAAGGGCATGCCGCTCGTCGAGGCCTTTAGGAAGCTGCGTTCATGCGGCTTTGAGGGCGTGGAGCCTAGCCTGCTGGCGAAGCACGTGACGCTCGATAATGCCGCGGAGTGGGCTGCGGCGGCCAAAGAATCCGGTTTGATCATTGATGGCACCGTGGGTGGTCGCGCGGCGACGCTGGAGCAGGGGCTGGAGATCACGCGGAGGCTGGGCGGTGACTCGATGCTCGTCGTTTTGGATTATCCGCAGGACCAACCGCTGCAGCAGACGTGGCGTGAGGCTGTGGCCCGCATGAAGGAGGCCGCGCCGGAGGCCGAAATGCTCGGTGTGCGCATGCTGATCGAGAACGTCTGGAACACCTTCACCATCAGCGCCTTCGACATGGCGCGGTTGATTGATGACATCGGCAGCCCGTGGGTGGGCGTGCATCTCGATATCGGCAACCAGATTCGATGGGGCGTGGCGGAGCACTGGGTGGAAGT
>CALMTT010000076.1 GCA_937872615.1 uncultured Verrucomicrobiaceae bacterium | reverse complement strand
CCGGCGATGCGTTCGGCGCGCGGCACTTCGGCTTCGGGCAGAAGAGCCAACAGCCTCAGGCCAAAGGGAATCAGGTTCTCGGCGTGTGCAGTGAGAATCACGCGCTTCAGCAGCTCGTCGTCGAAGCGGTGCGACATGGCTGAGAGCCGCTCGACGTCGCGTTCGGCGAGGTGATCGGCGATCTTGAGCGCCGTGGGCAACTGCCCCGACTCTTCGGCGGCATGGATGAGTTTCGCGAGCGCTTCGGAATCGAGTTTCGCGCAGATCGTTGCCATGTGTGCATACATGTCTTGTGACAAGTGTTTCAGGAACGCGAAGATATGCACGAGCGCCCCATGCTCGATCGCAAAGGGGACCATCCCCAGAAGTGCGTCGACAGAGACGCGGCCAACAAGGCTCGCGAGCCGTTTATGCTGCGCTTCGGTGAAATAGGCGAGAAGACCGATGACCGAAGGCCAGAGGTCTTTGCGCTGTGCAGTCTCGACCATATCGATAATTTTTTCGTCGCTGTAACCGTCGGTCAGGGTCGCGACATGCGCCTTGTTCTGCGTATAGAGTGCGACCCGCAACAGCGACTCGGTATCGGGTATCTCTTTAGAGAGTGCGAGAATCTTATCTTTGTCCATATAATCGACGAACGCGCCCATCGTGAAATATTTTTTATCGCGCGTCAGAATACGCGTGAGCCCCACGAGTACATCCATCGGAAAAGCCGCGATGATATGCTGCGCGCGTGCCGGCACAAGGTTTTCGGCGACTTGCGCAAGAAACTCGATATTCAGGCTCTTCGCGATCGACACGGCTTGCTTGACATCGATATGGTAGGTGAGGTTTGCTGTGATGTTAGGCCCCAGAAGCGATTTCGACACTTGCGCGTTAATGAAATTCGGCATGAATTTCGCGACGCCAGCGAGCTTGCCCCAGACATCAGACGAGTCGGTGAGCAGGCGGTCAGAGATCGACTGGTTGAGCGAACGAAAATCGTCGAGCGACAGGTTTTTCAGATAATGGATTTTATCGGGGGTGACCTTAAGCACATGCGCGAGCTTCTCTATTTCTGTCATCAAATCGAGTTCGTTCATAGGTGAACCAATGTTCAACTTTGGTGCGTTTTGGCGAGCGTTAATTCTGCCCGTTAAGCAGGGGACAGTATTTCACGGATTTTTATCAGCAGTTGATTCAACGAGAACGGTTTCTCGAGAAAGTGGGGCTCGGCTTCTGAAATATCATAATTCGTCAGGGCTTCTGGCGCATACCCAGAAAGATAGAGCACCCGCATTTTTTTGTCATACGCTTTCGCCTTTGCAACAAGGGCATTGCCAGTCATTTCGGGCATGACCACGTCGGTGAGAAGCAGGTCGGGCTTAAATTGACCCGTGGCGATAATTTCAAGTGCAGCTGCGCCATTCGCTGCAGCCATCACCGTATAACCCTGCGCCTGTCTCAGCTTCTCGGCCTGCTCAGCGTCGCGGGTTCCCTGTAGCGCAGCGGACTGTTTTGCGAGGCCGGTCTCTTTCAGTTTCACGAAATCGGTGACGTCTTCGGCCCTATGAATAATGTACATGACTTCGCCGGATTCTGAAAGCACCGGAAAATTCACCGGGCTCCAATAACGCACCTCGAACCCGCCACCTTGTTCCGGCGGTCTGCGGATATCGTATTTCTGGATCGCCATCGTATCGGCCACCCGGTCCCTCAGCACCCGGTTCAGCGAGGCACGCAGATTCGACACACCATCCGCCCCGGGATCGTCAGGATTGTCCGGAAACACCTCGAACAAATGGTGCCCCAGGATCTCCTCCCGCCGCGTCATGGTGGCTTTCAGATAGGCATCGCTCACGGCGACGATCTCCAGCTCCGGCGTCAGAATGAGATAGAGCCCGGGCAGCGACTCAAACAGGCTCTGCAGCTCGGCACGGCGGCTTTGCAGCTCGGCATTGGCCGCTTCGAGCTGCGTGGTGCGCTCGGTGACACGCCACTCCAGCTCCGTGTTCAGGTCCTGCATGCGGCGCTCCACCTTTTTGCGTTCGCTGATCTCCAGTGACAGCACAAAGACCCCTTCCGGCACAGCCTGGAAGCACAGCTGGAAGTCCGCCTGGCTGCCGTCCGGGTAGATAAAGAGATGCTCCATCTGCTCCGCGCCGCCGCTCTCGAGGCATCGATTCAAAACGGCAAACACTTCCGTCTGCTCGATGCCGGGATAGCATTCCATCATCGTCCGTCCGAGCAGCTCCTCCGCTGTCTTGCGGCCCTGTTTGCAGGCCTCTCCGTTAACGTAGAGGTAGCGGTAATCACGGCTGATGATCTGGCATCCCTCCAGCATCTGGTCCAGCGTCCTCCGGTAACGGGCCTCGCTCTCCCGCAGCGTGGCCTCCGCGCGGCGGCGGCGCTCCTGCTGCTGGATGCGATCAAGCACCGCGGTGGCATGCCTGGCCACGGCGATAAAGTGCTCACGCTCCGCCGTGCTCAGGGTGCGCGTGCCTTCCTCGTGAAAGGTGCCGCTCCCCATGGCACCGAGCCGCCTGCCGGAAAGGATCACCGGCATGTTGATGATGGTCCGGTTGCCGTTGCTCGCGACGATGGCCTTGTCAGTCCGCTCGTCCTCGCGGGCATCGGTCACCACGACGAGATCCTGGCCGGCGGCGATCTCCTCCAGCATGCGGTCGCCCTTCACCGTGAGCTGCTCGTCCGCATGCACCTTCGTGCCCCCGTCCGACACCCGCTCGGCCCGCACGAGACGCATGCTGCTCCGATCCTCGGAGAAGAGATAAAACCACACCGCGTTGAATCCCAGCGTGGAGCGAATCTCCGCCAGCACGGCGTGAAGGATCTCATCGAGACCGCCCGCATGCTCCAAGGCCTGCGCCAGCCGCAACTGCGACCGCGCATGCGCCTCCTGCACGCGGATTTGCTCCTCCGTTCGCAGGCGCATCGTGATGTCCCGGATGATGACCGTGTACTGCCTGCTGCCCTCCACCTCGGAGTGTGAAATGGATGCCTCGATCGGAAATTCCACTCCGTCCGCCCGCAAGGCGAGCAACTGTCCCAGCGAGCGCATTGAGCGGGACGTGGCATCCTGCGCCCCAAAACGCTCCACATGCCCGTGGTGCGCCTGACGATGCCTTTCGGGTATGAATCTGTCCATCGGCTGCCCCATCACCTCGGCAGCCTGGCATTGAAACATGGCCTCCGCCGCCTTGTTGAACATCACCACACGCTGCCGCTCATCCACGGTGATGATCGCATCCATCGCCGAGGCGATCACCGCCTCCAACCGGGCTTTGCCCTCGCGGATGAGCTCTTCGGAAAGCACTAGTTCCAGCGTCCGGCGATCCACCCTCGACTCCAGATTCTCCCTGGCATCCCGCAAGCGTTCGTGAAGCCACGAAACCCCGATCCCTACCAGCGCAAAGGTGAGAAGGCTGGAGGTCATTCCAGGTCGTTCCTCCACCACCGGCCATTGCAGAGGCACAAAAACCGTCCCAATCAGCATTGCCGACAGGCCGGTGGCCGCCAGCCCGCCCTTCCAGCCACCGATCCAGGCACTCAAGAACACCGCCGGGAAAAACAATACGAACACAAACGGCCTCAAATGCTCCCACAAGGCCCACTGCACTCCCCAGGCCAGCACAGGTGGAAGCAAAGCTATCAGGATGCTTCGGTGGCACCAGGAGGCTGGATTTTCACGGGCTTCACCCGTTGAATGACGAGGATTAGTCAAACTTTGATAAAAAGGAACACCGGTGAGATCCTCAACTAAATATTTATTCAAGGCCCGCCAAGACCACGAGGGATCGCCCCCGGCGCAGATTCGCCCTCGCAGGCCCCTGTGGCGTGTCTAGTCTGTCCCCATGCCACCTCCACGAGCCACCACCAAAGCCGAGACCCTTCGCGGGCTCGTCGAGCGTGTGGTGTTTCACAATGAGGAGAACGGCTACTGCATCCTCAAGATCGTCCCGGAGGGCAAAAGCGGCACGGCAAGCTTGCTCGGCAAGGCCCCACGTGTCGTCGCGGGCGAGGAATTTGAGGCGCGGGGCATTTGGGAGCCGAATCGAGACTTCGGGCCGCAGTTCAAAGCGGATGAGTTGAAGCTGAAGCGGCCGGATTCGCTCGGCGGCATCGAGAGATACCTCGGCAGCGGTTTGATCAAGGGCATCGGCCCGGCGCATGCGAAGCGCATCGTCGAGAAATTCGGCCCCAAGGTCTTCGAGATCATCGAGAACGAATCGAAAAAGCTCGAAGACGTCGAGGGGGTCGGCAAAAAGCGCCGGCTGGAGATTCGCGAGTCGTGGATGAGGCAAAAGGCCCTCCACAGCATCATGCTCTTCTTGCATCAGCATGGCATCAGCTCGTCGCGGGCATTGCGCATCTACAAGACCTACGGCGATGAAGCGCAGGTGGTGCTGAAGGAGAACCCGTATCGCCTCGCGCAGGACATCCGCGGTATCGGCTTCAAAACCGCCGACGACATCGCGTATCGGCTCGGCGTGGCCAATGATGCCCCGGAGCGCCTCAAAGCCGGTCTTTTGCATGTTTTGGAGACGGCGGCTCAAAGTGGTCACTGCTGCTTCCCCGAGGCCAAAACCCTCGAAAAGGCTCTCGAACTCCTCGGCGCTTCCGACGAGCTCGTTCGCTCTCAAATCGAGCCCCTCATCGAGAACAGCCAAATCGAGCGTCACGGTGAGTTTTTGTATCTTCCGCATCTCCGCGCCGCCGAGCAAAGCATCGCCACGAATGTGAAAGGCCTCGTTTCCACACCCGCGAGCTACCCGAGCATCGACGAGGATGCCGCGCTGGCCTGGGTGATGAAGAAAACCGGCAAGGAACTGGCCGAAAGCCAGCAGCGGGCCGTGCGCGAGGCTTTGCGTCAGCGCCTGCTTATCATCACCGGCGGTCCCGGCGTCGGGAAGACCACCATCCTTCGCAGCATCCTGCTCATTTTGCAGAGCAAGCAGGTCAAACTCGTCCTCGCCGCGCCCACCGGCCGCGCCGCGAAGCGACTCAGCGAAAGCACCGGCCTCGAGGCGAAGACGCTCCACCGTCTGCTCGAGTATCAAGGCGAAGGTCAGTGGGGTCGCCATCGCGGCAAGCCGCTCGTCGGCGATCTCTTTGTCGTCGATGAGGCCTCGATGATTGATGCGCCGCTCATGGCGCAGTTTCTCTCCGCGCTGCCACCGGGCGCTCATTTGCTCATCGTGGGCGATGCCGATCAGCTTCCATCTGTCGGCCCCGGCATGGTGCTGCATGATTTGATCGCCAGCGGCGCGGTGCCCTGCGTGAAGCTCACGGAAATCTTCCGCCAGGCTGCCAGCAGCCGCATCATCACGAGTGCCCACGCCATCAATCGCGGCCAGGTGCCCGATTTGAAGCCCGCCAGCCGCAGCGACTTCTTTTTCCTCGAAGCCAGCGAGCCGGAGGAGGTCCGCGATTTGATCGTCCAGCTCGCCCACACGCGCCTGCCAGCCAAATACGGCTTTGATCCCATCTCCGATATCCAGGTGCTCACGCCGATGAATCGCAACCTCCTCGGCACCGCCTCATTGAACCACTCGCTCCAGCTCGCGCTCAATCCGCCGAACGAGGTCAAATTCGAGATCGAGCGCTTTCAAACGACCTTCCGCGTCGGCGACAAGGTCATCCAGACGCACAACAACTACGACAAAGAGGTCTTCAATGGCGACATCGGCCACATCACTGCCATCGACGCCGATCCGGTGAAGCTCCACGTTCGCTTCGATGCCCAGCGCACTGTCGAATACGAGCCCGGCGAGCTCGACGAGCTCCAACCGGCCTACGCCCTCACCATTCACAAGAGCCAGGGCAGCGAATTCCCCTGCGTCATCATCCCCGTCAGCACGCAGCACTACGTCCTGCTCGAGCGCAGCCTCATCTACACCGCCATCACCCGCGCCAAAAAGCTCTGCATCCTCGTCGGCGATGAGCGGGCGCTCTCGCTCGCCGTGAGCAAGCAGGAAAGCCGCAAGCGCTTCACTGGATTGCTCGGTTTGCTTTAATCGGAGAGACCTTTTCGCGTATCCGGTGCCCACCAGATGACCACGCAGCCCAGCGCGTAAATGCCGGCGCAGATGGTGCCGACGCGTGGATAGTCACCGCCCATGGCTGAAAAGAGAAAACCGGCTGCGAGCACGCCAAACGCCGTCGCGAAGCGGCCAGAATTATAGGCCAGGCCGCTGCCCGTGGCACGCACGCGGGTGGGAAACAGCTCCGGCAGATACAGCGCCAGCCAGCCGAAGAACAGCGTGGCCACGAAGCCTTGCGTGAAGACCACGGCGTGAAACCCCTCACGCAGCGGAGCGGTCATCTGAAACATCACGAAGGTGATCGCAAACGTCGCCGCACTTATGATCGCATAGCTTTGCCGCCTTCCCATCCAGCTCGCGAACTGCGCTCCGGCAAAACTTCCCAACGTCGCGCCAAGCGCCCACCAGCCCTGCGTCGCTGCTTTGTAGCCCGCGTTGGCCGAACCGGCGATTTTATCGGCCCACGGGATCATCCACTTGCTCGCCGACCACGCACCCACCATCGGAATGGCGCTGATGAAGATGCCGATGAGAGTGAAACGAATCAGCGAAGGTTGGAAGAGCTCGCGCAGCGGTGTCACGGCCTTCACCTCGCCACGCGTCGCGAGCCATTTCGGCGACTCCGGCAGCACGAGCAGCACAAAAAGCCCCAGCAATGCCGGTGCGCCCGCGAATTGAAATACCCAGCGCCACGACTCCGGTGTGATCGACCACTTCAACGCCATCTGCGAGAGCAGCAGAATGCCCGCATTCAGCCCCGCCATCATCGCGCCGGACACCAGCGGCCTTGATGCGCCGCTCCAGCATTCCGAAACGAGCGCGATGCCATTTGGCCACAACCCACCCACGCCGAGCCCCACCAAAAAACGCAGCGCCAGCATCTGCCACTGATCCTGCGCATAAGCGCCGAGCGCCGCGAAGACCGAGTAAAACAAGATGCACACACCCATCGCCCGCGTGCGTCCCACGCGATCTCCGAGACTGCCGAGCGCAATGCCGCCGATCGCCGCGCCGAGCATCAGTGCCGCGGTGAACCGCGCAAACCACTCGCCACCCAGCTCCGGCGTGAAAGCCGTTCCCAGCAGGCTTTTCGACACCGAAAGCGATGCCACCGGCATCAACCCGAGTTCCACGCCATCAAACACCAACGCGAGAAAGCTGGTCACGAGCACGAGGTAGCGTTGGCGGGCGGTCATGGTTGGGAGATGGCTTCGATCACCGCGCTGTTGTCCGCCTCGCCAAAACCGAGCACCTCGGCTTTTTCGAGAAGCTGGCGATGCGTTTCGCTCAGCGGCAGCGGAATGGAACTGGCGGAGAGCATCAGACGCACGTCTTTGAGATGCTGCGAGAGCTTGGCTTGCGGAGTGAAATCGCGTTCCAGCATCTTTTCGCCCTTCGTGTCCATGATGCGGGAGTAGGCCATGCTGCGGCGCAAGACATCCAACGCCTGCTTTCCGTCCACGCCGAGCTCATCGGCAAAAACGAGTCCTTCGGCCAAAGCAGCGCGATTGAGGCCGAGGACAAGATTGGTGACGAGTTTCATCTTCGCACCGCTGCCGCACGGGCCGGTGTGAACGGCATCGCGGCCCAGTTGGGCGAACAAATCACGGCAGCGCTCAAAAACGGCCGCTTCACCACCTGCCATGATCAAAACGTCTCCGTTGGCGAGTTGGGCGCTGCTGCCGGAAATCGTCGCGTCGAGGTAATGGATGCCTTTTGACGCCAATTCACTGCCGAGAGCAGCCATTTCGGCCGGATCGCCCGTCGTGGTGTCGATCACGATGAGGTCGGGCTTCAGGGTCGCGTGGCTCAAAACCTCGCGCACGATGCCGGAGTGAGGCAGGCAGAGGAAAACGACCTCGCAGCGGCTGAAAACCTCGTCTGCGGTGGCTGCGTTCACGCAACGCGAAGGATCCAAATCCCAGCCGCAGGCCGCGCCGGTGCGTTTCATCACAGCGCTGCCCATCAGGCCCATGCCGATGATGCCAATGCGGTCGTGAGAGAAGGTCATGCGCGGGAAAGAACGACGTGAAGGCGGAGTTCATGCCAGCCACATGAAGCGCCTCGCTCTTTTCCTTGCCCTTGCCTTTTCGATCCATGCCGCAGACGCACCGCCGAATTGGAAAAAGCTCAATCCGCAGACGCCTGCGGGCTTCACCTTGAAGACCATCGAGGTCGAGAAGCATCCCGAGCACAATGTGGAGCTCTACGTTTACGTCCCGGATGCTCCCGGCAGCTATCCCTGCATCCTCGACATCCACGGCGGCGGTTGGAAGGCACGTCAGGTGGAGGCGGACAAGCCGATGATGGAGCGTCTCGCGCAGCGTGGCTTTGTCACCGCGCTCGTCAGCTACCGTCTCTCCACCGAGGCGAAGTATCCCGCGGCCATTCACGACTGCAAAGCCGCGCTCCGCTGCCTGCGTTCGCATGCGAAGGAACTCAAGATCAACCCCGAGCGCATCGGATGCATGGGCGGCAGCGCCGGCGGGCATCTCTCCGGCCTCACGGCGATGACCAGCGGCCTCGCAGCGTTTGAGGGCGATGGCCCCTTCAAAGATCAAAGCAGCGCGGTGAAGGCCTGCATCGTCATGGCCGCCACGCAGGACCTCGTGGCCGCGAACAAGGACAAGACCAACGAGGGCGCGGCGCTCTTCTTTGGCTCCACCGCCGCTGAGAAGCCCGATCTCTACGCCGCGGCCTCGCCCATCACCCATGTGCGTGCTGGTATGTGCCCGACGATCTTCATCGAAGGGGAAAAAGACACGCTCAAGATCGGTCGCGCCGAGATGATGGAGAAGCTGAAGGCGCTCGGCATCGAAACCGCCGTTCACACGCTCAAACACGCTCCGCATCCCTTCTGGATGAGTGATCCGTGGTGCGCCGAGACGGTGGACATCGCCGATGCGTTCTTCAAAAAGCACCTCGGCACGGTGAAGAAGGACTGACGCGATTTACGCGGCGTCTTCGACCTTTGCCTTCTCGACTTCATCCCACGGGATCTCGGACAATTCGGCGTTTGGATTGCGGCGCTCGAAGTAGTTGATGGCCCATTGGTCGCTGAAGAAGACGACCCAGCGGTTTTCGGCGTCTTGAGCGGTGGTCACGCCGCTCGGGATGTCGAAGTCCTCGATGGCACCGCCGTCCTTCGTGCGCACCCAGCGCAGCACGGTGTAGGGTGCCTGCTCCAGGCGGCTGGTGGCGTTGTATTCGCTTTCGAGGCGGTATTGCACGACTTCGAACTGCAGCGGACCGACGGCTCCGAGCAAGGGAACGCGTTGGCCGGCATGCGGCTGGATGAATTGCTGCACCACCCCCTCGCTGAGGAGCTGCTCCAAACCTTCGCGGAAGCGTTTGTAGTGCGCGGTGCTGGGGTTGTGGAGGTAGGCGAAGACTTCGGGCGCGAAGCGGGGGATCTCGTCGAATTTGATCTTCGGATCGGTGGAGAGCGTGTCGCCGATGCCGAAGCCGTAATTGCCCACGATGCCGACGACATCACCGGCGTAGGACTCGTTCACGGTCTCGCGATCCTGCGCGAAAAGCTTCTGCGAGTTGGCGAGGCGCACGGTCTTGCCGGTGCGCGTGTGCACGGCCTGCATGTCACGCTCGAATTTGCCGCTGACGATGCGGATGAAGCTCATGCGGTCGCGATGACGCGGGTCCATGTTGGCCTGGATTTTGAAGACGAAGCCGGAAAAAGCCTCCTGAGTCGGCTCGATGATGCGGTCGCCCACGGCCATGCGCGGCGCAGGTGGCGGCGCGAGGTCGAGGAAGCCGTCGAGGAGCAACTGGACACCGAAGTTGTTGCTCGCACTGCCGAAAAAGACGGGCGTGAGCTCGCCACGGTCGATCTTTTTGCGGTCGTAGGCATGGCCGGCGCCTTCGAGCATCTCGATCTCCATTTTTGCCTGCTCGAGCGCATCGCTGGCGATGTGTTTGGCGACAAAGTCGTCATCGAGTCCGCCGACCTTTTCAGGGGCGCGGTAGGCACCATGGGCCGTGCGTTCAAAAAGATGCACATCCTTGCTGATGCGGTCATACACACCGCGGAACTGCTGGCCGAGACCGAGCGGCCAATTGATGGCGCACGCGCCGATGCCGAGCACGGTTTCCAGTTCATCGAGCAGCGTCAAAGGCTCGCGCGCCGGACGGTCGAGCTTGTTCATGAAGGTGAAGATGGGAACGCCGCGGCGGCGGCACACCTCGAAGAGCTTCCGCGTCTGCGCCTCGATCCCTTTACCGGCATCGATCACCATGATCGCGGCGTCCACGGCGGTGAGCACGCGGTAAGTGTCCTCGGAGAAGTCCTTGTGACCCGGTGTGTCGAGCAGGTTCACGATGCTGTCCTTGTATTCGAACTGCAGCACGGTGGAGCTCACGGAGATGCCGCGCTGCTTTTCCAGCTCCATCCAGTCGGAAGTCGTCGCCCGTTGGTTTTTGCGTGCGGTAACGCTGCCCGCGAGCGCGACGGCACCGCCGTAGAGCAGGAGCTTTTCGGTGAGCGTCGTTTTACCGGCGTCCGGGTGCGAAATGATCGCGAAAGAGCGGCGGCGGGCGATTTGGGCTTCGTTGGGCATGGGGAGCCGGTTGCATGCCTCAGAGCAAAGGGCGTTTCAAATGACGAATTCAGAATGACAAGGGGCGGAAGGCTTGACCGCGGCGTGCTTGTTCGCTTTGAATCGCAAGATGTGCCGATTCTTTCTGTTGTTGCTGTGCTGCCCGGCGGTCCTAGCCGCCGAGACGTCGTTGTTTGACGCGTTCGTGAAGCGATGTGAATCGTTCTCCGCGTGGTCGGTGGAGGCCCGCACACCGGAGCAGGGCGGGGAAGGTGTGACACGCGTGGTGTTTGCCGTGCCGGACAAGCTGCGTGTGGAGCAAAAGGGAGGCGAAGGGCTTTTGATCGTATTGAATGGCGCGAAGGGCTGGGTTTACCACCCGGCGAAGAAAGTGTGCTTCGTGCTGGAGGAGCCGGAGGTGCTGAAACAGCTCCAAAAAGGCGACTTGGCCCTCGGCGCGGTCGCGGCCACCTCGTTGTTTGCGCAAATGACGATGCGCACGGACGCCAGGCCGGTGGAGGAGCGTTTTGATGGCGTGCCGTGCACGCGGTTCGATCTCGTTTTCGGCGAGTATGGGCTGAAACTGTGGCTGGAGCGCGGAACGGGCGGTCCGGTGATGCGCGGCTCTGAGATGGCCACGATGGTGAATGATGTGACGCGGCAGCCGTGGTCACGCCGGCAGGTGTACACGAACTGGAGCTTTGAAAAGCCCGCGGAGGATCTGTTTGTCTTTACCCCGCCACCAGAGGTGAAGGTGGTGGACGCCCTGACACGGCGTGAGCAGGTGCGAGTGGCTCCGATTCCCGTGCCCAGCGAGGCTGGCCGCCTGTGGCGTGAGTTTGAAGCGAGGCAGACAGCCTGGATGGAGAAGATGCTGACACAGGGCTTTGTGAAACGGCATGCCAAGGCCGTCTGGCTCGAGGAGGCCACCTCGGCCCTGCGGCAGGCGGCGCGTTTCTTAAACGAAGGCGGCACGCGTAACGAAACCACCGGAGTGACGACGAAACCGGACGCGGAACTGTTGGCGAGGTTTCAGCAAGTGCGGAAGAGCGGCTGTGATGACCCGCTGTTCATCTTTGTGGGTGTGTTCCTGGAGTCCTTCACGAAGCACGCGACGGTGGAGCAGGTGCGTGAGGTGGAGGCCGTGTGGCAGCGTCTGCTGGCAGGCGATGATCCAGAGGCGATGAAGGCATTTGTGACCGCGTGGCTGTGGAGCACCACCTACGCTGGGGCCAAGGCAACGCGGAACGAGGAGCTGAAAAAGCGTTGCGACGAGGAACTGGCAACGCGGGTCATCGCCGCGCTGGAGTCCCCACGGGACCGCGAGGATGCGTTTGGCATCTGCCAGTTGTTCCAGGGCGAGTGGCCGCTGGCGAAGTTTCTCTACTGGCGGCGCTCATCGCTCCTGGAGGTGATGGATCGCTGCCGGGGGCCGAAATGGGTGATCGGCACGCTGCTGGGAGACATGGAGGTGGAGGAGGCGTGGGATAAACGCGGCAGCGGCTGGGCCTCGACGGTGACGGATGATGGCTGGAAAGGCTTTGAGCACTGGCTGACAAAGGCCCGCGGCCATCTCGTGAGCGCCTGGGAAGAGGAGAAGGAAGCGCCTTGGGCCGCCTCGCGCATGATCGCGGTGACGATGGCCGGGCACGGGGTGCCCGGTGTGGACGAACGCGCGTGGTTCGACCGTGCCACAGCGGCCTGCTTTGACCACATGACCTCCTACGAGGCGCTGCTTTGGGCCTGGCGTCCCCGCTGGGGCGGAAGCCACGAGCTGATGCTGGAGTTTGGGAAGGCCTGCGCGGATACAAAGCGCTACGACACGATTGTGCCCTCGCGCCTTTTCAAGGCGGTGCGTGATGTGGCAGGCGAGCTGGCCTGCAAAGACACGGTGCATGATGATCCAGAGCTCTGCCGCCGGGTCGTGGAGGTGCAAAAAGGCATGGTGGGGCGGGCGGCGGATGAAAACGAGGCGCACTACCTCCGCTCCTTCCTGGTGGTGAACGCATTCCTCACCCGTGACTACGAGACGGCGGCTGCGGCGCTCGCCTCGCTGAAGAAGCCGCTGCATAGCCAGGCATGGGAGCGCTTTGACCTCTATGGCAAGCATGCGGTGGTGTGGAAGGGAATGCTGGGACTCTTCAGCTCGGACAAGGCGGCCTTTGGGACCTTTGAGAAGGCGGAGCAAGCGTATGTGCGTTTTGACCGGGAGGTGGCACGCCAGCTTTACCAGGAAGTGCTGAAGTCACCGGAAGTGGTGAAATCGAAGGACGGTGCGCGTCTCGTGCGCATGCGGCTGGCTGCCATCGCCGTCGAAAAGAGGCTGCAAAAGGGCGAATGGGTCAAGCTTGCGGAGAACGAGCGGCGCCTGCTGTGGCTGAGCAAGACCAACGACTGGTGGAACCACGAGGGAGGGCACCTAAGCCTGAAAAACCAGTGGGAGGGCGCTGTGGGCCAGGTCGTGCTCAATGCTCGTGTGGGCCTGGATTTCGAGATCAAGGGCCGCATCGACAACCCGGCGGATCTGCATCATGCGCAGCTCGGCGTGCTGATGGGCTTCCGCTGGGATTACAACGGCTGGTCCACCGCCGTGGCGGGCTACATCAGCGTTAATCCGAACAAGAAAGGCGCGGCGCTCGTCTCCTATGCCTACGCCGCGACGGAGGATTCACCGCAGGGAGAGGCAGAGCTGAAGGCGAACTCGGTCTTCCACCTCCGGGTGCGGAAGGGCATTGCGACCTTGACCATCGACGGCCGGGAGGCAGTCCAGGGCGACATCCGCGGTCTCTACAAATATCGAGAACCATGGCACGAAGAAGCACCCGGGCAAAACCTGACGGGCTTTGGCTCCTATTACAACTCCAAGGGAGAATCGTGGATCAAAGACATCGAGATTCGAAAGCTGGTGGACTAGACTGAGATGCTCAAACATGCATCCACCGTGCATGTTTTGGCGTCCAGTGTGCCAAAAGAGGCAAAGCAGGCCCTCGACGCCAAGGCGGGATGGGTGGATGCGTTTGGTGTCGCATGGCACAGGCACGTCCCATCCTCTTTCTGCTCGCCGCCGCGGCGCTCATCGTGGCCTCATCGCTCCTCGTGAAACAGCCGGAGCCTCCGCCGCGCAAGCCTGCCGCGGCCAAGCCAGCGGCCGCGCCCGGCGCCACGCCGGTGATCCCGATGGTCACCGCGGACATGAGGGACGGGAAGGTTATTTTTGAGAAGGTGTGCTCGGCCTGCCACGGCATGGACGGTGGTGGCAAAGCGGAGCTGAAGTCCCCCGCGATCGCGGCGCTGCCCGAATACTACGCGAAGCATCAGATCAATGGCTTCCGCGAAGGCCGCCGCGGGCATCATCCGGAGGACACGCAGTCATCCCTGATGGGCATGATCGCGAAGCAACTGACCGATGCGCAGGCGGAAGCCGTCATCGCCCACATCACGAAGCTGCCGCGCACGATCCCTGCCGGCATCGACAAGGACTCGCAGAACGCGGATGTGGCCAACGGCCAGATGCTTTTCCAGGAACGCTGCATGGAGTGCCATCGCTACAACGCCACGGGCGAGATCGCCTTTGGCAGCCCGCCGCTGGTGGGGCAGCAGGCGTGGTACATCATGGCGCAGATTGGGAAATTCAAAAACGGTCAGCGTGGCACGGTGAAGGGCGATGTGAATGGTGCGAAGATGGTGCTCTCCTCAAACTTCATCGAGGACGAGCAGATGCTGCGGGACATCACGGCCTACATCGTCTCGCTGAATCCACGGCCGGAGCCGCCCGCGCCGAGCAACGACAGCCCGTTCGAGTCCGCGTCACGATAGCGTGCATCGATCGCACTAATTCCGGACACACAGACATGCGCGGAGGTTGGAGTCTAGCCTTTAGGCGATCCGAGCGTCTCGCATCTAGCGGGTCGGCTAAAGCCTAGACTCCAACCTCCGAAGCGACGCAAACCGGACGTTCAAACCATGCGAGTATGAGCAATCCGGGCTACAGGTGCTTTGCAAGAGGCGGCCTGCCGTCGTTGACACCGCCCGGTGAGCATGCCAAACACCGCGCTTCCAAAACAAGCGCCGCATGAAGTATCTCACGGTCATCCGCCACGCCAAATCCAGCTGGGACCAGCCGGGTGTGCCGGATCATGACCGCGTGCTGAATGACCGCGGACGCCGCGCGGCACCAGCCGTCGCCGCGTTTCTGCATCGCACCTACTTCGGCGGTGGTGGCGGTGAGAAGCTGCTGCCCTCCCCCGACCGCCTGGTGAGCAGCACGGCGATGCGTGCGATGACCACCGCGCAGATCATGCGGGATACGTTTGGCATGACGGCGGATCGTTTGCTGCTCGATTCGAAGCTCTACCTCGCGTCACCGCAGGTCATTCTCGATGCGGTGCGTGGTTTTGATGAGAAGTGGAACCATGTGTGCATCTTCGGCCACAACCCGGGCCTGCATGAGTTTGCGGACGAGATCCTCGCCCGTGCCAGCGTGCCAAAGATGCCCACCTGCACCGCGGTGCTGCTGGCGCTGCCGCATGAGTTTTGGGGCCTCGCGGACTGGCATGAGGCGCAGCTCATCGGCTACATCACGCCGAAGTCGCTCGAGCGCCGCTTCCCCGAGCTCTACGGAAACATCTCCCAGGGCGACGGCGACGATTGATCACTCCGCGTGGATGCCGCAGACCTGCATGACCATGTGCAGGATGTTTCCCCACCGCGAGCCATACGGCCGTGCAGGACGCAGGATGGGCCAGCCGCGTTGTTTGGCCACCGGCTCGAGCTTCAGCGTGGGATGAATGCACATCGGATTCCCGGTGAACTCGAGCAAAGGCAGGTCGGCGTGGCTGTCCGAGTAGCTCCAGCACTTCGCTCGATCCGCGTCGGACAGCTCGAGCACACCGGGCACATCGGCGCACATCGCGGTGATCTTTGCATCGCGCTTGTTGTTGCCACGCGGCAGCTTCGGCAGCAGCGGCACGGACTTGCCGATGATCATTTTCGTGGCCACGCAGTGATCAAACTCCAGCGCCCGGGCGATCTCGTGCGCGTAAAAATCCGGGCTCGCGGTGTTCAGCACCAAAACGCGGCCTTGATGCCGGTGACGCAGCATTTCGGCACGCAGCTCGGGATAGCACCAACGCTCAACACTGGTCGCCGCGAACTCATGCGCGAGCTTTTGCAGCTCCTCGGCGGACATGCCCCAAAGGTAGGCATTGAAGGCTCGCTTCGCTGTGTCCGTGCTCACGAGCTTGCAGGCGCGGGCGAGTGCGAACGGAAGGAACACGAGATGCAAAAACACCCGCCAGGGCTGGCGATGAAGCACGAAATTGCAAAACAGCGCCTGCGTGTCGAAGGGCAGGAGCGTGTGATCGAGGTCAAAGAAGGCGAACGAGCGGGCGGCCATTCATTTACTTAACCACACACGGCATCCGCGGCACGCTCAAAAATCCCAGCGCTCGACCCTGCCCTTCGCGGGAGCGATTTCGATGGAGTCGATGTCGCTGTCCGGAAGATAAAGGCGCAGCGTGCCGAGCAGGCCGGTGGTTTTTAGCTCGATGGAGAGGTCCTGCCAGTCACCAGCTTTGACATCAAAAGGCGTCGAGATCATGCCGTCGGGATCGGCGGAGCCTTTCGGGAAGGTGTCGATCTTTGCCGCGCCGCCGGTTTGGCTGCGCACGCGGAGTTTGAGGACGGCGGGACCGTTCGTTTTGCCCATCGCATGACCGAGGAAGGCCGTGCCGGGCTTGGCGGTGCCTTTCAATGTCATGATGCCGTCGACGAGGCTCGCTTTGCATTGACGCTCTTTCCAACCACCGAGCGGATCAGCGGCTTTCGCGGGTGTTTTGGCCGCGACGGGCTTGTAGGCCGGATTGGGCCGCGGATACGTCGCTCCGGTGTCGGTGAGGAAACCATCGATGAGGGCGCTGAGCTCCTTCACCTTCTCCGGCTTGGTGGTGGAAAGGTCTTTGGACTCGCTGAGGTCGTCTTTGAGGTTGTAGAGCTCATGCGTGGCGGGATTGCCAAACCAACGCAGCAGCTTGAAATTGCCGCTGCGGGCCCACACGCCGCCGGCGCGGTTCGCTCCGGCATGCGGATGGTAATTGAAGTAGGCCACGCGATCGAGCGCACCCTCGCCGCGGAGCACTTTCGCGTAGCTGACGCCATCCACCTTCTGCGCGGCGGGCTTTTCGATGCCGAGCAGATCAAGCACGGTGGGATAGATGTCGATGCAACCGACTACCGCCTCGCTCGTGCTGCCTTTCGCGATCTTGTTCGCAAACGACCACATCAAGGGCACGCGGGTGCCGCCTTCGTAGAGCGTGCCTTTGCCATCGCGAAGCGGCGTGTTCATCGTCGGCGGTTGCAGGCCTGCCCACTTCTGCCAGGCTTCGTTGGCGGACTTTTTGCCTTCCGCGATGGTGTTGCTGTGCGTGTTGCCGCCGTTGTCGGAGGTGAAAATGACGAGCGTGTTGTCGGCGATGCCTTGCTTCTCCAATTCATCAAGGATGCGGCCAAAGCACTCGTCCACGCTTTTGAGCATCGAGGCCATGATCGGGTTCGCCTGGCGGCCAGTGGGATCTTTTTTCGCGGCAAAGGCCTTCGTGTATTCTTCTTTGTGGCCCCACGGACCGTGCACGCCATAGCACCACAGGTTGAGAAAGAAGGGCTTGTCCTTGCCCGCTTGAATAAACTTCACCGCCTCCGCCGCCTGGCGATCCACGATGTATTCACCCGCCGGGCCATCCGTGATCGTGCCGACGCGTTGCTTGGCATTCGGCTTGCCCTCCGGCACGACGCTGTAGGGCGAAAAATACTCGCCGGGCGGCCCCGGATCGGGATGGCAGTGAAACGCCACCTCAAAGCCCTGCTGCTCGGGCCAATGCGGCTGCGTGAGGCCGAGATGCCACTTGCCGATGTGCGCGGTGCGGTAGCCGTTTTGCTTCAAAGCCTCTGCCAGCGTGATTTGCGAAGGTTCGAGGTAGTTTTTGCTCTCCGGCGTGAGCATCGGGGCATTCGGCGGAGCCATTTCCTTCAAAAACACATGCCCGGCCTCCTGCGGCGGTTGATGGCCGCTGGCCGTCGTGATGCCATGCCGTGCCGTGTATTGCCCGGTGAGGATCGAAGCCCGTGTGGGCGAGCACAGCGGCTGCGAGTACGCATTCGTGAAACGCATCGCCCGCGTGGCAAAGCGGTCGATGTTTGGCGTCTCGTAATACTTCGAGCCATACACGCCACTGTCCATCCACCCCATGTCATCGACGAGGAAGAGAATGACGTTGGGCTTCGCCCATAATGACGAATGCAGAAGGACGAATGACGAAAAGAGCAGGACGGCGGAGCGAAGCATGATGCCGCGGGAAACGATGCGACGATGGGCTGAATTGCCTCGAATGTGTGGGAAGGCATCTTGATGGCCTTCTCCGCGCCAACAACAATGGTCGGGCCGGCGAGATTCGAACTCACGACCTCTTGCACCCCATGCAAGCGTTCTACCAGGCTGAACTACGGCCCGACCTTGTTGACGCGCACCTCGGGCGTTTTGAGGCGTCCTTGGCGGCGAGGGCGGGGATTCTGGCGGTTTGCGGACGGTTTGCAACCGCGATGTTTCTGCGTGCGAAAATTCACCTCGCAGCCGCCCGCAGGCTGCCGGTGATGCCCTCGCGCAGGCTGGTGGGCAGCGGCCCTGTCGATGGCGTGTCGAGGATCGTATCGGAGACGGTGAAAAGCTCATGCAGCACCTTCGCCGCATTCGTGGCACCCGCGGCGAGATGGACGTGACGCGGGTTGACCTCCTCGGGCACGCTGCCCACGGCATGCAGCGTGAGGCTGGGCACATTCAAGGCACGCGCGAGATGCGACGCGGCACCGTCCACGCACAGCACCAGCCGCGCACGGGAGAGCAAATGAAGGAATTCGGGCAGGACGGTCATGCCGGAGACATCCTCGATGGTGACGCCGAGTTCCTTTGTGGCGGAGGCGATGCGGGCGCAGTGCTCGTAGTGCCACGCCTCCATGCCGCCACTGACAAGGATGCGCTTCAGCCCCAAATCATGCGCGACTCGCAGCAACGCGGCCCATTGCGCGGGATCGCAGGCCTTCGTCAGCGAGGTGGTGACAGGATGGAGCAGCACGAAAGGCTCCGCGGGGCACAGGCCTTCGCGCGTCCAGTCCTCCGGCGGACGTTCCAGCACAGGCGGCTCATATTTGGGGCCGATGTCCGTGCCGACGGCATCCCAGAGCCAGCGAGCCATGTCCCGACCGCCGGGCGCGACGGCATCGATCTGCGAGTAAACGGCCCGATGCGTGCGGGTGACCCAGCCGGGCTCCGGCACGAGCAGCACCTTTTCCCGGCAGAAAGTGAAGGCCGCAGCACGCGTGGTGCGCCCGCCGGAATCCAGCGCCCGCAGTCGATCCGGCATCCAGCGACGCTTCCCGGTGGCAAACTGCGTGTGCGGCATCAGTTCGATGATCGGACGCCACTGCGGTGGGCAGAGCAGATGCACGCGCTCGCCGGTGAAGTGCGCGATTTTTCGCAGCACGGGCTCTAGCAGCACCGTGTCGCCGAGTTGTTTGTGAAGGATGACCAGCTCGCCCATGACAGCGGAAAATCTCAGCGCCTCCGCCGGAATGCGCAACCGGCATGGACAAGGAAGTTGCCTTGTTCCTGCGGAACAAGGTTCAGAAACCCTGTTCCACAGGAACAGGGCTACTTTCGCAGCGCCTGCATCAGCGCATCGAGTTCCTCGTTCACATCAGCGGCATCGCTCACGGTGTGGGCGATCTCGGTTTTCACGGCTTCGCGGAAGCGTTTGCGCAGGCGATGGATGGCCACTTTGACGGCTTCGATGCTCAGGCCGAGCTTTTCGGCCGCTGAGGCCTGCGGGGTCGAATCGGCCTCAGCGCTCAGCCAGGGCTTCAAGGCCTCAAAATGGGCTGTTTTGCCCTCGGCGGCCATTTCTGACTCCAAGCGGCTCAAACTCCGCGCCAGCAAGGTGAGCGCCCATTGGCGGTCAAACTCGGCATCGGGCATCTCCATCGTCACATCGGGCATCTCCTCATCCACTTCGGCATGATCGAGACCACCGCCGCGTTTGGAGGCGAGCGTTTTGTCCCGCTGATCCGCCGCGAAGTGCTTCAAGGCACCGAGCAGGTAGCTGCGGAAACGACCACGCTCCGGTCTCGCACTCTCGATGGCACCACCAGCGAGCAGTTTGGCAAAAAAATCATGCGCCAGTTCCCTCGCACCATCTTCTTCTCGACCCTGCCGCCGCAAAAAAGCCACGACCGGCGCATAGTAAGCCTCACACAGCTCGCTCAACGCCGCCGCAGCCTGCGTGTCGCTCCCGCGTGATCGCGAAACGAGCGTCCAGCGGGTGTCATGGAAGGAGGAGGTCATGGCAGTGGCGGAATGACCACATGAGGAAAGGTGATGGTGGCCACTCTGCGGCTGCGAATCCGAAAGGACTCCACCTCACGCAACTGCACCGGGAAGGAGACGCTCTCCACGATGTTCTTGCCCGGATGACCCGAGCGCGACCAGCCCGAGGAGCCGATTTCAGTGCCGTCCTTCAGTCTAGCAGTCGCATCATACATCCAGTCGTCTTGACCCTTCGACCAGGACACGAATGCACGATGGTTTGAGTCATCGCCGAAGGCTGCGAGCAGGCAGCCGTCACCAAAGGACATGGAGCCATTGTAGTCCGCAGGCAGCACGCTGCCCTTCCGCCACGGGCCGATGCTGTAACGCAGCGTGACCTGCACCGATGCGGGAAGTTTGCCGACACGACCAGGGCTGATGACATAGCTGGACAACGCGGGATGGGGCCGCACCGAGACCCATCCCGGTGCCGCCGTGCTGGAGTCTCGATCCTTCAGCGGCTGGCCGTCCGGACCGGCGATATCGACACGCAACTGGCTGTGCCGGTCAAAGTCGGGATGCTCAAACCAAAGCTCCAGCCAGCAATCCTCGGCATTCTGTGATTCCACGCCATTGCCGACGGATGCGCGAATCAGGCGCTTCGACTCCTCATCATCCAAGGGTTTGCCATCCACGGTGTAAACCGGCCATTGCCAGTTTGTGCCGTTGCGCTTCAACCGCGTGAATCGCAGCACTGGAGTCTTGACCAACGCTTTGGAAGTTCCTTCCGCCACTTGCTCTCGCGGGACAGTGATCAAACTGCCGGAGTCCTTCATCACGTCCGGTGAGTAATGCGAGAAGAGCAGCTTCCCAATGATCTTGTCCCACGGTATGAGGAACTCGTCCGGCTTGCCGCCGCGCTTCAGAAGCAGGCCTTTGGCCTCGACGGACACAACACGGGCTACCCACGTCTGGCTGTTTTCGTGCTCATAGGCGATCAGATCTCCTGGCACGAATCCGATGTTGAGATGCGTCGCGATCCAGTGGCTGCCTTTTGCGACACCGGGTTCGTTGCCACTCGGCATGGAGTAGGCCCTGCCGATGAACGAACGCACAAAAAACATCAGCACCACGACCGGCAGCACGAGCTCCAGATTGCGCAGAAGCCGGTGCGGCTTGCGCGGCGGCCCGTTCACAGGATTTCGACGCATCCAAACAAGCGTCGAGAGCACTGCCGCGGCGACGGCCACCAGCGTGAGCGTGATCGATGCCCACGCATACGCATCCTCATGCCGCGGCAGTTGGTAGAAGCCCGCGATGCCCGCCGCGATGATGAGCAGGGACCAGATGAAGAGATGCTTTCCAAAATGCGCGTTCACATCGAACCATCGGGCGCTGGATGCCATGGTCGATGGCAGGCGCACACCATAGAGCGGATTGACCGGCACGAGTCGCAGCCACAAGGGCAGGCTCAGCGCGAAGGTCAGCAGCCCCATGCCACAGATGACCGTCGGAATGATAAAACGGATGACATCTGCGGTGCCGATCAGCGTCCAGCGGAAGAGAATCCACCACATCACCCCTGCCAGCACGGCGATGGCAGGAAGGATCCAAAAGATGCGCTTGGACGGTGCGGTCGTTTTTCGGATCTCGGCCTCGGCCTGCCGCCGCGCCCACAACGATACCAGCGCGGGCACGAGGCTCAGCGGCAGCCACATGAGGCCCATCACGCTGGAATACGCCATGCTGCCGACGAGTGACTGGGTCAGCCAAGGCATCTCGGAGATGGATTTCATCACCTCGGTGGCATGCACGCTGCCACCTGCGCCTTGATGGGCGAAAACCATGCCTCCAATCGCATGCCAGCCGAGCACCACACCGCCGTGCGCATGCCATCCCGCGGCCAGACCTCCCGTGGCGAGGGTTCCGAGGCTGATTCCGCCGATGCTCAGCAGCAAACTGATGGCTAGCCCGGCGAAGGACACGAGGCCGATGCCCAAACCACCACAGGCCACGCCACCGATCGCCACGCCTCCGAAGGCAAACCAGCCGCGCGCGATACCGCCAAAGGCAAAAATGCCTCGTGCACGGCCACCGACGGCAAAGACACCGCGTGCCTCACGCACCTTGCCTGTCACAGGGTCGTTGCCATGAACGACGTGGAGCAACGGCAGGCCAAACACCATGCGCTTCGACTTGTACTCGAAAGGTGCCCAGGAGTTGACTGCGCTCTTGGTCGAACCATCCCACGACACGCCCTCCACCTGCGTCTTGAATTCATTCACGCTCTGCTGGCGGCGGCTACGCTCTTTCTCCAAGGCTCGAAACACGATCTCGTCGATGTTTCCGCCCACGGCGGCGAATTCCGACGGCGCGGCGAAGCGACCGAGCGGCAGTTCGCCGGTGAGCATCTCATAAAACACGACACCGAGGCTGTAGATGTCCGCGCGGTGATCGACACTCGATGGTTGCTCGATCTGCTCGGGAGCCATGTATGGGGCTGTGCCGAGCTTGGCGCCGCTTTGCGTGAGCAGCATGTCGCCGCCTTTTTCATCGAGGATCTTCGCGATGCCGAAGTCGGCGATCTTTACCCGGCCGGTCGCATCGAGCAGGATGTTCTCCGGTTTGATGTCGCGATGCAAAACGCCCTGCGTGTGGGCGAATTGAAGCGCATCGCAGATGGCCGGGATGATTTTCAAAGCCTGTTCCGGTGTGAAACGGCCTGCTCGCATGGCTTGGCGGAGATTCACGCCATCGACGAACTCCATCACGAGATACGCGAAGCCGCCGCTCTCGCCAAAGTCATGCACAGTGACGATGCTGGGATGGCTCAGCCTCGCCAGCACGCGGCCTTCGCGATGGAAGCGCTCCGCAAAGCCCGGCGTGGCCGCGAGGGACTTTGGCAGCACTTTGAGCGCGACGACGCGATCGAGCTTGGGCTGGCGTGCTTTGAACACCGCGCTCATGCCGCCGTGGCCGATGAGGCCGAGGATTTCGAGATCGGGAAAAGCCGCGGCGATCTCCGCCTGCGTGGGCAGATCGGTGCGCTGAAGCGGCAGCGTGTCCGCGTCGCCATCGGTCGGCATGGCCGCGGCGGCCATGAGGCCGGCGGGATCGAGACCGTGAAGTGGATCACTCATGATCGGGGGCGGGAGAGAGGGATTTCGTCTTCTCTTCCAGCTTCGCGGCCAGCCGGGCAAGGTAGTTTTGCAGCAGCAGGCCAAAGCAGCCGAGCAGCACGATGTAGATGGCGATCAGCAGATCTCGCTGCATGACCACAGCCGACTCGGCACGCGCCGCCGCGAGCACATAGCGGGCGGAGCCGACCAGAATGAGCACGGCGGCAAAATTCCAGCCGTAGAAGTTGAAGGCGTTGTCGCCAAAGAATTTGGTTTTCCAGTTTTTCATGAGTTTCAGGTGGGTTCGCACTCGCTGAGAGCGACTGCCACCCTTTGCCTGAGGACTGCGGCGGCGGAGGTTACATGAAAAGTTGCCTTGTTCCTGCGGAACAAGGTTCTGAGCGCCTGTTCCACAGGAACAGGGCAACTTTCGCTTGTTGCGCATTTTGCTTAACCCCGCCAAAATCGCCGCTCCCAACCCACCATGAGCCGTTTCGTGCCTGTTTTCTGTTTTTGCCTGCTCGCCGTCTTTTCGATGGCGGCGGAGAAGGCGTCCGTGGACTCGGTGGCGTGGGGAAAAACGGCCACGGGCGAGAAAGTGAGCCTCTTCACGCTGAAGAACGCCGCAGGCATGGAGGCGAAGATCACGAACTACGGCGGCATCATCGTGGCGCTGAGCGCGCCGGACAAAAAAGGTCAGTTCGCCGATGTCGTGCTCGGCTTTGACACGCTGGAGCCTTACCTCGGCAAGCATCCGCACTTTGGTGCTCTCACCGGCCGCTATGCGAACCGCATCGGCGGAGCCAAATTCAAGCTCAACGGCCAGGAGGTGCAGGTGACGGCGAACTCGGGCAAAAACCACATCCACGGCGGTGTGGAGAATTTTGCGAAGAAGGTCTGGAAGGCCTCCGAGGTCCGCAAAGGCGACAACGTGGGCGTGGAGATGCGCTACACGAGCCCCGATGGCGAGGAAGGCTTCCCCGGCACGCTCGAATGCCTCGTAACCTACACGTTGAAGGCGGACAACACCCTCGAGATCAAATACCGCGCCACGACGGACAAGGCCACCGTCGTGAACCTCACGAACCACAGCTACTTCAACCTCGCCGGCGAGGGCAGCGGCGATGTGCTGGGCCACGAGATGATGATCGCCGCCACCGAGTTCACGCCCACCGATGACGCTTTGATCCCCACCGGCGAGATCGCGACCGTCGTGGGCACGCCGCTGGAGTTCAATGTGCCGCTCAAAATTGGCAGCCGCATCGATTCCGACTTCAAAGCGCTCGTGCAGGGCAAGGGCTACGATCACAATTACATCCTCCGCGCCGGCAGCGGCATGCGCTTGGCCGCAAAGGTTCGCGATCCGAAGAGTGGTCGCGTCATGACGGTGATGACGACGGAGCCCGGCGTGCAGTTCTACACCGGAAACCATCTCAAAGGCGTGGCCGGCAAGAGCGGCCATGTGTATGAAAAGCGCCACGGATTCTGCCTTGAGACACAACACTATCCTGACAGCCCGAACCAGCCCGCCTTCCCGTCCGTGGTGCTGCATCCCGGGGATGTCTATCAAAGCACCACCTCCTTCCAGTTCAGCGCCGAGTGATCACCGACGACATCAAGCCCCCCCAAGCCAACAAGACCGCCCCCGTTTTTGTCGCCGAAGCCATCACGGACGCTGCCTTCATCCAGGAGCAAGACTTTGCCGCCCGCCAGTATCGCGGCCGTCGTGAGAACCAGGAGGATTATTATGCCTTCGCCGATGCCGCCGAACCCGGCGAGCGCAGCCTGGAGCGTCTCATGCTCGTCGTCGGCGATGGTCTTGGTGCCCATGCGGGTGGCAGTGTCGCGAGCTACATCGGTGTGAATGCCTTTGTGCGTGCCTACCACGAGGTGGATGGTCATCCGGCGGACAAGCTTCATCACGCCCTGCAAACCGCGAACAGCACCCTCGGCTACATCACCGACCGCATGCCCGCCGTGGCTCCACCGATGGGCACCACGATGATCGGCGTGCTGGTGACGCAAAAGTGGATGGAATGGATCAGCGTGGGTGATTCGCCGCTCTTCCTCTTCCGCGAAGGGAAACTGAACCGCATCAATCAGGACCACTCGCTCGCCCCGCTCATCGAAGAGCGTGCCAAACGCGGCGAAATCACCGCCGAGGAGGCCGCAAACCATCCTGACCGCCACACGCTTCAATCCGCCCTGCTCGGCATGCCCATGGCGATGATCGACTCGCCTCCGCACCCCATCGCCCTGCAAAAGGGCGACATCATCATCGGCGCCAGCGACGGCATTTTCACCCTCAGCCACAAGGCCTTGGAAGAGCTCCTCAGCTTTGGCAAGCACACCACCGCCGACAAAATCGCCGACGCGATTATCTTCGCCATCCGTCGTATCAATTACGAGCGACAGGACAACACGACGGTGGGCGTAGTGAAGATCTCGTAACTCATTTCCCATCACCATGACTCCCCAGCAAAAAGCAGAATCCCTCGGCATCACCTTCACGAAGCAGGCTCCCGGTTACCTGAACCTGTGCATCCGCAGCGGCAACCAACTGCTCACTTCCGGCCATGTCAGCGATCTCAAAGGCAAGCTCGGAGCTGATTTGAAGACCGAGGACGGCTACAAGGCCGCGAAGAACTGCGCGGAGAAAGTCCTTCGCTCGGTTTGGGACACGCATGGCACTCTCGATGGCCTCAAGGTGATCAAAGTGCTCGGCTGCGTGAACTCCACGCTCGACTACAGCGACCAGCATCTCGTCATCAACGGCTGCTCCGACCTCCTGCACGAGATCTTTGGCAAGGAAGGCGATGGCTATCACGCCCGCAGCGCCCTCGGTTTCGCCCAACTGCCCACCGGCGCCGCCGTGGAAGTCGAGGCGATCTTTGAGATCAAGGCCTGATCTCACGCCGACGCGATTCCCGCGTCACGCAAGGCGGGGAACTGGCCACGCCACGCGTGGAGGATCGCGGGATCGATCTCGGCACGCAGGACGTGCTCATGATCACCTGCATCGGCGATGATGACACCGTGTGGATCGACGACGAGGCTGCGCCCGGGATACGTGAAGCTCGGATCGGTGCCGCACTGGTTCACGCCGATGACGAACGCGAGGTTTTCGATCGCGCGGGCCTGCAACAACGTGATCCAATGCTGCACGCGTTTGATGGGCCACGCGGCGATGAAGACGAGCATCTCGGCACCGGCCTTCACGGCCTCGCGAGCGAGTTCAGGAAAGCGCAGATCATAGCAGATGAGCGGCGCGATCTTGATGCCCTGCCATTCGATGATGGTCACGCCCTTGCCAGCGGTATGCACGGTGCTTTCACCGCCGAGGCTGAAGGGCTGGTTCTTGCTGTAACGGCCCAAAACATGGCCTTCCGGTGTGATGAAGAGGCTTTGGTTCCTGCAGCGGCCGTCGGCATCTTGAGTGACCAAACCGCCGATGACGGCGCAGCGATGCTCGCGGGCCATTTCGATGAGAAATTGCTCTGTGGTGCCTTGCTCGGGCTCAGCGGTGATTTTCGTTTCGATGCTGAAGCCGGTGGCAAACATCTCCGGCAGCACGATGAGCGAGCCCGCGACCGGTTTCGCGGCCGCGATGAGCTGGCGGACCTTGGCGAAGCTCGCGGGCTTGTCCTCCCACGCGGAGTTCATTTGGACGAGGTAGGTGATCATGGCTGGATGGATTCAAAGACGCTCCGGGCGCAGGCGTTTGCTCGTTTCGGGATCGCTGGTGCGGGCACGGACGGTGATGAAGGCGCTTGCGGAGAGGATGGCGGCGGCGCAGACCATTGAGAAGCTCTGGAAGCTCATCGCTTTGAGCATCGCGAAGGCGAGGAACGGTGCCACGAGGCCACGCAGGCCGGTGAGGAAGGTGTGGACGCTCATGTACTCGGCCACGGCATGCTTCGGGGCGAGTTTCGTGACCCACAGCGCCCACGTGACATTGCCGCCGGCATTCGCCATGCCCCACAAAGCCATGCCAAAGGTCCACCAGCCGACGCTTTGACCGAGGTAGAAGCAAAGGATGCCCGCGGCAAAGAAGACATTCAGCGTGGCACGCACGCCGAAGAGGTGAAAGCGGTCGTAAATCAAACCCCATGGATACGAGAAGAGCAGCCGCGCGAGCACCGGCACCACACAGGTGATGAAGGCGACCTGCTTTTCCGGCAGGTTGATGCCGTGGGCGGGGTTCGCCAGGTATTCGACGAAGAGACACGCGGCGGCGAGATTTCCCACGCCCATCATCATCCACGAAATGAGCAGCGTGCGGAAGTCGTGATCCTCACGCACCCAGCGCCAGGCGCTCCATAGGCTGGTGCGGGCGTTTTCCTCTGGTTGCCAGGGCGTGGCGGGCAGGCCGTAGGTCCACAGGCCGCTGACAAAGCCGCTCAAGGCATAGGACCACAGCAGCCAAGTATAGTTTTTTAAATCGAGATCGAGCAGCCAGCCCGCCGCGTAGCCAAAGGCCACCGCCGCACCGGCCCGCGTGACGCCCGCGATGGCGTAGAGCTTGCCCCGCGCGGCCTCGGGGTAGTTCATGCGGTAGATCTGCGTCATCAGCGGGATCTGCATGGAGAAGCAGAAGATGCCGAGACCAAGGCCCAGCAGGTAAAGCGTGGGCGAATCGGGAAACGCGGCACTCACCGCCATGCTGGCACCGCCGAGCATCTGCACCTTCGCCGCGGTGCGTGCGATGGTGCTTTTCGCCCGAAGCAGCAGCGGCACGACAAACAAGCTCGTGACCATGCCACCACTCGTCGCGGCGAGGAAACTCGCTTTCGCCATGTCACCCATCGCGAAGACACGCACGGCCACGAGCATGCCAAAAGTGGCCGTGAGCGTGTCGAGCACACCGGCAGGCAGCGAGCGCCAGAGCTCGTTGCGAAAGGTGCGCGTGGTTTCGTGGGTCACGCCTGCTTCATGGCATGCGTGCGCCGGAGAGTCCAGCGGCGGTGCGGAGCCGCATCAGGCTGCCTTCTTCGTCTTTTTGGCAGCGGGGGCAGCCTTCGGAGCGGCGGCTTTCACGACTTTGAGCTTCGGCGCGGGCTTGGAGGCGGTCAGCCATTCGGCGGAGGGCGTCCAGGCATCGCTGCCTTCATCGCGGAGGTAGTCGGAGTCCTGGAGGAGGCCACGCTTGCTGAAGTCGAGCACTTCCGCCTTGGTAAAGGGTCCGAATTCGACAAAGGCACGACTGAGGGTCACGAGGGATTTCATAGGCTTTTTTGGGTTCTGGTTTGTTTGGGGGCCGTGGGGTTAACCCGAAAGCCCTCTGCAACAAGCAAAAGGTCTGCCACATTTTGGCCGGGATGAGCCGCGTGGCTTGCGCCCTGAAAATCTTGCCCTTAGAGTACCTCAGCAAAATGATAGTGTGTCTCGAATCCTCAGTGCTCGGCGGTTACCTCACGAATGAAGTGCCGGGCTTGGTCACGGGCATGCTTCACCTCACGGGGCAGAAGCAGCCCGTGCGCATTGAGTTGGTTGGAAACTTCCTGCGGGACATCGCGGGCTGCCGCGTGGATTTCCACAATCCGCTGCCGGAAATGAACGAGGCCAGCGTGGATGCCATCACGCCCCTGCAGAGCGGCTACACCGGCGTCATGACCGCCTCCTACCGCGTGGCAAAAATCCCCCGACGCCGCGCGGCGAAGACTTCCAGCATCCTGCCGGTGCCGCCGGGACTGAAAAACCTGCTTTTCTTCGAGTGGTTCAACCAGGACAACCAGCGCGTGCTCATCCAAAGCTGGCATTTGCAGGTCCGTGTGTCCGCGCCGCGGTGGCAGCTCACGAAGGACGAGGAAAACGCCCTCCTTCGCCAGAACCGCGCCCGCCGGAAGCACTTCCTCCTTGGCGAACGGCAGGAAAGCTCGCCCGCCGATGCGCTGCACAGCCCCGGCTTCGACGATCCGTTTCAGCCGAAGGAGCCTGGACGCGATCCTTTCCAAACGCCCGCCTCCGGGAAAAAAGCGCCGCCCGCCGCCGCGAAGCCCGAAAAGGCCTCGTCGTCGAGTGATCCGGCCACCCGCTCCGCCGCGCTGGCTAAGGAGCTGCGCCGCTTCCAGAACCTGCTCGTCTTCAACGACGAAATCCGCACTCGCCCGGCCGTTTTGCGCCTGCTCTCTACTGTGGCAGACCTCGGTGCCCACCTGGTGCATGTGCTCCGCCAGTTTTCCGAGGCCGCGAAGCCCGAGTGGACCTTCCTCGTCACCGATTTGGAGCAAAGCTTGCCTCTTTTCGCCGCCGCACTGAACGCCACGGACAAGCTCGTGCAGCAAAACCCCGCCGGAGCCGACATCGAATGGCTCGCCGGTGTGCAGGCCAGCCTGCTGAACATCGAGCTGCGCATGCGGGAGCTGCTGGGGCTGCTGCGGAATTGAAGCGGCGAAATCGAGCGAAATACATGTTCGCAGGGCCAAAGTGCTTAGTGCTCAGTGCTTAGTTTTCACCCGGGCGATTCGACTGAGCACTGAGAACTGAGCACTTTTGCATTTCCTTCGTTCTCCCGTTACCCTTCTCGCATGCGCCTACCCTCCGTCGCCATCCTCGTCGATACTTCGCGGTCGTATGGCCGTGACATCGTGCGTGGCATCCGGCGTTATGTGGCGGAACACGGGCCGTGGTCGCTCTATTTGGAGCCGCGGGATCTGCGCAGCAGCTTTCCTGAGTGGCTGAAAAACTGGCGCGGTGACGGCATCCTCTCGCGCACGGTGGATGAGACCATGATTCGCCAGCTCAAGGCCACGAAGCTGCCCGTCGTCGAGCTGCGCACGAGCATGCTGAAGCATCCTTTTCCCTTCGTGGGCATCGACAACAGCGTCATCGGCAGCCGCGTGGCCGCGCACTTCCGCACGCTCGGCTTCCAGCACTTCGCCTGCGTGCAGGATGCCTCGGAGAACTTTTTCCTCGAACGGCGCGATACCTTCATCCAGGCCGTGAACGAGGCCGGATTCGACTGCCCGGTGTTTCAATCCAAACGCTCCAACTGGGAGCAGCATCAGCGTGAGCTCGCCGACTGGCTGCGCGACCTGCCAAAGCCCGCCGGTGTCTTCGCCGTGAATGACCAGATGGGCTTCTGGGTGCTCGATGCGGCCCGCCGGGCAGGCATCGCCGTGCCGGAGGAGCTCGCCGTCGTCGGCGCGGAGAATGATAACATGCTCTGCGAGACCGCCTCGCCGCCACTTTCGAGCGTGCGACTCCGCGGGCAGGCCGTGGGCTATGCCGCCGCGAGGTTGCTCGACGAGTGGATGACGAAAAAACGCCTCCCCAAGCCCGGCGAACGGCATCTCCATCCTCCCGGCGACATCGTCACCCGCCAGTCGAGCGACATCGTGGCTGTCGAGGACCCACGCATCGCCACCGCGCTGCGTTTCATCCGTCAAAACGCCACCGCCTCGATCGATGTCGCCCGCGTGGCCCGCGAGTGCGCCCTCTCCCGCAGCGTGCTCGAGCGCCGCATGAAGGCCCTCATCGGCCGCAGCCCCGGCGAGGAGATCAATCGCCTGCGCTTTGCCGCCGTGGAAAAACTGCTCCTGCAGACCGATCTCACGCTCGATGCCATCGCCGCGAAATGCGGCTTCACCCACCCGCAATACATGGCCGAGGCCTTCCGCAAACGCACCGGCATGACGCCCGGCACGTTTCGGCGAAAACGAGCTGGGTAAATGAAGGCCCAGAAAGCCGTTCTTGACCCGATGGGATGTTTTACATAGTTTTACCCATGATCAAAACCATCACCAAGATCGGCAATTCTCAAGGCATCATCTTCGATTCCGCCCTCCTCCAGCTCGCCCGGCTCCAAGTCGGCGATCAGGTCAATGTCGAGGTCCACAGCGGCGGCACGATCAGCATCACGCCGATGGAGCCCGCGGTCATCGAAGCCTCAAAGGCCGCTGAAACCGCCAAACGACTCATCCAGAAAAACAGCGAACTTTTCCGCCGCCTCTCATGAGCCGCCCGCTTCTGCATCCCACGCTCGATGCGGTGATCGCGATCCATGCCGAGGTGCTGGCCGCACATGGTGGCAGCCCGGGTTTGAGATCGAGAGACCTGCTTGAGTCTGCGGTGGCCGCGCCTCAGGCGACGATGATGGGCCAGCCGATGATCACGGACCCGATCGAGATCGCCGCGGCCTATCTCTTCTATCTTTGCAGCAACCACGCCTTCGTGGATGGCAACAAACGGGTCGCCTTGGCCACCTGCCTCGTCTTCCTCAGCGAAAACGGGCTGCTCAAGAACGAGGAACTCAGCGTCGATGACTGGGAAAACCTCACCCTCGCCGTTGCGGCGGGTGTTTTGAGCCGTGATGAGGTCACGGCGAAGTTGCGACAGCTCGTGAGCTGAAAGTGCACGGGCTCGCAGAGGCCACACGAGCCCCGGATTTCCCGTTTGCCACCCCGTCGCCTCGCGCTAACGCACGGCATGACTTTCCCCGCGCAGCGTCTCGGCCTCTTGATCGTGCTTTCCGGCCCCTCCGGCACTGGGAAGACCACGCTCGCCCGCCGTGTGTGTGATCGTGGCGAGGCCATTTTCTCCGTGAGCTGCACCACGCGTGCTCCACGCCCCGGCGAGGTGGATGGGAAAGATTACTTCTTCCTTCAGGACGCCGATTTCGTCGAAAAGATCGGGCGTGGGGAGTTCTTCGAGCACGCCCACGTCCACGGCCGCCGCTACGGCACGTTGAAGAGCTACGTGATCGATAATTTGCAACGCGGCATCGACGTCATCCTCGACATCGACGTGCAAGGCGCGGCGCAGGTCCGCGCCAGCGATGACGAGCACATCCGCCGCTGCCTGCTCGACATCTTCGTCATGCCTCCCAGCATTGATGAACTCCGCGCCCGCCTCAGCGGCCGAGCCACCGAGGATGCCGCCGCCTTTGAGCTGCGCATGAAAAACGCCGCCGAGGAAATGTCCCACTGGCCCGAATACAGCCACGTCCTCGTCAGCGCCGCCCGCGAGGCCGACGCCGCCCGCTTCGAGGCACTCCTCACCGCCGCGCGGATGCGCAGCAGCCTGCGAAGCTAGTCGTCCGACAGGTCAGACGCGTCCGACCCGTCAGACAAAAGCGCCTCACTTCGCCTTCGGGTTCCGCATGTAATACAGGTGCCCGTCCTCGGCACCGCCAACGAAGTCCGGCAGGCCATCCGCATTGAAATCGACGGTCGTGGGGCTCACGTCGTGGCCTTCGATGTTGGCGTCGGAGAGCAGGCCCATGTCGGTGAAGAACCATTTGCCGTCGGCGGCGCTTTCCTGGCGGAGGAAGTTGGCGTTGGCGGAGTTCAGAAGGATGTCGAGCTTGCCGTCCTGATCCCAATCCATGATGCAGAGCTTTCGACGGCCGCTCTTGCCGGCGATGCCGCCGTTGAGGCGCAAAGGTTCACCAGCAGTCATCGCGACCGGTGTTTTCACTTTGAGACCCTCTTCGGCTTTGTGCGTAGCATTCGAGGCGCAGATGACGCGCTGCGGATGCTTGAGCACGAGTTTGTCACCTTGCTTCACACGCTCGAAAAACGCGAGGTAGCCTTCTTGATCGAGCATGACGAGGTCGGTGAGACCATCCTTGTTCCAATCGACTCCGACAGGCGTCGTGCGCCATTGGGTGAGCAACGCTTTGCCTTCAGGACGAAGCCAGCCGTAGGCGAGATGCGGCTGCTCGCCGTTCCATTCGACTTCGATGGGCTGTGCGGCAGCGAGTTGCGGTTTTTGGCGTGTGCCGATGTTTTTGAACCACACGACTTTGCCGAGGATGGAGTTCAAAAGAAGGTCGGGCAGGCCATCTTGGTCCCAATCGGCCACGGTTTGCGTCGTGTAGCCCCATTTGGCTTCGCAGGGGCCTTGGATGCTGCCATTCGGGCCGGCCATCGGACGGATAATTTTGCCCGCAGCGGTGAGTTTGACCGGCGCGGCCCACTTCGGCTGCTCCACGCCTTTGCCGCTGAGGTTTTCGACGAAGGCGACATAACCCGCAGTGTTGCCGCAGATGAGATCGGTGTCGCCATCGCCATCCCAGTCGAAGCCGACGGGCGTGACGAGAGCGCCGAATTTCACCTGATCGGCCTCTTGCTGGAAGTATCGAGGTTCGGCATAGACCGGCGCTTTGGCGTCGAATTTGCCGGTGTGCTCGATGAAGGCCACGCGGCCGTCTTCATCGCCGCAGATGAGGTCGAGATCGCCATCCTTGTCCCAGTCGATGGCCGTCGGCGTGATCATTTCCAAGTCCATCGTGAGATACTTGCCCGTGTCGGCTTTGAGGCGGATGCCGAGCGCATACTTCGGATTGGTGCGAGTGCCGGTGTTTTGGAAGTAGGTGAAGCCGTCGAGGAACTCGCCGCAGAGCAGGTCGAGGTCGCCGTCGTTGTCGAAGTCGCCAAAGTTCGGTGAAGGCCAGCCAAAGGTCTCCACGGGGCGGTCGGTGGCGTTGATCTTCTTCGGCTTGTCATACTTCGGAGCTTCGTTGGTGCCGGAGTTGCTCAGCAGGTACACATAGCCGCGCAGCGGGCCGTTCATCCAACGGCCGTCGGCGGTGTAGGCGTTGTCCCAGCCGTATTCGGTCCAGTCGCCGACACCGACGATGAGGTCGTTTTTGCCATCGCCCTCGAAATCGACCATGCGCCACATGTTGGCGCGGACTTTGTTCATGTGGACGTTCGCGGGCGGGCCGAGCTTCACCTGCTGCTCGATGCCGGTCTTGAGGAAATCAGGATGCGAGTTGCCGGGTGTGAGCACGACGGGTTTGCCGTCGAGGTAGCTCACCTGCACGTTTTGAGCGCCTTTGCTGATGCGTTTGGCCGGTTTGAAAACGGGCATCTTGTTCTTCGCGGTGTCGCCACTGGTGTTCTCGAAGAAGTAAATGCCGTTGTAGGGCTTGTCCGGGCAGTTCACGACGAGATCGAGGTCGCCATCGCCATCGAAGTCCATCGGCAGCGGCCAGGCCCACAGGCCGACGCCGAGATCGACGACGAGGCCGGGGTTGTTGTATTTCAACGGCGTGAGCGTGGACTCCGCGGCGAGGGCGGAACCGCAAAGAATCGAGGAAAGCGCAAGGAGGGCGTGCTTCATGGTGGTTGGATGAACGAAACGCCAACCTGCATGCCTCTGCTTCACGCCGCATCCATGAATTCTTGCCGACGGAATGACGATTTGTGACTTCGCGTCTCGTATTCATCGCCCGACCAACCATGAAACTGCCGCTCACCCTCCTCGCTCTCGTTTCCACGCTCCACGCCGCCACGCCACCAGCCTGCGATTGGGTCTTCAGCGGCGGTGGGAGCTCTCACGATAAGACGCGAGCCGTCACGATCGATGCGCAGGGCAATGTCTTCCTCGCCTCCGAATGCGTGGGAGATGCCTCGTTTGGCGATCAGCAGCACAAAACGGCCGGTGGCATGGACATGTGCCTCGTGAAGCTCAATGCCCAAAGCAAGCCGCAGTGGGTCAGCAGCATCGGCGGCAGTAAAACGGATCGTGCGTATGGCGTGATCACCGACACGGCGGGCAATGCATATGTCACCGGCCACTTCGAGAGCACTGACGCGATGGTGAATGGCGACACGCTGCCGAACGCCGGCAGCTACGATGTTTTCACGGCCAAGTTCTCGCCTGCCGGCAAGGTGCTGTGGGTGCGTGTGAAAGGCGGTGAAGGCTATGACTACGGTCATGGCATCGCGATCGACTCGAAGGGCCACGTGGTCATCACCGGTGCCATCGGACGCCAGGTGTTTTGCACCAAGTATGACGCGGAAGGCCGCGAGGTATGGCATCGCACGACCTCAGGCACAGTCTCCGGCAGCGGCCACGGCATCGCGGTGGATGCGCAGGATCACATCTACATCGGCGGGAACTCCACCGGCAGCGGCGCCTTTGGCAAAGCGGTCATCGATTCCAAGACCACCGCCGCACTCGCGGTGAAACTCACACCCGATGGCGAGGGCGTATGGGCGAGCGTGATCCCGGGCACACCGAGTGCGTTGTATCACGAGATCGCCTGTGACTCGCAAGGGCGTGTGTGGGGCGCTGGCATGTTCAAAGGCAGCGTGAGTGTTGCTGGCGAAACCTTCCAAAGCAGCGGTGAAAAGGACAACGACGGCCTCATCGTGCATCTCGATGCCGCTGGCCACGTGCAATGGGCGCGGCATCTGCATGGTCCGGGCACTGATTACTGCCTCGGCGTGGCCACCGATGATCACGGCACGGCTTTTGTCTGTGGTGACTTCAATCAAGACACTTCCCTCGCCGGTCACGCCCTCGCCACCCGCGGCAGCGGCGATATCTTCCTCGCGGCTTTCGATGCCAAAGGCAGCCTCACATGGGTCGCCCAGGCCGGCGGCAAGCTCAACGACAACGCCTACCCAATCACCTTCCGCTCACCCGGCGAACTCATCATCGCCGGAGCCTGCGCCGCACCCGCGACCTTCGGTGCTCATGAGGTTACGAACTCAGGCTCGAGTGATCTTTATGCTGCCAAATGGAAGCTGCCTCCCGCCGTGAAGTGATGGCATGGAAAGAAGTATCACCCCGCGGGAAGCACTGTGGGCGACCCGTCTTCACACGCCGCCGAAACGGCGTTCGCGGCGGTTGAAAAGGCGAATCGCATCCAGCAGCGCTTCCTCGTCAAAATCGGGCCACAGTTTGTCCGTGATGACGAATTCGGTGTAGCTGAGCTGCCAGAGGAGGAAGTTTGAGAGGCGCATTTCGCCGCTCGTGCGGATCATCAGCTCGGGATCCGGGTAGTAGCGGGTGTAGAGGTGCTTCGAAAAGACCTCGGTGTCGATCATCGCCTTGTCGAGGTGGCCGCTTTCGACGGACTCGATGAGGCTTTTCACGCCATCGACGATCTCCTCCCGCCCGCCGTAGCTGAGGGCGAGGATCAGCGTGAGGCCGGTGTTTTGCGCCGTGGCGGCGATGCAGCGGTGCAGTTCCTCCTGGCAGAATTCCGGCAGGGCGTGCAGCCGCCCGATGGCCTGGAGGCGGATGTTTTGCTTCTGCATGACGGGCAGCTCGGTCTTCAAAAAGAGCACGAGGAGCTTCATGAGCGCATCGACCTCGCGTTTGGGTCGTTTCCAGTTTTCGGAGGAGAAAGCGTAAAGCGTCAAATACTCGACGCCGAGCTTTCCGGCGGCTTCGGTGACTTTTCGCACGACCTGGGCGCCCACGCGATGTCCCTCGGTGCGGGGGAGTCCGCGCTGTTTCGCCCAGCGGCCATTGCCATCCATGATCATGGCGATGTGGCGGGGGATTTTGAGGTCTTCGGAAGCGGCGCGGCTCATGCGTTCGGGAGGCGGAGGCTAGCGCGGGGTTGGAAATGCGCCAGCAGGTTTCCGAGGGCAGAGCCGCCAGATTCGGCTCGCGCATTCTTCCACGCGTGCATTACAGTTTCGGCTCTCATGACCTCCGGACTCGTCGCCAGTGTTCAATGTCCTGCCTGCGGGCAGTTTTTCCTCTGCCAACAGCAGGCGGCGGAAGGCATGGTGACGTGCCCGCATTGTGCACATCAGGGCTATCGGGCGCATTTTCCCACGCAGGGACACACCGCAGGCCTCACGGCCGTGCGGCGGGCGGTGTATCAAAAGGCGGCTGATGAGCCCGCGCCGCCCGCATGGCCTCCGACTCCCGCTCCGCAAGTGGAGGTGATGTCCACGCCATTTGGCGCTGAGGTGCAGCAGCCCCAGATTTGGCGGCAGCCCACGGCCACCGCTCCCACCGCAGCGATGCAGCCCTCGCTGCAATTGCCAACGATGGATGCCGATGATGACGCGGCGCACGCGGCCTTTGTGCCGCCGCATCTGCAGCGTTCGCCTTGGAAGGCCGTGCTGCTGTTTGCGCTGATGCTCGCGGCTCTTGCTGGCGGTCTTTGGGTCTGGTGGGATGCCACCAACGGTCGCAAACCAGCCGCGACGGACGCGATGACGCTCCAGGAGGCCTTTCCTGCGTCTGATCCGGGAGAAATCCGCGGCGCGATGCTTCCTTCCACGGCCGAGATTGCCGAGGCAACTCAGCCCCAGATCGACCTCATGGCCGTGCGTGATGATGTGCGCCGCTGTGTGGACCTGCTTTTCACCAGCAGCGATCCGCAGGCGAAGCTGGATGCGATTCACGATGGCGCACGCCATGCCGCGGAGATCGCTGCTTTCACGGCTCCAGAAGGTCGAGAACCGCCCAAGCTCGCCATGCTCTCCTCGCTGAAGGGCCTGGCCACATCGTTGCCCGGCGGTGAAAAGCTGCCGCTGTTTCATCTGGTCACTACGACCTGCAAAGAGGGAGCCTTCCTGCGCCTGATCGATGATGGCTCCGGCCGTCGCCGCCTCCACTGGCCGCTGCTGCATGAGAGTCATGATCAATTGCTCACAAAGGCGCTCGCTGCGCAGCCGGAGCAACCGGTGTGGTCTTGGGCGCTCATCAAACCCAGCCACGGCTTCGAAATCTCCGCGGCGGAGCGTGGGCGCTACGTCGCTTTTACGATGCACGTCACGGCGGATGGCCGTCACCCGCTCGTGGCCTGTGCGGAGCGTGACACGCCGCTCGGCCGCTACCTCGAGCGTGAGACAGACTGGGGACTTGCCTACCTCACCCGGTTGCTGGTGCGCCGCCTGAAGACGGACAACGGCGCGGATGCCGTCATCATCATCGATTGCGAGGGAGCCACGGTGGAGAGTGCCGTCCTGCCGAAGTGACGCAGGCTGCAAAAGCCGCGCACCTTCGCCGAGTCAGCGGTGTTTCACCGCGACCATGAAGTCCGCCCTCCTCAGCTTGCTGTTCGCCGCGTTTGCCAGCCTCACGGCGCAAACAGCCGGTGAAGCCATCGATTTCGACAAGGCCCGCCAGCTCTTCCGTCGCGAGCAAAACGGCGAAAAGCTCAGCGAGGCGGATCAGCAGTATCTCGACCGTGCCAAGGAACTGCGTCGTCGCGGCAGCGGTGGTGGTGGAAACGGAGCCCAGCGAAAGGCACCGGAGCATCTCGAGCCGCTCAGCGACATGACCGCCGAGGATCGTTACGAGGGCGAGGATGGCGGCTTGTATGGCAAAGGCAGCAATGAACCGCCTGCTGCTTTGAAACAGGCCGCCGCGGGGGCTCTCGCGCAGGTCCAGCCACTCGACAACGATGGAAAACCGTCCGCCGCAGGCCGTGTCGTGTTCGTTTCCATCAGCATGTCAAACGCCACGCAGGAGTTCTCCACCTTCAAAACCATCGCGGACGCCGATCCGCGGAAGTCGGAGAAGCTCACCATCGTCGATTGTGCACAGGGCGGGCAGACGATGGCCGCCTGGGCGCAGCCGGAGGGCCGTCCGTGGCCGGAGGCGATGAACCGCTTGCAGCGTGCCGGTGTCACGCCACAGCAGGTGCAGGTGGCGTGGGTGAAACTGGCCAACGCAGGGCCGTCCGGCTCGATGAGCCAGCACTTGTCCATCCTCGAAGCTGACAGCACGAAGGTGCTGCACTTGCTCAAGCAGCGCTTTCCAAACCTCCGCATCGCCTACCTCGGCAGCCGCATCTATGCCGGCTTTGCCAAAAGCGGCCTCAATCCCGAGCCTTACGCCTACGAGGGAGCCTTCGCCGTGCGGCATTTGATTCAAAAGCAGATCGCGGGCGAGCCATCGCTCGCCACCGACAAGTCACCGCTGCTTCTTTGGGGCCCTTACCTTTGGTCGGAAGGTGAAAAAGGCCGCCAGCTCGATTCCCTCCGATACAACGCCGAAGACTTCGGCCCCGACGGCACCCATCCCAGCACCAGCGGCCGCGAAAAAGTCGCGCGGCAACTCCTCGAATTCTTTGCCACGAACCCGCTCGCGAAGAGCTGGTTCGCCCAATGATAAGCTGGAAGCATGCTCCACATCACAAAATCCGATTAGCGCATGCTCGGGCATCGGTTAGCCATCCGCCACCATGCGAGTCCTCACTGCTCTTTGCGTCTTTTCGGCCACGTCCACTCTGCTGGCCGATGAAAAGCCCTTCACCATGCTCACGGACGAGCTCCTCGCGAAGCTCCCCGAAGCCCAGCGCAGTGAATGGACGGCCTACATCACCAAATCGAAGGCCTTTGCCGCCGAGGAGCATCGCATCCTCGATGAAGAACGCACCAAAGCCGAGGCCAAGCCCGCGCCGGGCAATCGCGCCGAGTTTGAGTTTGATAGCGACACGCCCGCCGAGTGGTTTGCCAGCGCGGAGAATCAGAAGCTCGCCGAGATCGTGATCAGCTACCAGACGCCGACCGGCGGCTGGTCAAAGGCCGTCGATTACACGAAAGGCCCACGCCAGCCTGGCACGCACTGGACTTCGCAAAAAGGCGACGCCTGGCACTACTGCGGCACTTTTGACAACCGCACCACGACCGAGCAGATCAAGTTCCTCGCCGGAGTCTTCACCGCCACGAAGCGCGACGACGTGAAGACCGCGCTGATGAAGGGTCTCGACTACGTTTTCGCCGCGCAGTATCCGAACGGCGGCTGGCCGCAAAACTACCCCGTCGAGCGCGGCTACCACGAGGCCATCACGCTCAATGACGACGCCATGATGCACATCCTGGAGGTCCTCCACGACCTCGCCGAGGGCGACAACCACTTCGCCTTCGCCGATGCCGCGCTGAAGCAGCGGGCGCAGGCCGCATTCGACAAAGGCATCGCCTGCATCGCCGCCATGCAGGTCCGCATCGACGGCCAGCCCACCGTTTGGTGCGCCCAGCATCACCCGCTCACGCTTGAGCCCGTCAAAGCCCGCGCCAAAGAGCCGCCCTCCCTCAGCGGCGGCGAATCCGCGAACCTCGTGAAGTTCCTCATGCGCAGCGGCCCCACCACGCCCGAAGTCGTCGCCATCATCGAGTCCGCGCTGAAGTGGTTCGACGCCCACCGCCTCACCGGCCTCCGCAAAACGAAGAACGACCAAGGAAAGACCGACTACATCGCCGACCCCGCCTCGACCGAGGTGCTCTGGGCCCGCTTCTACGACCTGCAAACCGCCAAACCCATTTTCGCCGGCGCCGACGACGGCATCGTATACCACACCTTCCATGAAATGGCCGCCAAAAACAAAGTCGCCTACGACTTCTTCAGCACCCGCCCCGCCGAACTCCTCGGCAAGGAGCTGCCGAGGTGGCGGAAGCGGCTGGAGAAGGGGAAGTGATCTGTTCGTTTGGATGTGTTTCAAGAAGTTCTGGCCGAAGTCACTTATGGTGACGAAGTATTTAGAACTATGACTTCGCCAATCTCCCCGTGGACCTGCTCTGTCGACCTAGTTAGCCCAGATGGGCGTTATCGGGCGGTGATCTCAGAGTCTTGGGAAATTGCCATGGGAGCACCAAGCAGTGGCACCCTGCTGATTTTCGACAATCAACATGGCGGGCGCCCTAGTGCTCGGATTGAATCATGCAATCCATCCATCGTCTGGTCTTCTGACTCTAGAGCCTTGGCAGCACCGCAATGGACACCAGATCGTCAACAACGAATGATTATTGTGTCACTCCCAAGCGGCAAGGTTAGGGCGGTTCATGGCAATTTCAGCGTTCTCGAGCTCCACGCCTTCCATGACAACAAGGTGCGCGGTGTCGACTCACCAATTCATCAACCAAGAAGAATCGAGTTGGTTGTTGAAGACCTGATTCATGCGGAGTGACCAAAATCCATGCGTCTCATTCTTTCCTCATTCGCCATTCTGGTTTCGTCATTGGCGGCGGAGCCGCCGAACCTCTTTCTCGGCACGCAGGCCATCGGCGGGCGGTATCAGTTCACGGCGGAGGAGCCGTTGATGGAGAGTGTGAAGCTGATCGCGGAGCTGGGGTCGGGCATCATGAAGTTTTCGATCTCGAAGCAGGCCTCGTTTGGCAAAACGAAGGCGAATGTGCTCAACAATGAGCTGGGGCTGCAAACGCTCGCCGAGATCGCCGCTAAGGAGCAGACGCATCGCGCGGTGCTCGACATGCCGTTCACGCACTTCTTCATCTGGGCCTATCCCTTCACCACGCATGGCAGCGCGGGCACCTTCAAGCCCGCGGAGCGCGATTTGGAGTATCGCGAGATGTTTGACCTCACCGCGCACCTGCTGCGCACTTACAGCGGCAGCGGCAAAAAGTTCTATCTCGGCCACTGGGAAGGCGATTGGCACCTGCGACCGCACTTTGACCCGAAACAGCCCTTTCCCGAGCACTTTGGCGACAACTTCATCGCCTGGCTCAAGGTCCGCCAGCAGGCCATCGACGACGCGAAGCGCGACACGCCGCATCAAAACGTCGAAGTCTGGCACTACACCGAGGTGAACCTCGTCGAGCCCTATCTCAAAGGCGGCCAATGCCTCGCCAACGACATCCTTCCGCAGGTCGATGTCGATTTCGTCAGCTACTCCTGCTACGACAGCCTCCAGCGCGTCATCCGCGACGATCTCCACGCCACGCTCAACCACCTCGAGTCGAAGCTGAAGCCCAAACCGAGCATCTCCGGCAAACGCGTCTTCATCGGCGAATACGGCTTCCCCGCGCGTCGCTACTCGCCCGAGGTGCAAAACAAGAAGAGCATCGAGACCATGATCGCTGCGCTCGAATGGGGCTGCCCCTTCGTGCTCTACTGGGAACTCTACGACAACGAAGGCACGCCCGAAAAACCCGGCGGCTTCTGGCTCATCAACGAACAGAACGAGAAGCAGCCCATCTGGCACACGCATCAGCGCTACTTCACTTGGGCGAGGAAGCACCTCGCCGAGGTCCAGCAACGCACCGGCAAGCTTCCGACCGAGGCGGAGTTTCGTGCGGCAGCGTTGGAGTATCTGCGTCAGCAAAAGTAGCCATCTTGCTCCGCAAGATGAGCTCAGGGCGTTCGATCGGAGAATGCGGCATCGGAGTTGCGATGCGTTGGGCTCATCTCGCGGAGCGAGATGGCTACTTTGCTTCGCGGATCGAATGCGTATCGTAAGGAGTTCACGTCTCACCTTTTCCCATGCGCCTTCTCCTCCTCCTTTCAGCCTTCTCCATCACACACTCGGCATTCTCCCAAGACACCACCGCCTGGCTGGAGAAAAACGCGACGCTGGTTTTTCACGATGCGTTTGAGCGTGAAGAGGACGGCAACCTCGCGAAGGCCATCGGCAATGGGTGGAACAGCGCGACGGCGGACCGGGTGCCGAACGTGAAGATGGCGGACATCGATGGCGGCGTTTTGAAGGTCGCGAGTGCCTCAGAGGCCGCCAAGCACTCGGCGCACATCCATCATGAGGCGGGCTTCACGGATGGCGGTGCGGTGGTGCGTTTTCGGTTTCCAGGGCTGAGCAAGGGCGAGTCCTTGCAGCTCGGCTTTGTGGATCGCGAGACGAAAGGCATCTGGGCGGGGCATTTGTGCTACGGCATCCTCAGCCAGAGCAGTGTGACGCTGGTGGATCACAAAACCGGCGTCATGAACCTCGAAAACCGTCGTCGCCGTGAGGAAGCGGCCGCGAAGAAGCAAAAAGTCCCCGCCGACCTCGAAGCGCTGCTGAAGACGAAAAGCATCAATGTGCCCTTCAAGGCCGACACCGAGTGGCATGAGCTCATTTTGCTCACAGTGGGCGATGAGATGCGTCTCACGCTCGATGGCAAACTCATCGCCAAACACCGCTCGGAGGGCTTTGGACACCCGATGAAGCGCTGGTTCAGCTTCTTGATCCCCAACACCGTCTGGATCGATGACGTGAAGATCTGGAAAATCCGCTAATCTGCCCGCTGCGCGGCGTTTGAGCCTCGCGTTTGAATCACCCTCCATTCCTCATGAAAACACTGCTCGCCTCTCTCGCCCTTCTTTTCGCGTTTCAAGTCTTCGCCGAGGATTCGCCGGCCTTGGTGGCCGTGAAAGCCGCTGACAAAGCTCGTGTGGCCGCGATGCAATCCGGCGACCGCGCCAAGCTGGACGCCGTTTTCTCCGATGAACTGCGCTATGCGCACTCCAACGGCATCGTGGACAGCAAAAAGTCCTTCATCGAGATCCTTGCCGCCGGGAAGACCAAGTATGTCGGCTATGACTACGAGGAGCAGAACTTCACTTTCCCGGCACCCGGCATCGCGCTCATGACCGGTCGTGCGCACATCAAGGCGGAATCCGAGGGCAAAACGATGGATGCTGTGCTCAGCTTCCTCGCCGTGTGGCGTGAAGAGCAGGGCCAGTGGCGCTTCCTCGCCTGGCAGTCCTGCAAGCTCCCGCCAGCGACGAAGTAATGTGCTTTCCATGACGCAAAAAGCCCCGTGCTGGCGACAGCACGGGGCTTTTCGTTGGAGTCGTTGGTTACGCCAAAGCGTTCGCGACGGCCTCGGCGGTGATGCCGAGTTCTTTGAAGACGGTGTTGCCGGGGGCGCTGATGCCGAAGCGATCAATAGCGATGATCTGGCCCTGCGTGCCGACGTATTTCCACCAGAGACCGGAGACACCGGCTTCGATGGCGACGCGCTTGGTGCAGCTCGCGGGGAGCACGCTTTCGCGATACTCGGCGCTCTGGCGGTCGAAGCGTTCAAAGCAGGGCAGGCTCACGACGCGGACGCCGGGCTTGCCTTTGGCACCTTCGACGGCCCACTGAACTTCGGAGCCGGTGGCGATGACGATGGCTTCCAACGGCGCGGTTTCCTGCACGAGGACGTAGCCGCCTTTCAGCGTGCCTTCGCGGCGTGTGGTGGCGCTGACTCCGCCCTGATGCGGCAGATCCTGACGGCTCAAAGCGAGCAGCGTGGGGCCATCGGTGCGGCTGAAGGCAGCGGCGAAGGCAGCGGCGGTCTCCTCAGCATCGGCAGGGCGGATGACGTCGAGATTCGGGATCACACGGAGGCCGCTGACGGTCTCGACCGGCTGATGCGTGGGGCCGTCTTCACCGACACCGACGCTGTCGTGCGTGAAGATGTAGGTGACAGGCAGTTTCGCGAGCGCGGCGAGGCGTATGCTCGGGCGGCAGTAGTCGGCGAAGACGAGGAAGGTAGCGCCGCTGGCCTGGAAGATGCCGTCGTAGGCGATGCCGTTGCAAATCGCGCCCATGGCGTGCTCGCGGATGCCGAACCAGATGTTGCGGCCCTTCGGATTGGCGGCGGAGTAGTCGCCGCCGTCCTTGATGTAGTTCTTCGTGGAGCCGAAGAGGTCGGCGCTGCCGGTGATGAGATTCGGCGCGGCCTTGGCGAGGTGGTTGAGGATTTCGCCGCCGCTGTTGCGCGTGGCGGCTTTGCCTTCGGCGGGATATTCGGGGATGACTTTGAGCAGGTCCTCGGCGCTGGCGCTGCCGGCTTCGAGTTCGGCTTTGAGCGCCGGATTGGCAGCGGCCCACTCTTTGTACATCTTGCTCCAGCGCTTGTGGATGCGGCTGCGCTTGGCCTTCAAATCGGCGAAATAGGCTTTCACGTCGTCGCTGACGTGGAAATGCGTGCCTTCGGGGATGCCGAGGGCTTTCTTCGCGGCATCGACGAATTTTGCGCCGCCTTCGCCGTGGCCTTTGGCGGTGCCGGCGACTTCCGGGATGCCTTTCGCGATGATGGTCTTGGCGATGATGATCTTCGGCTTGCCGTTGTCGGTCTTCTTCGCCTTCTGGATGGCCTTGGCGATGGCGTCGAGGTCATGGCCGTCGATCTGCACGGCGTCCCAGCCGAGCGCACGCCAGAGCTTCAGCGCGTCCTCGCCCTGGGTGATGTTTGCCATCGCGTCGAGCGTGACGTCGTTGGAATCATAAATCAGGATGAGGTTGTCGAGGCCGTTGTGCGCGGCAAAGGCGGCGGCTTCACGCGCGACACCTTCCTGGAGGCAGCCGTCGCCAGCGAGGGCGATGATGTGGCTGTCGATGATCTTGTGCTCGGCGGTGTTGTATTTCGCCGCGGCCATCTTGCCGCTGAGCGCGTAACCGACGGCATTGCCCACGCCCTGACCGAGTGGGCCGGTGGTGCACTCGACGCCCGGCGTTTCGTGAAACTCGGGATGGCCCGGCGTGATGGAATGCAGCACGCGGAACTTGCTCACGTCGTCGATGCTCACCGCGTAGCCGCTGAGGTGCAGCCAGGAGTAGATGAACATGCTGCCGTGGCCGGCGGAGAGGATGAAACGGTCGCGATTGAGCCATTTCGGATCGGCAGGGTCGCATTGAAGGGCCTGGCCGAAGAGCACCGCGCCGATTTCCGCCGCGCCGAGGGGCAGACCGAGGTGGCCGGAGGAGCACTTGTGCACCGCGTCCATGGCGAGACCACGGGCTTCATTGGCGGCTTTGGAGAGGAGGGCGTTGTTCATGAGCAGAGAGCGGAGAGCTAAGAGCGTAGGGGTTGAAAAAGTGCGCCAGAGTCGGCCGGGCGCGGGGGGAGTGCGTTCTTACCGGACCGAGGGTGCGTTTCAAGGTCGAAAACTGGGCCGGATCGGTCACGGGACGGCGAATTCACCGTGCCGATTTTCCCAACCAGTTTCGCACCAGCCAGAGCCAGTCGGCGAAGGAGATGTCCGATTCGTGCAGTTTGAGTAGGTCAATCGTCTTCGGCGTGTCCCTCATGAAGTCTGAAAAGAGGCGGACGAGCATTTTGCCGCCTGGAAGCGGCTTTTTCTGAGCGGGCAGTGCATTGAGCCAGTCGCGTATTGCATGGATCATTTTCGCGGGATCATCGGAGTGCGCTTTGATGTCCTGTCCCGCAATGTCGGAAATGAATTTTTGATAGCGGTATCTCTCTGCGTCGAGCACCAGCACCCGCTTCCCCTTTTGCGCCGCGTCGCCAAAATAGGCGGCACCAAGAAACAAACCAAGCTCCAGCGGCATGTTAAAGCGAGGAAGCCCGTTTGCGGGATCCAGTTCGGTTCGCGAGATGTCGTGAATCCCAAACTGGCACTCTCTGATCAGCCGGAGAATTTTGACCATGCGCACCTCGCCCGCGTCTTGGGACTCAAGGGCACATCGGACATGGTACCCGCAGGCATTCACCACGAAAACAATGATGCGAAACAAAGGCAGGTATTCGGCATCGAAGGGGCAGTTGATGAAAACCTGCCGCTTGTAGGTGCCGGGAGCCTTCTGTTTCATCTTCTTCAAGAGTTCACACTCTTTATGCGACGACCCGTTTTCAGGCGCTCATTGCGCATGGCGATGGCCATATCCACGATCTTTCTCAGCACGCTGATGGGCTGCTTGTGGTAGCCGTAAATGCGAGGCGCGAGTTGGATTTCGATGCCATCAATGATGGCGGTCGGCGGCTTGCGCTTCCGGACGGCTTTCTTGCGGGTGACGGTCTTCGAGGGCATGGAAGAAGCATAAACATCTCAAATTAAAGCTCAACCCGCTTTTCCCGTATCAAAGCATATGAATCTCTCCCGCCGCCGGTTTCTCGAAGCCTCGTCACTCGCGCTTGGTTCCTCTTTGCTCGGCCAGGTGCCCGGCGAACGCCCGAAGCAGGATGCAGCGGTCAAGGTGCTCAATCCACGCGCTCGGGTGCCGGTGAGCATCATCATCGACGATTCGACGTGTCTGGTGAACCTGAACAAGTTCGCCATTCCGCAGTTCGCGGCGGCGAATCCGGGGCGCTACGATCACTACCCGTGGAAAAGCTGGCCGGATGAGATCCCGGACGATTTTGTGCGCAAATTCGCCGACTGGGCCTCGGAGAATGGCGTGAAGGGCAAGTACAGCATCGTGCCCTATCCCGCCTGCGTGGGCCGTCTTGACCGCCAGATCCCCGGCTGGACGCAGAAGGAGCTGCAAAGCAGCATCGACCTCGTGCGTGAGCGCATCATGCCAAACTGGGACATTCATCCGGAGATGGTCACGCACACGCGCATCATCGACACGAAGACCGGGCACCCGTTTCCTGAGATCAGCCCGAAGTTCATGGAGAACTGGAAGTGGTGCGGCGGGCGCAGCGTGGATGAAATCGCCGATTACATGAGCTACGCGCTCAAGATCCTCAAAAACATCGGCCTGCCTTGCGAGGGCGTCACGACGCCGGGCGGATTCGGCAGCGATGCGCGGCCGCAGCTCGCGCAGGCGACCTTCGAGGCCTGCCGCGAGGTATTTCAAACCGAGATCCCGCACTACTTCCGCGATCTTTACGACAAGGGCGAGCAAAGCGTGGCTCCGCTGGTGCAAAATGTGTCCGGTTTGGACACGGACGATCCGCGCTGTGTCGTGCACATCCTCGGCTGCACGGGCGACTGGACCGGCGGCTGGGATTGCGTGACGCCGAAGGGCGCGGATGCCTTCATCACCGCGGATGGCAAATCAGGGCGCATGGTCGAGGTCATCCAGCGTGGTGAACCCGCGATCATCGTGTGCCATTGGACCGGCATTTACTGGAACGGCCTGGAGATCGGCTTCGAGATCTTTCGCGAGGTGGTGAAGCGCCTGCATGCCACCTTTGATCACCTGCACTGGATGAAGCTGAGTGAGATCGCCCGCTACTGGGCGGCGAAGGAGCTCACGAAGATCGAATGGGATGCCGCGAAGCATGAGGTGGCTTTCAAAGCGCCCTTCGCGTGCGAGGATTTCACTTTCTCTGTGCCGACCAGCGCAGGACAGCCACGAGGCCTGACACGCGCTGCATCCAAAAAGGCGCTGCAAGCAGGCTCGTGGTGCGACGAGGGCGATGCGCGGCTCATCTGCCTGAAGCTGACCAAAGGCAGGTCAGGGCTCGCTTTTGATCTGTGAATGGCGCGGACGCATCTCATCCGATTGCTGACTGAAGAGGCGGTGATGGGGCGGCATGCTCGCCGCGCTCGATGAAACGCTCCCACTTCCTCCATCAACTCGGAGCAGCCTCCACGGCTCTCGCGCTGAGTTCCTGCCGTTCGATGCTTCCTGATGCCACACGGCCGGTGCGCACGCTTTCCTATGCGCCGAAGGCCGGCGGCAAGGCAAACGAGCTCGTGGTGCTGCTGCCGGGGCGTTTCAGCCAGCCGGAGGAATTTGAACGGCACGGCATCGTGGACCTCGTGCGTGAGAAACGGCCGCACGCTCGCGTGGCAGCGCCGGATCTGCATCTCGGCTACTATGTGGACCGCATCCCGCACACCTGCCTGCATGAGGAAATCGTGCGCCCGGCACGTCAGCGTGGCGAGCGGGTGACGCTGATAGGCGTCCCGATGGGCGGGCCCGGCTCACTCATCTACACGCTGCGCTACCCGCGTGACGTGAGCGAGGTGCTGATGCTCGCGCCGTTTGTCGGCGAGGACGATCTCGTTGCCGAAATCGAGGCCGCGGGCGGCATCGAGCACTGGCATCCCGGCGAGATCGTGCCGCGCAACAAAGAAGAGGGCATCAAGAAGCTGTGGGCGGAAATGAAGACCAAATGGCACGCGACCGGCGGCCCGCCGGTGCCGATGAAAATCATCACCGGTCGCGAAGACCGGCATCTCACCTCCAACCGCTTCTTCACCCGCTCCTTCCTCCAAGAGCATCAATTCGCGGAAATCGACGGCGGTCACGACTGGGCCTGCTGGAAGCAAGGCGCGGAAATGCTGCTGGGTTAAAATGGCTCGTGAAGCCTGGCCGAGTTCAAGATCCGGCATCCGCTTGTCAGGAATGCGGAGGAAGTCGGGCGCGACGGGCGTCGTTCACTGGCTATGCGATTCAGCATGAAGCATCCCATCGTCCTCGTTTGCCTCGGAACACTCGGCTGGGCCGCGGAGCCTCATCTTCCAGCGGGCACGAAGGCATTGCCATCGGCGGCGGAGAAGGGCAGGGGACCGCTGGCGCTGGTGAATTTGAATCATCATGTGCTCGGGCATGCGCGGGTGTTCGGCGGGAAGCAGCCGGATCTCTTCGTCGCGGGGTATGGCGGGCCGCAGGCGGTGCATTTGTTCAAGTGGATGGACACCGCGGCGGATGGTGCGCCAGTGTTTGCGCAGCCGGTGGTGGTGAAATGCGCCTTCAAAGACAAGGGCAGCGTGTTTCAAGAGAAGAGCGGCAACATCGTCGGGCTGTGGATCGACAAAGAAGAACTGGTGACGACAGAGTTTGATCGCGAGAGGTATGAATTCCGGGAAACGAAGCGCGAGAAGCTGCCGAAGGCCGTGAAATCGCCGTCAAGCCTCGGCGTGCTGCCGAATGACGAAGGCTTCGACATCGCGTTTGAGGTGTCGAACGGCGGCAAAGGCACCGAGGGCAGCCCGAACACGGAGGAATGGCGACCATTCAACTCCTCCGGCATTGCCGTGGGCGAGCTGAGGTATCGCTATCTCATCGGCTGGTCGGCGAAGGGCGAGGTGCGGCAGATCACGAAGACGAAGCAGGAGGTGTTTTTCTCGATGCACGGCATCACCGGCATCGATTTGGGCAGCGAACACGAGCGCGACATCATCACCGGTTCGAGGCAGGGAAACCTCATTTACTACCACAACAAGGCCACGAGTGGCTTTGAGCTCGAAACGAAGCGGGTCGTCGCGGGCGATGATGGCAATGCGCTGAGGCATCCGAGCATCAATCCGAGCGTGGCGGCCTATCCGGGCGGCTTGATCGCGTGTGGGGAGGGCTCGCTGTATTTTTATCGCTTCACCGGGAAGTGGGCGAAGACCGGTGCGCCGGTGTTTGCGGAGCCAGTGTCGGTTTTGCAGGAGCACGCCGATCTCTACGCCGGCACGTTGCCCTCTCCGACGACGGTCGATTGGAATGGCGATGGGGTGCTGGACATCCTCGCGGGCAACTCAGAGGGCTTTGTGCTCTTCTTTGAAAACATCGGCAGCAACGACGAGCCAAATTTTTTGCCCGCGACGCGTGTGCAGGCCGGTGGACGCGAGATTCAGGTGCAGGCGGGATACTCCGGCAGCTTGCAAGGCCTGCAAGAGGCTCGCTGGGGCTATCTCTCGCCAAACGCGATTGATTGGAATGACGACGGCACGCTCGATCTCATCACGGGCGACATCACCGGCGATTATCTCATCTACCTGAATCGCGGCACGAAGACGCAACCCAAGCTCGATGCAGCCCGACCGCTCCACTGCGATGGCATTGACCTGCATGGCATGTGGCGCTGTCGTCCGGCGGTGGCAAAAATCGGCAATCGCATGGCGCTGGCCATCGTGGATGGCGACGACCATTTTCATCTCTACTGGCGCATCGACGACTACAACGTCGAGGACGGCGGCAAGCTGAGGCTCGATGATGGCAAGCTCATCGGCACGAGTGGCGGCGTCGGTGGCATGAGCGGGCGCTGCAAACTGGACTTTTTCGATTGGAATCAAGACGGCCACCTCGACTTTGTGATCGGCACCGGGCGTGTCGTTTCGATTCCGGATCGTGAAACCGGCTATCCGATGGCCGCTTTGGGACAGAACCCCGTCGTCGGTGGTTTGATCGGCAGTCTGGTGGACAAGGCGCTGCCGGTGAAGGCGAAGAAAACCATCGGCACACCGCTCGTGATGCTCAATCGGGGCAACAACACCTTTGCGAGGCCGCTCGTGTTTCGTGACGAGGAAGGCCTCGTCATCCAGCCCGGCGGTGCGCATGAGACCGGCGCGGTCGGCACGATGCTCGGCAAGGACGGGCCGAACCTGCTCATCTGCAACGAAGCAGGCCGGATGTTCCTTTTGCCGGGGAAAAAGATCAAAACGGCGCCGTGACAGGATTGCACGGCGGGCACGCAACGGCATCATGCCAGCATGAAGATCGTTTTGCTGCTGTCGTTGCTCGCTCTGTCCGCCCATGTGATGATCGCGGATGAAACTTATCCCGAGGTCACCGCCTTCGCGTCGAAGATCAAAGGTGTCGAGTGGAGCCTGCGTGGCACGTTTGGGCTCAAAGGTCTGTCGTTTGACGGAAAGGACGTGTTCGAGGTCAAGGCCGGTGGCGCGAAGGGAGGCGTCTATGAGTCCGCGTTTGTGGATGTGGGTGTGCTGCGGCTGAATTTTCGTGGCGCGAACACGGGGTGGTATTTCTTCAGTGATGATCTGCGCTTCATCACGCCACTCACGGTGAGCGGCGAGGTGGCCTTCAAACTGCCTGTGGGACCGCAGCCGAAGGTGGTGCGGGAGTTTCCGAAGGACATCACCGGCGTGGTGTTCGAGTCCGAGCCGGATGAGAGGCAGCTTCAGCCCGCGAAGCTGCGCTGGACCGGCACGCACCTCGAGCTGGCGAAGCAAAACAAGGATCAAACCTGGCTCGTGGACAAAATGAGTCCCATCGCGGCTGATCATCGTGTCTTTGAAGTAGAGCAAAACGGGCTGCTCATCTGGTTCGCCTTCTCGCAGGATGGGAAAGAGGCCTGGCTGCTCCAGCTTGAGAACCTCTTCGGTGGGGAGCCTGCGGGTGCGTTGAAGCCCGCCACGTCCTCGAGTGCCATCGCGGGCCTGAGTGCGCAGCAAAACGAGCTGCTCGCGCACATCGAGAGGCTGCAAGCGGCCGGTGACAAGCTTCGCGGCGCGACGCTGGCGCGGCATTTGAAGCGACTCCTGGCGAAAAAGCCGGATTTGCTCAAGCAGGTCGAGTCCCGGCTGAAGTGACGCTTGCTTCCCCGGCGGGCTTCGCCATCACTGCGGGCCACTTTTTCCCCTCACCACCATGATCAAGCTCACCGGTATCGCAGACGAAGCAGGCGCGTCCCTCGACGTGCAAATCCAGGCCCACCAGGAACTCGGCTGGGACAGCATCGAGTGCCGCGTGGTCGAGTTTGACGGCGTGAAGGGAAACCTGCACGAGATTCCCGACGCGGTCTTCGACAAGGTCGTGGCCCGTCTCGATGAGAAAGGCATGAAAATCAGCGGCTTCGGCTCGCTGATCGGCAACTGGGCCAAAAAGATCACCGACGACTTTTCCATCACCGAGGCCGAGATCAGCCGCGCCATCCCGCGCATGCAGCGCCTCGGTGCCAAGCTCATCCGTGTGATGAGCTACGCCGTGTGCAAAACGGATGGCAAGGACGACGCGGAGCAGTTTGCCCCCGAGCGCATCCGCCGCATGAACGAGATCAACAAGCGCTTCGCCGATGCCGGCCTCACGGTGGTGCATGAGAACTGCATGAACTGGGGCGGCATGAGCCCGACGTATGTGCAGCGCATGGCCGAGGCCGTGCCTGGCATGAAGTGGGTCTTTGACACCGGCAACCCCGTCTTCATCGACGACCGTGACCGCCCGGGCATGAAGCAGGACGCCTGGCAGATGTATCAGGCCATCAAGCCTTTCATGGCCCACGTGCACGTCAAAGACGGCATCTGGGACAAGACGAAGAATGACGCCGTTTACACCTATCCCGGCGAGGGCGAGGGCCAGACGGAGCGCATCATGAAGGACCTCGTCGAGACGGGTTACTCGGGCTACATCAGCATCGAGCCGCATGTGGCCGTGGTCTTCCACGGTGCTGGCGCGGCTGATGACCTCAGCCCCGAGCAGAAGGCGAAGGAGCAATACGACAGCTACATCAAGTATGGCCGCATGCTGGATGCCATGCTGAAGCGCCTCGGCGCGAAGCTGGGCTGAGCTTACGGCTTTTTGTAAGGCGCTCGCTTCACCTCCTCGACGACGGGAACATCCTTGTTCATCGCGTCGTAGGCGGCTTGGAGTCGTTTGACCTCTTCGGGATGCTTGGCGGCCGCATCGACCTGCTCGCCGGGATCGGCTTGGAGGTCGAAAAGGAGGCCAGCGGCACCTTCGACGCCCGTTTTGAGTCCGGGATGGGCGTCGAGGTTGTATTGCTCGAAGGGCGCGAGGATCGTCACGCCATCCGGCGCACGCGGATCGAGCCATTTGCCATCGGCACCGGGCTTGAGGGCCATTTCACGGGCTGGTGCGAGATGGAGCTTCCAGCGGGCATCGCGGATGGTGACGAGTTTCGGGCCTTGATGACCGAAAACGAACTCGTGCGGTGATTTGGCATCGCCAGCGAGCAGCGGCATCAAATCGCGACCATCGAGCACGCGGTCATCGGGCATCTTCGCACCAGTGGCGGCGAGCACGGTGGCAAAGAGGTCCATCATGACGGTGAGTTCGTTGTTCACGCGGCCTGCGGGGATCTTGCCAGGCCAGCGGGCGATCATCGGAACGCGGTAGCCGCCTTCCCAGCTCGTGCCTTTCATGCCGCGAAGACCACCGCAACTACCACCGAACCACGCGCCGTTGTCGCTGCTGAAGAGGATGAGCGTATTGTCATCGATGCCGTTTTGCTTCAGCGCATCGAGCACCGCGCCCACGCTGTCGTCGAGATCGGCCAGTGCCGCGCCGTAGAGGCCGCCTGCGGCTTTTTGATAGTGCTTCTCGGACGAGGCGAGAGGCTTGTGCGGCATCGCCTCGGCGAAGTAGAGGAAGAACGGCTTCTTCGCGTTGCGGTTGATGAAATCGACAGCTCGTTTCGAATAACGCGTGGTTAGCGTGGCCTGCACGACGGGGTATTCGGCCACTTCGGTGCCTTCCAGCACCTGCACGGGCCGCATGTCGTTCGAGTAAGGAATGCCGAGATACTCGTCGAAGCCGCGCTCGGTGGGCAAAGCGCCCATTTTGTGGCCGAGGTGCCATTTGCCAACCATGCCCGTGGCATAGCCTGCGCTTTTCAAGACCTGCGCCAGAGTGACTTCGCTCTTCGGCAATGCCAGTGCATCCGCAACGGGACCACCATCAGGCGCGGGGTTTTGCGTCATGCCGCAGCGGAAGGGATAGCGCCCGGTCATCAGCGAAGCACGCGTGGGCGCACAAAACGGCGCAGGCGTGTTGAACTGCGTCATCCGCACGCCCTCCACGGCCATTTGATCAATGCGCGGCGTTTTGAACTGCGGATGCCCGTAGCAACTGAGATCGCCGTAGCCGAGGTCGTCAGCCAGAATGATGACCACATTCGGCGGAGCAGCCTGCAACAAGAGCGGAAGAAGGGTGATGAGGGCGAGAACGGCGGCTTTCATGCGTTCAGAGGAACGTCAGGTCGTCCTCCACTTTGCATCACCATGCGGTTCCTTTGCTTTCTTCTTCTCGCCGGGCTCGCTCACGCGGCGTCGCGTCCGAACATTCTGCTGCTCATCGGTGACAACTGGGCCTACGATCATGCCGCGGTGAATGGCTGCGCGGCGGTGTGCACGCCGGTGTTTGATCGTATCACGCGTGAGGGCATGAACTTCTCGAATGCCTTCTGCCCGGTGCCGTCGTGCTCGCCGACGCGGTCGTGTTTGCTCACGGGACGCGTGGCGCATCAGCTCGAGGACATGGCGAGCCTGTGGAGCAGGTTTCATCCAAAATACCGGCTCTTCACCGATGCGCTTGCGGAGTCGGGCTATCACACGGGTTTCATGGGAAAGGGTTGGTCGCCGGGCAATCACAAGGATCATGGCCGCGAGGAGAATCCGGCGGGCAGGCAGTATGATGACTTCCGCACGTTCATGAGCACACGGCAGGCGCAGAAGCCGTTCTTCTTTTGGTATGGCAGCACGCACACGGCGCTGCACAGCTTCAAAAAGGCCGATGGAGTCGCGGCGGGCATCGATGTGGCGAAGATTCGCGTGCCTGCCTACCTGCCGGACGGAGGCAACCGTGCACTATGCGTATGACGAGGACCACGAGACCTATCGCGCC
>CALMTT010000075.1 GCA_937872615.1 uncultured Verrucomicrobiaceae bacterium | reverse complement strand
CTGGGCTGAGATGATCAAGCGCGAGGAAGTCTCCGTGGTCTTCCAAGGCACGAAAGCCGGTGGCAAGGTCGAGCGCCTCTTCGGCGTGGATGGCCTCGACAACACCGCCATCGACACCTGCGAGCTCTACGTTCAAGAAAACGGCAACAGCGTGAACCGCAGCATCATCACCCCCGCCTGCGAGGACATGGGCCGCATCGGTTCCGCCGCCAACTTCATCGACGCTCTCACCGGCAAAGCCGCCCCGCTCAACACCCCCGAGCAGGCCCTCCGCCTCATGCAGGTCATCGACGCCATCTACGCCTCCGCGAAGACGAAGAAGCCGGTGTCGATCTAAGGTCGTCATTCATCCCAAACCGAAGGGAGAACGGGCTCGCGCCTGTTCTCCCTTTTTTCTTCCGCTAAGGATTCCATCACTCAAGCTTTCCAGGCGGAAGTCACAATGAGAGCAGGTGAACTCAACGAGGGGGGACCTGAATGCCTCCTCAGAGGCAAGCCCCACCGCACTTCAATCGTGGAATCACGAACATGACAATGACGATGGCCGTAAGAAGCACGCCATGGAATGAGAATACGGTCTTGGAGAATGCAGTCCTAAACCATGAGCGATACCCTTTATTGTATGATGAGGCGTCCATCGAGAAATCGACCTGATCGTCAGACTTCGCGGCCACATCATTGAAGAGAGCTCGATATTGTCGTTCCTGAGAGAGGAAGTAGCCGTCGAGCCACCAGAACGCAAAAACTGGAAGATAAACGACGGCGGAGTAGGATTGATCCGTGTCTTTATCCGCGAGGGCAAACAATGCGGCTACCAGCGTTACCGACCATCCTTTGATGAGAAACGAGTTATTCCCCATCCGTGTGATGACGTTCTGGATGAATTCGAGGTGTTTGAGCTTGGAGTCGGTATTCATGTTGGGCTCGTTATATTTTCGTACAGCCAATCGAGCGGCTTTAATGGAGGCTTTATCGGCACTTTAAATTGCGCCAGAATTTGCTTCAACGAAACCATCAATTCCCACTGAAGCATATCTGACTCTCTAATCACCAGTAGTCTTGTTAAATCAATCGGATGATGAATCTGCACCTCATGAGAGCGCTTCTCGCTCCCATGGCTTTCCTGAAAAAGCGTTTTTCGGTGCTCCATAAGGCTGCGTTGACGGAGCAGGCGCATCATTTGAACCTCATGTAGCAGCCATGGTGATCTGGTTCGTGTTTGAGCTGTGTTGTGAATAACAGAATTTTCCGAATGGATAAAGATAACGCACTCGGTTTTATCCATCATCACACTAAGAGCGCTGGCCAGCATAAGGTGCACATGAGGCGAAAGCTCGTCTTTGTAGCTCTCCCACAGCGAGGGATAAGGAGCATGTGCCTTGCAGAGCTGTTCGAGCAGGTGAGCGTAATGCCCCCAAACTGTTGAGTCGATGAAGCTGTAGATGCCGAAATTCTCAAACATCCAGCCTGCCAGCCCGTGTGCTAGTTTCGTGTCGGCATGCGAGTGGGAAATGAAAACCTCCGCGTTTACTTCCGGGAACCATGAGCCAGAGAGCTTGCCTCCATCAATATTTCCGTCTTCCAGAATGAAGGCACTGAGAGGTTTGCGCAGGCTGTCGTTCTCGATGGAACACATATGCTCGCCGCCGATGACGTGTCTGGGTTTAAAGTGTCCTTCAGGGACTTGTAATCTGTAGGCTTTGTACATGCGGAGAAGGCATTGAAACACACCACACTCATCCCATCCATTCTTGCTCCTCCGAGGGCGGCGAGGAATTCATGCAGGTCGGCGGGTTTGGCGTTGGTAAAGTGTTGGGCCAGTTCGGCGGCCGTGACGGGAGCGGCTGCGTGGAGGCCTCCGCCCGCGTCCGGTGGTCGATCAAGGCTTCAGGGGTGGCTGGGAGGGGGGGCATGCGGGAATGGCGAAATCAGAATGAAGAATGCGAAGGTCGCGGAGTATGGCGGCGGTGGTGGGTGGTTCTCACCGATAAACTTCCCTCCGGTGGCCTACTCGCTCAATGGCGACGATCAGCACGGCGTCATCCACCGTGTAGATCACCCGATAGTCGCCGACGCGGATGCGATAGGCGTTCGCGCCACCTTACAGTTTCTTGCAGCCGTCTGGACGCGGATTCTTCGCGAGAGGCTCCACGGCATGCAGCACTCGTGTCTGCACCTTCGTGTCGAGTTTCCTGAGTTCCTTCTCTGCGGAACGGCGGAAGCTGACTGTGTAATCAGGCATGCTGCTTGAGGCGCTTTTTGACTTCTGAAAGCGGGATGAGCGGCTCGTCCTTGCGGCTGGCGATCACCGCCAGGTCGTGCAGGTCTTCGAGCAGCTCTTCATACTCCTGAACAGGCAGAATCACGGCTGAGGCCACGCCATTGCGCATGATGTAATCGACTTTGGGCTTCAACGTCTTAGGCATGGACGAATTGTGCCTTCTTCGCGGTTTCCAGCAACCTCTGATTCCAGCCAAAACAAAAGGGAGAGCAAGCTCTCGCCTGCTCTCCCTTTGTTCTTTGACGTGATCCCGATCAGCTCAAGCCACCGCGGTCGCTGTTGAGCGAGGCGTCGCCATACTTGGCACGCGGCGACGGGGTGAAGTCGAGCGGGGTCCAGGCGGCGTTGTTGCCGGAGGATTTCACGACGGCTTCGATGAAGGCCATGCCGGCCACGCCGTCCTCGATGGTGGGGTAATCCATGTCGAGCGGGTTGGCAGGAGCGCCGGTTTCAAAGGCGCGGACGTGGTTGACGAAGTTTTTGTAGAGGTTCGCGAAGCCTTCGAGGTAGCCCTCGGGATGGCCGGCGGGCGTGCGGGAGGCTGCTGCGGCGGCGGTGCCGAGGAAGCCGGTGCTGGTGCGCAGGACCTGCTTTGGCTGGTCCAGCCAAGTGACGATGAGCGTGTTGGGATCGAGCTGGCTCCATTCGAGGCCACCCAGCTCGCCATAGACGCGGAGGGTGAGGTTGTTTTCACAGCCGACGCTGATCTGGCTGGAGTGCAGCACACCTTTGGCACCATTGGTGAAGCGCAGCAGCACATTGCCATCGTCTTCAAGGCGGCGGCCCTGATCACCGAGGAAGTGCGTGAGATCGGCGGCGAGTTCTTTGACGTGCAGGCCGGTGACATACTCGGCGAGGTTCATGGCGTGCGTGCCGATGTCGCCCATGCAGCCGGCGGCGCCGCAGATGGCGGGATCGACACGCCAGGAGGCTTGCTTCTGGCCGGTGTTCTCCAGCATGGTGGCCAGCCAGCCCTGCGGGTACTCGGCCACGACTTTGCGGATCTTGCCCAGCTTGCCCTGCTCGATCATCTGGCGGGCGTGGCGGATCAAGGGATA
>CALMTT010000074.1 GCA_937872615.1 uncultured Verrucomicrobiaceae bacterium | reverse complement strand
CATCTTCGAGTTCCTCGTCATCGAATTCTTCATCGTCGAATTCTTCATCATCATCGTCGTCATCGAGGTCATCGTCCTCGAATTCCTCGTCTTCCTCATCCTCCCGGCGGAGCCACCAGGTTTGCGAGGTTTGCAGACGACTCTGTGCCCCCACAGCCAGGCGGTCTCCGAGCACCTCCGAGCCTTCCGCCAGAACGGAACGCATCAGAGTGTTACGCATCTCTCCATCAATTTTGTAACCCGTGACCATCGTATTTAAACCTCTTGAACTTTTTAGAAACGTCGTCTTTCGAACCCGTCCCGTTGCCTCCGCAAGATGAGGAATTGCAAGAGGACGAAGTTCGACGTCAGAAATCAAACCTGCCGCGTCACTCTACGATGGAATTCTTCCACCGAAAATGTGACCCATCGGACCGCGCTGAGCCCGCCGTAGACGCACATCCGGACGAACTGCTGGCGGAGCGCGACCGTGTCGGGGTCCCGCAACTCGGTGAGCACCCCCCACAGCGCGAGGCCACCGAAGAGCGAGTACATGCCCCAGCCGTGGCCGTTGACCCACTGGCCGGCGCCAAGGATGACGAAGAACAGGCCGAACGCCGCCATGGCCGGGTGGCGAGAGGGCCCCGGAACGAAGTAGTAGGGCGTGCCGCCGTGGGTGGTTGAACTCATGCTTTCTCCTGCTCTTGTGATCGTTGGTGTGTGTCGGATGGATGGGTGCGCCGCCTCAGGGCGCGACAACCCAGTTCACCAGGGCCATCAGCCCCAGCACAAAAAGTATGGCCGCCCCGACGCCGGTGGCGATCAGGTGAAACGGGTTGATGCGCTCCATGTCGTCCTGCAGCCCGCCTTTGCGTCGAATGCCCAGGAACGACCACGCCACCGCACGCACAGAGCGCAGCAACGAGCCCGGGGCAGCCGATGCCAATGCCCTGGATGCCTTTGGGGTTCACACCAGCGTTTTCGATGGCCTCGTGGATGGCGTTCAGGATCTTCTTTTTGCCCTTCAACTGGCCGTCGCTGCCGTTGGTCGATTTGCGGGCGCTGCCGAGCACTTTGTAGTTCTTGTCGAGCACGGTGGCCATCATCTTCGTGCCGCCAAGATCGAAACCGATCCAGAAGGGCACGTTGAGGGTTTTCTTTTTCGGAGCCTTGGCGGCCTTGGGAGCGGATTTTTTGGCGGGCATGACCACGCATGACACACGGGGCACCCGCTCCGGGCAAGTGACAAAACACTGCGCCGACAAAACAGGCTCGATCATGCGCAAAAGGAGCCGAAACGGGCTTTTCGACCCGGAGAGCTTTCCCGTTGAAAGCTCCCCTGCCGCGTGGCGTTATCGCCGGCCCATGAAACGCATCGTTTTCCTCCTCTCCGCCCTCTGCTCTCCGCTTTTTGCCGGTGACGCCGAAGACATTCTCAGCCAATCCGGCGTGAAAGGCGGCATCGTCGTCCATGTAGGCTGCGGTGATGGCACGGTGACGCGGAAGCTGCGGGCGAATGACTCGTATCAGGTGCAGGGCCTCACGAAAGATGCTGCGAAGGTGCCGGAAGTGCGTGACTCGCTCTACAAAGATGGTGTCAGCGGCGTGGTGGCCGTTTCCGAGTGGGATGGGAAACATCTGCCATACATCGAGAACTACGTGAACCTGCTCGTCGTCGAGGACGCAACCTCGGTTTCCAAGGAAGAGATCGACCGCGTGCTCACACCGCTGGGCGTGGCGATGGTGAAAAAGGCCGCCGGTGGTTGGGACAAGATCGTGAAGCCCTGGCCGAAGGACATGGATGACTGGACGCACTATGCCTACGACTCGAAGGGCAACCCGACCTCGAAAGACATGCTCGTGGGTCCACCAACACGCATGCAGTGGGTGGGGAATCCACGCTGGAGCCGTCACCACGACCGCATGAGCTCGGTCAGCGCGAAGGTGAGTTCGCAGGGCCGCATCTTTTACATCATCGACGAGGGCAGCCGCATCTCCATCCTCATGCCGGCGAAGTTCTCCATCATCTGCCGCGATGCCTTCAACGGCACCGTGCTTTGGAAAAAGCCGATCCCGCAGTGGAGCACGCACCTGTGGCCGCTGAAGTCCGGCCCCACGCAGCTCACCCGCCGCCTCGTGGCGATGGGAGACAAGGTTTATGTCACGATGGGCATCAGCGAGCCGATCTCCTGCCTCGACGGCGCCACGGGCAATGTCGTGCGTGTTTATGAGCAAACGAAAGGCGCGGAGGAGTTGCTGATGCGCAATGGCACCATCTACGCGCTGGTGAACAAGGAGCCGTGGCGCCTCAACGAAGAGTTCGCGGTGAAGCAGCAGAGCGATCAGAAGCGTGTCGAGACCGAGTTCAACTGGGACGGCAAGGAACGCGACCTCATCGCTCTCGACGCGGAGAGCGGCAAGACGCTGTGGAAGGAGACCGACCGCATCGCGCCGATCACGCTGACCATCGACGACAAGCGTGTCGTTTACTACAACGGCGACGGCCTCGCTGCACGCGATGCAAAGACGGGCGCGGTGAAGTTCAGCACCGATCCGACCAAGCGCCGCCAGTTGTATGAGTTCAACTTCGCGCCTCGCGTCATCCTCAATGGCGATGTGATCCTCTACGCGGGCGGTGATGGCGTGATGAAAGGGATCAACGCGGACACGGGCAAGGACATGTGGACCGCGCCGCATGAGAAGAGCGGCTACCGCAGCCTGGAGGACGTGATCGTTTCGCAGGGCCTCGTGTGGAATGCCGGAACGACCAGCGGCAATCAAACCGGCGAGTATCGCGGCTTTGATCCGATCACCGGCGAGCTGAAGAAGAGCTTCTTCCCCGATGTGCCGGAGGGCACCTACTGGTTCCACCATCGCTGCTACATGGCGAAGGCCACGGAGAAGTATCTCATGCCCAGCCGCACTGGTTTGGAGTTCGTGGACATGGAGAAGAAGCACTGGGATCTCAATCACTGGGTGCGCGGTGCCTGCCTCTACGGCGTGATGCCCGCCAACGGCCTCACCTATGCCGGCCCGCACAACTGCGCCTGCTATCCCGAGGCCAAGCTCGACGGCATGGCCGTGCTGGCCAGCGAGCCGCGTTACCCGATGCCTGCCGACACGCCGGATGCCGAGCGTCTCACGAAAGGCCCCGCTTACGACGCGATCAGCGACGAAACGGAGGCCGATGCCGCCGACTGGCCTACCTATCGCAGTGACAACGCCCGCAGCGGTGCGGCGAAGAGTGATTTGAAGAAGGATCTCGCCATGGCCTGGGAGGTCAAACTGACTCCACCGCTGTCAACGACGACCACCGCGGCCGGTTTGACCTTCGTGAGCGAAGTCGATAAGCACACGCTGCATGCCTTTGATGCCGCGACGGGTAAGGAAGCCTGGCATTTCATCGCCGGTGGCCGCATCGACTCGCCGCCCACGTATTGGAAGGGCCGCGCGATCTTCGGCTGCTCGGATGGCAATGTCTATTGTCTGCGCGCCAGCGATGGTGCGCTGGTGTGGCGTTTCCGTGCCGCCGCGACGGACCTGCGGCTTTTCGCTTTCGAGAC
>CALMTT010000073.1 GCA_937872615.1 uncultured Verrucomicrobiaceae bacterium | reverse complement strand
TTTGGCATTGGATTCATCATCGGGCCTCTCATTGGCGGCACGCTGGGACAGCTCGGCACGCGGGTGCCGTTTTACGCGGCGGCAGCGCTCACGGCGGCGAACTGGCTCTACGGCTGGTTCATCCTGCCGGAGTCGCTGAAGCAGGAAAATCGTCGCGCCATCGACTGGACGCGGGCGAATCCCTTCGGCGCGATCTATTGCCTGCGCAGCCGTCCGCGGGTGCTGTGGCTGGCGGTGTGTGCGCTGCTTTCGTTCATCGCGCACACCGTTTATCCGAGCGTGTGGGTGCTCTACACGGAGCATCGCTATGGCTGGACGCCGCTGTGGAATGGCGTGTCGCTCGCGGCGGTGGGCGTGTGCGCGGCGTTTGTGGCCGCGTGGCTCACGGGCAAGGTCACGGCGAAGGTGGGCGACTGGCGCACGGCCTTGATCGGGCTTGGCGTCGCTGTTTTTGCCTACATCGGCTACGGGCTGGCCTCCAGCGGCTGGATGATCTACGTCATGATTGTGATCGGCTCGCTCGGCGGGCTCGCGGGGCCTGCGGTGCAAAGTTTGATCTCAAATTCCGTCGGCGATGACGAGCAAGGCACGATGCAAGGAGCCATCACGAGCCTCGAAAGCATCTCCGGCATCATCGGGCCGCTGATCGCCACGCAGCTCTTCAGCCACTTCATTGATGCCAAACGGGCCGTGCAGGTGCCGGGAGCGCCGTTTTTCAGCGCGGCGGTCATCGGGCTGCTGGCACTGCTGGTGGCTTTGAAGGCCCAAAAGGTCCACCAACGATCTTCACCGGCCTCAAGCTGAAACTTGGCGTGATGCGGGCGGCGCTTCGACTTCGCTGAACGATTCGCGGTGGGCTTTCGTTCTCGCGGCAGACTGCCATGAAACGCCTGTTGCTCGCTGTTTGCCTTCTCTTCGCACTGTCGCTCGCGGCCGCGGAGAGGCCGAATGTCATCTTCATCCTCGCCGATGACCTCGGCTGGGGGGATCTGGGCTGCCAGGGGCATCCGTATGCGAAGACGCCGAACCTCGACAAGCTGGCGGCGCAGGGCACGCGCTTCACGAAGTTCCACGCGACGGGCGTGACGTGCTGCCCGGCGCGGACGGGGCTCATGACAGGGAAGTTTCCCGCCACCTTCCAGAAGTATCCGGCGGACTTCGGCTTTGGCAGCCGCGTGACGATCACGGAGCTGCTGAAGAAAAGCGGCTACGCGACCGGGCACTTTGGCAAATGGCACATCGGCAGCGTGATGGAGCCGGGCACGTATGGCATCGACGTCATCGGCGCGGAGGAAAAGGAACGTGGCAAGCGCAAGCAGCCCACGAGTGGTCGAGGCCGCGATGCGCCAATGTATGACCAGGCGATCGCCTTCATCGAGAAGCACCAGGCGGGTCCGTTTTACATCAACATCTGGGATCACATCTCGCATCACCCGGTGAATCCGTCGCCGGAAGTGCTGGAGGCCTTTGGATCGCTTGAGCTCGACGAGTCGAAGTTCACCCCGGCGATGCGGGAGAAGTTCGCCACATGCAAAAAGCTCGGCGGTGATCCTGCCGCGCATCTGCGGGCCTTCCTGGCCGATGTGAAGTCGATGGATGACGAGGTCGGCCGCCTGCTGGCAAAGCTCGACGAGCTCGGCCTGCGTGAAAACACGCTCGTGATGTTCTCCAGCGATCAAGGCGCGGCACCGTTGCAGGATCAGACGATGCTGGGCGAGAAGATGAAGAAGAACCTGAAGCAGCCGAAGGACGCGGTGGACCAGATCCGGATGAATTCGATGGGTTACGCCGGTCCGCTCTTCCGTGGTGGCAAGCACACCGACCTCGAAGGCGGCGTGTGCGTGCCATTCATCGCCCGCTGGCCTTCGAAAGTGCCCGCGGGTCGCGTGGATGACCAGTCGGTGATCAGCGGAGCGGACTGGCTGCCCTCGCTGTGTGCGATCACGGGGATTCCGATCGACGCGGCTGATTTCGATGGCGAGGATGCTTCGAAGGCGTTGCTTGGCGGCACACACGTGCGCACGAAGATGCTGTTTTGGAAGACGAACACCGAGCGGAGTGATCCCTCGCTGCTCGCGGGCACCTGGAAACTCCACGGCTCGCTGCGCAAAAAGATCCCGCCGACGCTGTACAACCTGGCGGATGATCCCGGCGAGCAAAACGACCTCGCCGCGAAGGAGCCTGAGCGGCTGAAAAAGCTCACCGCGGAGCTCGAGGCCTGGACGGCCACGCTTCCGGCCACTTACGAGCACGGCGAGGGCAAGGAAGATTGAGCACCAGAGCCGCGAAGTGAAGCTTGGCGGGATGCGGGCGGCGGGTATGATCGGCGGCGTGATGCGAAAAAAACTGGGACTGGCTTTTCACCTTCGCTGCCTTGTGGCGGCGGTGGGGCTGGTTGTTTCGGCGAACGGCCAAAATGCGCCGAAGCCGTGGGCGGAGCGGGATACGAGGCTGGCGAATGAGTATCTCTCGCTGCTCGTTCAGCAGCCGGAGTATGGTCGCGTGGTGGAGCTGCTGTGGACGCTGTATGAGAAGCATGAGTCCACGAAGCTGCTGGTGGAGAATGTGGCGGCGCAGGCGGCCTCGTCGAAGCATCCGAGCGTGCTGCTGGTTCACGGGCATCTGCTGCGGCGTGCGGGCGATCTGAAAGCGGCGGCGGCGAAGTATGATGAAGTGCTCAAACTGGATGCAACGAATGCGTTTGCGATGCGCAGCCGGGCGGATGTGGCGGTGGAGCTGAAGCAGCCGGAGGAGGCGGTGGCCTTGTTGAAGCGTCTGGCGGAAAAATCGGCGAGCACGGCGGTGTGGATCGAGATCGGCAATCTCTCGCTCGGTCTCGGCAAGAACGCGGAAGCCGCCGAGGCATGGGAAAAGGCGGCGCAGATGCAGCCGGAGGATTTTACGCTGGCCCGGCAGGTGGCGCAGTTGCTCCTGCAGGCCGGTTTTCCAGATCGGGCAGGCGCTTTCTTCTCGAAGCTGGCGGATCAAAAAGACCCGCAACGCCGGCTCGACGCGCTTTACGACCTCGCCCGCATTTACGAGCACGCGGACCAGTTCGCGAAGGCGGACAAGGCGCTGCGTGACGGGCTGGCGCTGCTGCATTTCCGCGATGGTCGCTACTTTGATTTCTTCCGTCGGCGTGTGCGGCTGCATGAGCGATTTGGCATGCTGGACGATTTGCAAAAGGCGCTGCTGGCCGCGGCGAAGGCGCAGCCGCCTTCGGAGCAGGCGCTGTGGGATGCGACGCGGTTTTTTGATCTCACCGTCGAAGTCGATGAGCAGGTGAAATGGCTGCGGGAGCTGGTGAAGGCCGTGCCGCAGGTGGAGGACTATCGCTGGGAGCTGGTGCGGGCCTTGCTCGACCATGAAGGCGCGGCGGAGGCGGCGAAGCTGCTCGATGAACGCCTCAAAAACGATGGCAGCGATCTTCCCGCGGTCGTGCTGCTGCGGTGTGAGGCCGATTTGCGCACCGGTGATCCAAAGGCAGCCATCGCGAGACTCGTGAAGCTGCTCGATGCGCAGACCGATGCGGAGGTCGAGAAGCAGGTGCTGGTGTTCGCGCAGACGCGGTCGCTCGATGCGGTGATCGAAAAGATCCTGCGCGGACGCGTGGATCGTGATCCGCAGAAGACGGAGGCGGTGTTTGAGCTGGCGTCCTACTACCGGGCGCGTCGCGATGTGGCGGCGGAGGACAAGCTGATGCGTGAATTCACCAGCGGCGCGACCACCGAGGCAGAGCGTCAGAAGCGTCTCGGTGACGCGGCGGCCTTCCTCGCCTCCAGCAACAACCTCGACAGCGCCATCATGCTGGCTCGTGAATCCGTATCGAAGCCGGACGCAGGTCGCGATGCGTGGCTGAGGCTCGCGGATCTGCTCGCGGAGCAGGGTGACAATGATGAAGCGGCCGAGTGGATCGAAAAAGCCTGGTCGGCGAGCACGACGGACGAAGAACGCATCGATGCTGATGAGCGTCTGTTTTCGATTTTGATGGGCGGGAAGGATGAACCGGCCTCGAAGAACCAAAAGGCATCGGAGTTCACTTTGCCGAATGCCTTCACCGGAGCCGGTTTTGGCTCGGATGAGCCTGAAAACCCGAATCGCGAAAAATTCCCCGACGCCGTCGAGGACAAGGCACGCGAGCTGGCGGAGGTCGCGGCAAAGGGAAATGAGGCGCAGCGCTTCCGCGCCTTGTGGTGGGCGGTGCGCACGCATCACACGGATGATGGTTACGCCATTCTGCGCAGCCTTGAATTCGATGCGAAAGGCCGGCCGAAGGCGCTTTCGGTCGCGGTGGAGCAGTTGAAGCTCGACCTGGCCGTGTCGGATGAAAATCTGGCGCTGCAGGAGAGGCAGTTGAAGCGCTTGATTGAGAGTGACGCGGCGGGTCGCGTGCGTCACACGCTGCGTTTGAGCGAGTTGATGCTCGAAAGCGAGCGTCGGGCCACGGCGGAGGTCGGTGGCGCGGGCTGGCGCATGATGGGCACCTCGCCGGTGCCGGGCCTGATGGCGGCGAAGCTGCTCGAACGGGCGTATCGCGACATGCCGGAGTCCGAGCAGATCCTTTCGGCCCTAACGCAGGTGTACCTGCTGCAACGCCGCACCGATGATGTGCTGGCGCTTTGGAAAGCGGCGGTGAAACGGGCGGAGGGCACCACCGCAGCGGCGCTGATGGAACGGCATGCGGACCTGCTGCTGCGTTTGAACCGTCTCGAAGACTTCGTGCAGACGCAGGCGATGATTTTGGAACGTGAGACAGATATCAAACGCCGTCGCGAGATGCTCGGGCGCTGCGTGGACCGTCTCACCTTCTCCGATGCGAATGGTGGCGAGCTCGCACCGAGTGTGGTGAAGGACCGGCTGCAACTCGTGGAGAATGCCTTGCGTGGTCTTTTGCAGCGTCATCCCTTCGATGGCTTCTATCACGAGGCGCTGGCGATGGTGGCGGAGCGGCAGGGTGATCACGCGAAGGCCTTTGCGAGCATGAAGCAGGCGTATTACACCGCACCGGAGACGCCGTTCTCGCTCGATCAGCTTCGCGAGGCGGCGCTGAAGGTGGGAGATCTGAAAGCCGCGATCTATTTCCAAAAGCAGATCGCCGCCGCATCGCCACCGCAGGAACTGGCGGCGGAGTCGCGCCGTCTCGTGGAGCTGCTGGAGCAGACGTTTCAAATCGACGAGGCGGATCGGGTGCGGCGCAGGCTGGAGGGCCGATTCTCGCAGGATGTGAAGGCGCTCGACGAGCTGGCGAAGCACTATCAAACGACCGGCCAGGATGAGGCGGAGAAGCGCGTGTATGAGCAGGTGGTGAAGGTGCAGTCGTGGGATGGCCGCTCGCTGCTGCGGCTGGCCTTGAAGTGCCTGCGCTTTGCGGACACCGCGGGCGCGGAGAAGCATCTGGAGCAGATTTTGGCGCTGAAGACGAAGACCACGATCACACGCAGCGGCATGCGTGGACCGCTGCCGCTCTCCGATGGTCGCAAAGGCGGCGGCAAGTCACCGGTGAGCGATCTCGCGCCGCTGCTGGATTTTGCGCCGGGCATCGAGCGGCCGGAGATCGAGAAGCTGCGTGCCTTTCTCTCAATGCCGAGGCCGGAGTTTGCCGATGTGCCGGAAGATGCCGCGCTGGTGCGTCTGCGTGCCATCGAGGAGCTGTCGAAGCTTAAAAAGCAAAGCGGAGGCAAGCCGCTCGAAGCCTGGACGCGACAGTGGAGCACGGGCGTGCACTCGGATTGGGAAAAGCTGTGGGCCTTGTATTACAGCGGTGCGGGTGAGGAATTCCGCAAGCTGCTGCAAACGACGCTGAAGGCCGATCAAAGCACGCTGGAAGGCCAGTTCTGCCTGCTGTGGATGACGTTGCGCAGTCACGGCATGGATGAAGCTATCGCGTGGGCTTCGCCGGGGGCTTTGATGCCGGAGGTGATCGCGGCTCGTGAGCGGCTGGTGCATGCCTGCGTGTCGATGCTGGTCGATGCGGAGGGTTTTCGATTCAGCGAAGACGAGTTGCGGCAGCTCGGTCGCTCAAAGGTGATGCGCACGGCGGCCATCTGGGATGTGACGGACAAGCTGAAAGGCAAACAACGCTACCACGAGGCCCTCGCACTTGGCGAAGGCCTGCCACGGCAGACGATGGACAAGTCATCGATCTACTCGCTCTTCCTCGCCCGCATCGCGGAAAGCGCGGAGGATTGGAAACTGGCACGACATTACCTTCAAGAAGCGGTGAATGCTCCGCTGCTGCCGGAAGCGTATCGCAGCCGCTTTGACACCTTCTTGTCGAGCTTCTCCTCGCTGCAACGCGTGGCCGGTTCTGATGCCGAGCGTGATGCGATCACAAAACAAGCCTGGCGTCGCTTGCAGCGCTCAACGCCGAGTGACCTCACGATCATCCGCGAGGCCGCGGTGGAGGGCGTGGCCGGTGCGGACGATGCGGCGGCGAAAAAGCTAGGCGGCTTCTTCACGGGTGATTTCACCACGACGAGGTCGATGAGTGATGGACGCGGCAATTTGATGCCGCAGGGCTCTTCCCGCTACGAGGAGGCGCAGCATGTGCGCAGTCTGTGGGAGGAGACTCGCGAGCTGCAAATGATCCTGCGCCAGCAAGGCCTCGGCAGCGCCATCAAAGGCACGAATGCCGAGCTGGAGCGTCGCTGGGGCACGACGATGCTTGCGCCGAGGTCTGACACGGAATTTGGCGAGTGGCGCATCCATGCGCTGCTTTCCAAACTGCGCACCGCCGACCATCCGACGCGTCTGCGCCTCATCCGCGAGCATCTGGCGAGCGTGGACATGCACACCGAGCACAGCGTCGATACGCTCGGCAATCTCGGCAGCCGCCTCGAGAGCGCCGGCATGTCCCGCGAGGCCGTGATCGTGTATCGCCAGCTTCCTGATCGTGCGCCGTCGAATCCCGATTACGCGCAGTGGCTTCTCCGAGCCTGTGAAAACTCCGGCGATGTGGAGCCTGGCTGCTCTTTCTCATATCACCTGCTCACCGCCGAGGCTCCAAACAAGCCGCCGGCCATCGGCGACGAGGTGCTGCGCGAAAAACATGCCTTCTTCCTCGCCCGCGACTTCAACCTCGACGAGCTGCGCAAGCATGCCTTCCGCGAGCAGATCTCGCAGGTGCTCGCGGGTCGCGAGCCGCATGAGATTCCGTATTTGAAGACCTATGCGCTGCTGCAGGAACGCATGGGCAACCTGCAGGCTGCGTTGCAGGCCTGGCAGCATTTGAAGGCGGTGTTTGCCGCGAATGATCAAAGCGGCCACGACTTCGAGGCAGAGGGCAATTTGCATCTCGCGAAGCTGCTGCAACGTCTCGCGAGACCGAAGGAGGCTGTCGAGGCCCTGCGTGCCGTGCCGGTGAAGGAACCGCTCACCGAGGTGATGACCGAGACGCTCGATCAACGCGTGCGTCTCGCTGCCGGCATGGGCGACTGGAAGGAGCTCGGCGAGCTCAAGGTGCAGGCCGTGGAGCTCAAATCACTGCCCACCGTGCTCGTGATCGCCCGTGAACTCGCCACGCATGATCGCCGCGTGGAGGCGCTGAACTTCCTCACGCAGGCTGAGCGCACGCTGAAGGAGGATCATCAGCGCTTCACGCTGCGGCTGGAGCAGCTCACGTTGCTCTCGCAGGACGCCGCGTGGTCGCCCGAGCGGGATCGTGCCCGCCTTTCCGCCCTCTTCCGCACGCCGACGCGAGATCGTGACACGCTGCTGCGCATGCTTGGCTGGCTCAAAAAGAAGTCGGAAGGCCGTGACGCCGCCGCGTGGGTCCGCGTGCTGCGTGCCGAAGCCGCCGCGGGCAGTGATCAATCCGCCGCAGCGCTCGCCTTGAGTGCCTTTGCCACCTCTTTGGATGAAACAACGCCGTCGATCCTCCGCCAGGCCTGGGCTGATGCTGTCGAGAAAGACCGGCTGTGCATCGAGCTGACCGCGCAGCAGTTGCTCGAAGGTCGAAAAGCCGCGTGGGCTCGCGAGGCCTGCCAGGTCGTGGCCTCCATCCCCACGCTGCGGGAGAATGGTCGCAAGCTGCCGATGGCTGTCCGCGTGGCTCAGGCCCTCGGCGATGAAGCGGAGGTGCGTGAGCTTTTCAATGAGACGCTGCGCATGCCCTTCCCCGGCGGCGGGCAGACGGTAGCCTGGGCGCTCGCTTTGGAAGAAACCGGTCACGCCGACCTCGCCCGCGAGCTTTTTGATGCCGCCCTGCGCCAGATCGAGGCTGGCGAGAGCTTGCAGCCGGAGATTCACGCCGCGTGGACACGCTTCCTCATCCGGCAAAAAGACTTCGAGGCCGCCGAGGCCTTCCTCATGCGCATGAACTGGGCGATGCCCGCCGAGGCCGCAAAACTCGTGTTTGAACTCCACGCCGCCTGGGGGAAACTACATGACCTCGCCGCCGAGCTGCCGAAATACCGCCTCCCCTCCGGCACCGCCCGCGAGGCTGCCTTCCTCGCCAAGCAGCAGCTCGACCAAGCCGTCCCACCCCCATGAACCGCATCACCTTCATCGCCCTCGCTCTCCTCCCGGCGCTGCTGCTCTGCTCCTGCGGCAGCTCGAAGGGCAAAAAGAAGAAAAAGGACCCGATGAGCCAGACGCTCGGCCAGCGGCTCGACCGTCCCGACATGACCCGCCAGAGCAGCTACCAGAAGTACATGGATAACTCGAAGGATTCGGGCAGCATGGGTTCCCATTTTCAGAAGAAAAGCTTTCGCTCCTCGAACTTCGCCGCGGATAAAAAGGCGGGCGGCATGAGCCAGGCCTATAAAACGGACACGGCGAAAGGTTTCGGCGAGTCGCAGTATGCAAACTCGAGGTTCTCCGGATCCGACAAAGGCAGCCTTTTATCGAAAAAGGAATTCGGCACGGGCTCCGCGTTTGACGCGGGCAAGGGCGCACCGTCTGGCAACAGCGTGTTCAGCGGCGCGAATGATGTCTTTGGCACCCGCTCTGCCCTGCCGAAGAGCCTGCGCACGGCGCGTCCGGAGAAAATCATCGAGGAACGCGGCTCTAACACCAACCAGGCCTACTCCGAGGAGGATGTGAAACGCCTGCTGGGCAGGCCGTGAGAGTGAGGCGCCAGTTTCAGGTTCCAAGTTTCAAGTTTGATGGCGCTGCGGCGTTGGTGTCAGGCACTTGAAACGAGAAACTTGGAACATGAAACGCCTCCTCCTCTTCTTCGCCCTTGCAGCTCACGCGCAAGACTTACCGAAACTCGACCTCGGTGACGTTCGCGAGCAGCATGTGATGATCCCGATGCGTGATGGCGTGCGGCTTTCGGCCTATCTTTACCTGCCGGAAGGCGAGGGAAAATGGCCGGCGGTGTTTGAGCAGCGCTACGCGGACATCAGCGGGGCCTCGACTCGCAAAAATGCCGCGGAGCTCGCGAAGCATGGCTTTGCGGTGGCGATGGTGAACTTCCGCGGCTCGCAAAAGAGCGAGGGGCAGTATGTCGGCTATCGCGCCCTGGCCTGGGGCGAGAAGAAGGACGGCTACGACACTTGCGAATGGCTCGCCACGCAGCCGTGGAGCACAGGCAAGGTGGGCACCTTCGGCAGCTCGCAGGGCGGCTTCGCGCAGAACTTCCTCGCGGTCACGCAGCCGCCTCATCTCGTGTGCCAGTACATGGTCGATACCGGCTTGAGCCTGTTTCAAGAAGGCTACCGCATCGGCGGCGTGACGCGGCCGGGACGCTTCGCAGACTTTGGCAAGAACTGCCGCGTGCCGTTGGACAACGACGCGCTGCTCCGCGAATGGGACACGCATCCGCATTACGACGACTACTGGCGTGCGGAGGACTGCACGCTGCACTTCGACAAAATGAACGTGCCCTGCTTCACCATCGGTAGTTGGTATGACTTCATGGTGCAGGGCAGCGTGATGAGCTACATGGGACGGAAAAAGAACGCGCCGCAGCAGCTCCTGCTCGGCCCGTGGCTGCACGGGCGGCTCAACAAGGGCAGCAAGGTGGCGGAGATGCAGTATCCGCCCAACGCCACCTGGCCGGAGGTCGAGCACATGGTGAAGTGGTTCGATCACTGGCTCAAAGGCATCGACAACGGCATCGAAAAGGAGCCAGCGGTCCGCTACTACGTCATGGGTGCCACCGGTGAGGCTGGAGCCCCCGGCAATGTGTGGCGCGAGGCCGCCGACTGGCCACCTGCAGCGAAGGAGACGAGCTTTTACCTGCATGACGAGGGTGTTTTGAAATCTGAAACGCCTTCCGCATCCTCCAGCGGCACCAGTTACGACTGCGATCCGCTGAAGCCGATGGAGATGCCCGGCCGCGCCTTCCTTGGAGCGAAGGACGCGCAGGCTTTCGAGGCGCAAAAGGACGTGCGCGTGTGGACGACGCCGGTTCTGGAAAAGCCGCTCGAAATCACCGGCGAGGTCTTTGCCGAGCTGTGGGTGAAATCGACCGCGAAGGACACGGACTTCATCGTGCGCGTCTCCGATGTGTATCCCGATGGCCGCAGCATGCTGCTGATGGATTACCCGCTGCGGGCGCGGTATCGCGAGGGCTTTGATCACGAGGCGCTGCTCATCCCTGGCGAGCCGGCGAAGCTGAAATGGCACCTCGGCTGGACGAGCATCATTTTAAACAAGGGCCATCGCCTCCGTGTGACGGTCAGCAGCACCGGCGCGCCGCTTTACGAACCGAACAACCAGACTGGCGGCCCGCAGACCATCGACTGGCTCAAAGAGACTGTGAAGGCCAAGCACACCGTGCTGCATGAGAAAGAGCACGCTTCGCGCCTGCTGCTGCCGGTGATGGATTGAGACACAAAAAGGCCGGAAGACGAGCTTCCGGCCTTTTTGAAATCCAATGGAGACCGAGCGCCGATTAGGCGGCTTCGTTCTGCTGGGCCACGTCCTTGACGGTCATGGCTTCCTTGCCCTGACGGCCGCGGAGGTAGTGCAGGCGGTTGCGACGCACGCGACCGGACTTGGTCACTTCGATCTTGGCCACTTTCGGGCTATGAAGGGGGAAGACACGCTCCACACCTTCGCCGTAGCTGATCTTGCGGACGGTGAAGGCCTCGTTGATGTCGAAGCCTTTGCGGGCGATGACGATGCCGGCGAAGATCTGGATACGCTCCTTGTCACCTTCGATGACTCGAGTGTGCACCTTCACGGTGTCGCCCACGCGAAACTCGGCGACTTCCTTCTTCAACTGCTCTTGGTTGATCTTCTCAATGGTATTCATGGCAAATGGGGTCCAATGCGCGCCTCAGGAGGGGTTGAAACAATCGGTCCTGGGGGGCGAGGGGGCGCGAAGGTGGGCAGTTTCCCCCTTTTGGCAACCTGTTTTTAGAACCTCCCCGGCCTCCCGCCCCCCTAAAACAGGGCTTTTCCCCCTGTTTTGGGCCTCCGATCACGCAAACGCAAAGCGGCATCGTCCATTTAGAAACAGGGTCGGGAGACGTAGTTTCCACCGCTGTCCCCCCATGAAACGCGCCCTGACCAGCCTCCTCGCCGGTGTTTTGACCCTCGCCCCGGCCACCCAAGCCGCCGAAGCCCCGTCTTTCCGCAACACCATCCAGCCGATCCTCACCCGCTACGGCTGCGCGATGGGTGCCTGTCATGGCGCGGCGGCGGGACAAGGCGGCTTTCGCCTTTCGCTGCGCGGTTTCGATGACGAGGGCGACTGGCTTTCGATCACGCGCAGTGCGAATGGCCGTCGTCTCACGCTCGAAGATCCGGCTCGCAGCCTCTTTTTGCTCAAAGCGGTCAAAGCGGTGCCGCACAAGGGCGACAAGCGCTTTGAGGTGAACTCGCCGGAATACAAAGCCATCGTCGATTGGATCGCGGCCGGGGCTCCAGGTCCCAAAGCCGATGATCCGCGCATCGTTTCGCTCAGCGTGTCGGAGCCGCATCTCGTCTCGCAGGCGGGAAAGAGCGTGCAGCTCAAGGTGACCGCGAAATTCAGCGACGGGCACAGCGAGGACGTGACGCGCTGGTGCAAATACAACGCCACCAATGCCAGCGTGGCCACCGTGGACGACACCGGCCTCATCAAGATCACCGGCAGCGGCGAAGGAACCGTCAGCGCCTGGTATCTGAGCCTGCTGAGCGTCACCACCGTCACCGTGCCGAATCCTGGCAAGCCGAACACAGAGGCCTTCGCGGCCTTGAAACCACGCAACTTCATCGACGAGCATGTTTTGACGAAACTTCGCGAGCTGAACATCCCGCCCTCTGGTCGCGCCACGGATGCGGAGTTCCTGCGCCGCGCGTTTCTCGACACCATCGGCGTTTTGCCCACGATGGAAGAGGCGAAGGTCTTCCTCGCCGACAAGGCCGCCGACAAACGCGACCGCCTCATCGACGCGCTGCTGAAGCGGCCTGAGTTCGTCGATTACTGGTCGCATCGCTGGAGCGATCTCTTCCTCGTGAATGGCGACAAACTCATGCCGCAGGCCATGTGGTCGTATTACAACTGGATCCGCCGTCACGTCGCCGCGAACACGCCGTGGGACGCCATGGTGCGTGATCTGCTCACCGCCACCGGCAGCACGCTCGAGCACGGCGGCGGCAACTTTTTCATCCTCAATGACGAGCCGACGAAGTGCGCCGAAACCGTCAGCGTGGCCTTCCTCGGCACCTCCATCGGCTGCGCGAAATGCCACAACCACCCGATGGAAAAGTGGACCTACGATCAATACTACGCCTTCGCGAATCTCTTCGCCCGCGTGCGCACGAAAAACGGCACGCAGGCCGATGAACGCGTGCTTTTCAGCGACACGCAGGGCGATCTCGTCGCGCCGCTCACCGGCAAATCGCAGCCGCCGCGCCCGCTTGATGCCTTGCAGCCCGTCTCGATGACCTCCAGCGAGGATCGACGCATCACGCTCGCGAACTGGCTCACCAGCGCCAATAATAAGCTCTTCCAACGCGCCATCGTGAATCGCGTGTGGGCGAACTTTTTCGGCAGCGGACTCGTCGAGGCCGTCGATGACCTCCGCGTCACGAATCCCGCCAGCAACGAGCCGCTCTTCGCCGCCGCGTGCGAGCATCTCGTGAAGCAAAAATTCGACCTGAAGGCCCTCATGCGCACCATCCTGCAAAGCGAGACCTACCAGCGCAGCAGCATCACCCTTCCCGAAAACATCACCGACCTCCGCTACGGCTCGCACTACGTCCCGCGCCGACTGAAGGCCGAGGTGCTGCTCGACACCGTGTCGCAGGTCACCGCCGCGCCCACCACCTTCAAGATCGACCGCCGCAACGCCAACCGCGGCACCGCCGACGCCTACCCCATGGGCTTCCGCGCCCTGCAACTGCCCGACAGCAACATCGCCAGCTACTTCCTCAAAAGTTTCGGCCGCGCCGACCGCGTCGCCACCTGCGAATGCGAGCGCACCAACGAACCCAGCATGGCCCAGGCCCTCCACATCGCGAACGGCGAAACGTTAAACACCAAGCTCGCCCAAAAAGACAACCGCCTCGACGCCCTGCTCACCAGCCAGCAGCCCGACGCCAAGATCATCGAAGAAGCCTACCTCCTCACCCTCACCCGCGCCCCCACCGACCGCGAACTCGAAAAAGCCACCGCCTTGCTCACCACCGCCAAACCCGAAGACCGCCGCACCACGCTGGAAGACCTGTTTTGGAGCCTGATGAGCTCGAAGGAGTTTTTGTTTAATCACTAAATCATGGGATTGTGCCTGAATCCACCACTCTGCCCATGACTAAGCCAATGTGGATTGTTCCGCCCCTTTTACGTCGGTATCACGGCCTTATACCCGGGATCATTGCGTTGGTTTGGACGGCATGGTTTTTTTGGTGGACCCACTCTGCCGTCCAATCATTGGGCGCGTACCTTGAAATTGTTTTTGGGTGGCCGCTTTTCTTGATGCTCTTCAATTTCGCTGAGGTTCTTCACTTTTTCCCCAGGTCTTTGTGGGGTCCTATATCTTCTGTCGCGATTTGGGTTCTTATTCCTTTGGGATATGCCTCGATGCTGGGGGTGTATTTCGCGCCGTGGTACTCGTTGTATGTGAACAAACCTGCGATTACGCGAAGGACATCAATCTTCATCGCGGTCACACTCGCTATCTACACGGTGCTGATTCTCATCCCCCTGCGCTCATTTTGGGTCGTCCCACTACCATGACGTCGTCGCATTGCACTTCCTTGATTCCATGAACGCTCATTCATCTCATCACGTCTGGATCTGGCCGGCTGCCACCTTCATTACACTGATTTCAATTGTTTCCACCCACGCCCAAACCGTGGACTACACGAAGCAGATCGCGCCGTTGTGGGACACCTACTGCGTCGATTGCCACAGCGCGGACGACGCGGATGGGGAGTTCGCTTTAGACACGTTTGCGGCGCTGATGAAGGGCGGCGAGGAAGGCGCGGCCATCGTGGCGGGGAAGGCGGAGGAGTCGCTGCTGGTGAAGTTTCTCGAAGGTCGCTCGGGTCGCGGCGGGAAGAATGAATTCATGCCGCCGGGCAAGCGCGAGAAACTGAAAGCGGAGGAGATCGCGCTCATCAAGGCGTGGATCAATGCAGGCGCGAAAGGGCCGCTGATCACGGAAACGAAGCCGATGCCGAAAGAGGTCATCACACCGAAAATCGCGCCCACGGTGCCGCCGAAGCGCTCGATTCAGGCGGTGGCGTTTTCGCCGAAGGCGCAGCTCATCGCGGCGGGACGCTACGGCGAGGTGGAGCTGCTCAATCCGGTCAATCAAGTCATCGTTCGCAAACTCACCGGCTTCACGGGCAAGGTGAACGCCGTCGCTTTCTCGCCCGATGGCGAGACGGTCTATGCCGCTGGTGGCGAGGCAGGCATCGTGGGCATCGTGCGGAGTTGGAAAACGAGCGACGGCAGCTCTTTGCGCTCCTTTGAAGGTCACACGGATGCCGCCTATGCACTCGCCGTTTCGCCGGATGGCAAATGGATCGCCACGGGAGCTTATGATCAAAAAATCCGTCTTTGGGATGCCGCGACAGGCAAAGAGATCGCCCTGCTCAAAGGCCACAACGGCGCGGTGAACGGCCTTTCGTTCCGCCCCGATGGCAAGGTGCTCGCCAGTGCCAGCGCGGACCGCACGGTGAAGCTTTGGAGCATCCCGACAGGCCAGCGACTCGACACACTCTCGCAGCCGACGAAGGAGCAAACGAGCGTGGTCTTCAGCGCCGATGGCAAAACGCTTTTCGCCGCGGGAGGTGACAACCGCATCCGCGTGTGGGCGATCAGCGCCGCCGCGAAAGAAGGCACGAACAAGATCCTCACCAGCCGCTTCGCGCATGAAGGCGGCATCTTGAACCTCGCGCTCTCCGCCGATGGCAAACGGCTCGCCTCGACCGCGACGGATAAAACACTCAAACTCTGGAACACCGCCGACCTCACCGAAAAGCTCCTGCTCGAAAAACAACCCGACTGGACCTCCTCGCTCACTTTCACCGACAAAGCGCAGCTCATCGCGGGTCGCGTCGATGGCACCTGGAGTGTGTATGAGGCTGCGAAGTAATGCTCAGAAGCCCTTTTGCCCTTTTTGATATGAAAACGATCCTTTCCCTCACTCTGCTCCTTCTGACCTCCAGCGGTCTGCTGGCGCAAAAAGCCGCGAAGAAGGCCGATGCACCGAAAAAGGCCGCCGCGATGGCCGCAAAACCTGCGGGACCGCAAATCACGAGCGTGATGCCGCGTGCCCTCCACCTCGGCGGCGAGCAGGTTTTCACCGCCACGGGCAAGGATCTGGCCGGAGCGACGCTCCTGACTTCTCACACCGACCTGAAACCGGTAATCGACACGGCCGCGAGCACGGCGACGAAGATCGTTTTCACGCTGAAGACTCCCGCGAACCTCGGCAGGAATTCGTTTGAGGTCTGGGCGAAAACAGCGGCTGGCGAAACGGCGAAGCTGAAGCTCCACGCGGATGACATCGCGCCGACGACGAGCAAGGTGGCCGATTTCAAAAACGGCCCGGTGAAGGTGGCGAAGCTGCCGGCGAGCCTCTGGGGAACCTTGTCAGAAACCGGCCAGCATGACGCCTATCTCATCACCGCAAAGGCAGGCGAAGAACTCGTGCTCGATCTCGCCGTGGCGCAGATCGGCAGCGCGGCGAAATCGCCCACGCTGGAGATCATCGACATGAACCGCACCGTGCTCGCGGTGAATCGCGGGCTCGATAGCGGCAGCGATCCTTTCCTCGCGTGGAAAGCGCCTGCGGATGGCGAATACGTCGTTCTGGTGAGCAACACCACGATGGATGGCAGCGCGAATCATGCGTATCGACTCACCGTCGGCGCTTTGCCGTATGTCACTGCTTTTTCACCGCTGACCGCACAGGTGGGTAAGGAGACGACCGTGAAGCTAGTCGGGCATCATTTGGGCGAAAACGCCGTGGTGAAGGTCACGCCGGAAAAAGAAGGCCGCATGCCGGTGGCGCTTGGAAACAAGGCGTTTCGCTTCCGAGATCGTCCGGCACTGCGAGTGAGTGGCTTGCCGCAGGTGAGTGAGGTCGAGGGGAATGATGACATTGCGAAAGCGCAGGTGGTGACTCTGCCGGTCAGCGTGAACGCGTCTTTGAGTAAAACGAACTTCCAAGTTCGTTCCCCCAACACCTCTCAGAACGAACTAGGAAGTTCGTTCTACGACACCGACCACTTTGCCTTCGATGCGAAAAAAGGCCAGAAGTGGATCATCGAGACACTCGCCTCTCAGTCAGGTTCGCCCGCCGATACGAAGCTCGAATTGCTTCACACCGATGGCAAACCCGTGGCCCGTTTGCTCATGCAGGCCGTGCGAGACAGCTACAACAACTTCCGCAGCGTCGATGCCAACAACCCGGACATCCGCCTGCAAAACTGGGAGGAGATGGAGCTGAACGAGTTCGTGTGGTTCAACGGCGACATCATGAAGATCGTGCGCATGCCCCGCGGGCCGGACGGCGGCTGCTTCTTCTACATCAGCGATGGCAAACGCCGCGCTTACTTTGACACCAGCGCCACCTCGCACTCGCTCGACGAGCCCTGCTACGTCGTGCAGCCCTATCCGCTCGGCAGCAGCATCGCCGCGAACGGCTTGCCCATTTTCACCGTGAACTATCAAAACGACGACAGCGGCGACCGCAAAATCGGCCGCGACTCGCGCCTGACCTTCACCGCGCCTGCCGATGGCCGTTTCGTCGTCAAAGTCACCGACACCCGCGGCTGGGGCGGCGAGCGCTTCGTGTATTCACTCGCCATCCGCGAGCCAAAGCCGGACTTCAGCGTCAAACTCGCCGGCATGAACCCCACTGTCATGCCCGGTGCCTCCGTGGGCTTCTCCTTCCGCGCCGAGCGCACGGACAACTTCGACGATGCCATCCAAATCGACATCACCGGCCTGCCCTCCGGTTACTGGGCCACCTCGCCACTCATCATCGAAGCCGGTCACGACCTCATCAGCGGCTCGCTGCATGCCATGCCCGATGCCTCCAAGGATGCCGACTGGTCCAAACTCAAAATCACCGCCACCGCGAAGGGCCTCAAGCACGACGCGGGCACTTTTGGCAAAGTCACGCTCGGTGCGAAACCGAAGTTCATCATCGTTTTGGAGCCCGACGTGGGTGGCAAACCCGTCATGCGTGATCTCGCGGAAGAAACCAAGCCGCTAGAGCTCACCCTCGCGCCCGGACAAAGCGTGAAAGCCTGGCTGCGAGCCGTGCGCCTGAATGACAAAGGCATCATCAACCTCGACGTGCATGGTTTGCCCCATGGCGTCATCATTGACGACATCGGCCTCAACGGCGTGCAGATCCGCGAAGGCGAAAACGAGCGCCCCATCTTCTTCCGCGCCGCGAACTGGGTGCAAGACCAGGACAAGCTCTGCCACGGCGCCATTAGCAGCGCGAGAAACGAACACGACAGCGCCGGTCTGCAAACGAGCTTCCCGATCCTGATGAAGATCCGCAAGGCGGGCGTGGCGGCGAGGTGATGTCCGATGAGCGCGAAGCGTCCTGGAGTGCGCCGGGCCTCCGGCGCTTTCGACGGAGCGCTTGATCAACTCACTCCGAGAGATCAACGAACCATGATTGGCCTTCGGAGTCTTGGGTTTCGAGGTTTGATGCGCGGCCTTCGAAAAGCTCCAGAGGGCTGGAGCACTCCAGGACGCTGGCGCGATGTTCGGGATCACCAGTTGGGATCGATGTCGAAGTCGTCTTCGACTTTGACCTTGTCGGTCTTGAAGCGGCGGATGGACTTCACCATGGCGGGGCTGGTGGTTTCTTCGAACCATGCGGCTGAGCACCAGGGGTAGTGACTGGCGGCGGCGACCAAGCCGTGATGGACGGCGTTGTTGTGCGTGTAGTTCAATCGGGCGAAGTAAGAGGTCGAGTGGGTGAGTTGAGTCTCGCGGAAGTTATGCCACACGTTTCTGCCCGGTGTCTTGTCGAGGCGATTGACCCAGCCGCTGAGCTTCACATGCAGCTCTTTGAGCATGGTTTGAAGGTTGGCGGGATCGTCCGGTGATTTGGCGACGAAGTGGTAGTGGTTCGAAAAGACGGCCCATGCCTCCAAGTCCCAGTCGTAGTCTTTGGCGACGGTCAGCAAGCCCCGTTGAAGGACTTCAAGCCGTTGTGGACTGCGGAAGTGATGGGCCTTTTGGTAGGTCGCGGCTGTGACAAAGTAAGTCCCGCGTTCGGTGAGTCGATGCGGAGGCGCGTGAGGCCAGTTGATGATCTTGGGCATGTAGAAAGTCTGCCAAACGCAGTGGTGCATGGCAAGCGCGGCAGCGTCCTGGAGTGCGCCGGGCCTCCGGCGCTTTCGAACGTCCCCAGGACTCCGAAAAGCTCCAGAGGGCTGGAGCACTCCAGGACGCTGTCGCGTGAGAGAGCATGCCATGCGGTGACGTTCACCCAGCCTCATGAACCGCCGCTCCTTCTTCAAGCACACTGCCGCTTATATTTCCGCGCCTGCCATTTTGAGCGCGAGGTCGCCGAACTCGATGTTTCAGGTGGCGTCGATTGGGGTGGGCGGGATGGGTGGGAACACGATGATGAGTGTGCTACAGCATCCGAAGGTGAGGATCGTGGGGATGTGCGATGTGGATGCGAAGACGCTGGCGCTGGCGACGAAGGGCATGTCGTCGCGGCGTAAGGAGCTGCAGGACCCGGCGGCGAAGGAGCGGCTCGGGGATGCGGCGACGTTTCGCGACTACCGCGAGATGATCGCGAAGCTGGGTGATTCGGTCGATGCGGTGACGATCGGCACGCCGGATCACATGCATGCGGCGCAGGCAGTGACGGCGTTGCGGGCGAAGAAGCATGTGTACCTTCAAAAGCCGCTCACGCATCATTTGCACGAGGCGCGGATTTTAAGCATGGAAGCGGCGAAAGCAGGTGTGACGACTCAAATGGGCACGCAGGGGCATTCGAGCGTCGAGACGTCGCTGGCAGTCGATTTGATCAAGAGCGGCGCCATCGGCAAGGTGAAGGAAGTCATCTGCTGGGAGAACAAGAAGGCGAACTGGTGGCCGAAGGTCACGCAGCGCAAGGCGGAGGCCGATCCGGTGCCGGAGAATGTCGATTGGAACCTCTGGCTAGGTGTCGCCAACGAGGTGCCCTTCCTTGAAGGCGCGTATCATCCGTCGATGTGGCGCTCGTGGGTGGATTTCGGCGTCGGGATGATGGGTGACATGGGCTGCCATTACTTTGACGTGGTGTTTGCCTGCCTCGGACTCGCCGCGCCGAAGCGCGTGCGTTGCCTCGATGAGGGCAGCAAGGGGGATTTGTATGCGATGAAGCGTCACCTCGAGCTCGAATTCCCCGGCACGCCGCTCACGGTGGGCGACACGATCAAGATGACCTGGACGGACGGCGGCTACGAGCATGACAAGCGTGTCATTAAGCCCGCGGTGCTCACGAAGGAAACGCCGAGCGGCATTTTCTTCATCGGCGAGAGCGGCGGCATCTTCAAACCGCACAGCCAGCGGCCGTTTTTGGTGCCGGAGGCGAATTTCACCGGCTTCACCTATCCGAAGAACCGCATCGCGAATCATTACACCGACTGGGTCGATGCCTGCATGAAGGGCGAAAAGGCCGCCACCGATCTGCCAACCTACGGCTGCCCGGTGACCGAGGCCGTGCTGCTCGGTGTGCTCTCCGAGCGAAATCCGGGCGATTGGATCGAATGGGATGCCGCAGCGGGCAAAATCGCCAACCGACCCGAATTGAACGCCCAGCTTACGCGGACGTATCGCGACGGGTGGAGCGTCGAGGGGCTCGGTTGAGCTCACGGCAGCGAAAAGGCCAAAAAAGTGCGAGCCGGGCTGTAACCCAGCGTGGTAAAACGGGGCTACGGAGGATGAACCTCCGGCTGCCATGCGCTTCACATCCTCGTTTTTGCTCCTTTTCATCCTCTTCCTCGCGGGGACGTGCCCCGTCTTTGCCCAGGGAAGCGGCACGGTGAACAGCCTCGCCCTGCCATCGTATGTGGCACCGGGTTATGTCATCGCGGCGGACGGGGTAGACACGGACCCGGGCACGAACCGGCACCTCGTGGCCGTGCGGGCGAACTGCACGGTGAACACGACGGGCAATTACGCGGTGGAATTCAGCCTGCTGGACCCCAACAACGTCGTGATGGCCACCGCGCTCTCGTCCACGGTTGCGGTCGGAGTGGTGCCGGACACGCGGAACTACAACGCGGACCTCGAGCCGACCGCCGTGGCTCGTTTGATGCCCGGCGTGCTCTACCGGTTGCAGGCGAGGCTGCTCTACAATGCCACGACGCAGGTGGACAAGATGACCGGTTCACCGGGGCGCACGTATCTGCATTTCACCGGCACCGATCCGCTCAGCAATGATCGCAATGCGCTCACGGAGATCGTCAGCGTTACCATCGACCGCTCGTGGTTGCTGGAGACGAATGCCTCGCGCACGACAATCCCGGTCACGGTGGGCTACAAGGTGCATCGCTACGACCGCTGGACCACGACGCCGCAGAATGTGGACATCGATGTGACGCTGACACCGACGCTGACAAACGATGCCTCCAGCACCGCAGTGGCCGTCACCGCCACGGACAACAGTTTCACGGCGTTGAACGTGCCCGGCCACGACAGCAGCGGCACGCCGCCCGCACCTTCGGGCGTGTCCGGCTTTCAGACGATCCAGGTCGATCCGTCGGTGATTTTAAAGCCGCAGATGCATCACATCGACGTGCAGGGCTCGCACATCGACATCCCGGCGACGCTGACCTCGCTGGTCGGTGGCTCGATGGCCTCCTCATCGACGGCGTTGAGCCATTTCACCGGCAAACTGACCTTCAATGGCAGCATCGTCACCCATTTCAGCAGCGTGGCGTCCGATCCGTTCATCATTCCCGTGGTTTCGCCGCCGGGCGTGATCCAGTCGGTGCTGCGCATCAATCCGGATGGCAACAGCGGCTCGGTGGACACGCTGACGGGCTTCACCTTTGGCGCAGGCACCAACATCAACGTGGTGCTCGATGAATTCGGCGATGCCAGCTACACGGGGAATGTCACTTCCGGCATTCTGTATGTGAGCAATCCGGTTTTCGTCACCGTGCCGCCCGCCTCGCAATACGGCACTTACAATGGGGTGCAGTATTACCGGCCCGGGCCGATCACGCTCGATACGACGGGTGCGCATGCGCAAATCACGGCGCGACTGCCCACGGGCGTCGGTTGGGCGGCAAATCGCACGCGAAACCTGCTCAATGACGAGGTGGACTTTGGCGTGGTCGATTTGAATCAGGCGATGGTGCCGCTCGCGGCCACGATCACGAAAGCCTATGCCGCGAACACGTTCTTCCTCTGCGAGGAAACGAAGCCGCTGTACATCCAGAGCACGGAGCTCACGTGGGACACGATCGCGGGTGAGTTTCGCGCCGCAAATCTCTGCCAGGCGCACTCGATCCGGCAGCCGCTGCTCGATTTCATGGCCAGCTACACTTACGCGGACCCCACGCTCGCCGAGAAGAAGTCGAATGACCATGTCTTCAATCGCGTGACCGGCGCCACGACGCCGAAATTCAAAACGGGCACGAGCGGCGGTGGTGAGATGACGGCGGTGCTCGCGGCGGTGGCGGCCTCGTTCAAGACGCACATGCCTTACGATGCCGAGGTGAAGTATAACTCGCTGAGTGCGATCCAGGTCGTGGACGATCTGGTGACCACCACAGGCACGAGCCATCTGAATTCGGCTGATCCGGTGACGGTGAAATACAACAAGCATTGCCAGGAAGCGCTCGATCAGGGCTGCGGCCCGCCGCTGACGGCCTCGGTCACGTTCACCAGCGCCAGCACGCAGTTTGCCTTCACCGCGGATGGCGGTTTGCATGCCACGGGCTCGGTGGCGATGACGAACCTCGCGTGGGGAGCGATCCCGAAGGCGTTGCCCACCGATCCGCAGGAGTATGCGCATCAGGTCACGACGAGCTTCACGAATGGCAATTTCCACATGCCGGGCAGTTTCCTGCGCGGTGATTTGAATGCGCTCACGGATGACGATGGCCCCGGCGTGCTGCTTTTGACCGGCGTCGATCCTGCGACGCTCACGGCGACGGAGCGTCCGTATCTCGCAGCCTATCTCGATGGGTTCGGTGACTATGCGGGCATCAATTATCGCTGCTCCAGCGGCGGCTTCAGCGGCATGAGCACGCTGCAAGGTGATCCGTATGGCTCGTATCCGCTCACGACGCGCTGCAAATACTACTCCCGCCTTTCCGGCGTCACGGGCATCCACGAGGCCGCCACGGGCTTCCCCGGCACGGCCACGATCAGCAGCTATCAGTTCACGTTGGACACGTTTGGCTTCTCCTTCCTCTCCACGGAGATGGAGGACAGCCGCACGGGCGGTGATTTCGTGCTGCCGGCACCGACGAATTTCACGCTCGAGTTCTCCCAGCTCGCTTTGAGCTGCCTCGGGGCCTTGGAGAGCTTTGAAATCAATGGTGCGGGCAACATCACGAAGGAATTCGACTTCTGGAACTGCAACTTCACGCCTTACACGGCCAGTTTTGTCTCAAACAACACCTGCGACCCCGGCGATGGCACGACCTTCGTTTTGGGCTTCGGAGCCTTCTCCTCGCACATCGAGGATGAAATCATCGGAGCGCTCGGAATTCTCGCGGATGGCAGTTTTGTGCGTCCGAGCGAGATCACATCGCTCGGGCTCGATCCATCGGTTCCCACGCGTGTGCGTCTCGCGGGCTCGCTGGAGGTCATCGGCAGCACGGGAGAGGTTTATGACTTCTTCCCGGCTCAAGGCGCCTACCTGAGTGATGAAATCGGTGCCACGGAAGGCTACTGGAGCCTGTTTGGCAGCTTTGACGTGCCGTTCTTCCGCGACATGCAGGTGCATCTGCACACGCGCTGTGTTTCAGCGGACAACACGTCGGTGCTTTATGTCATGGGCGGCTGGCCTTCGAACGGCTGGACGGAGAGCAGCATGGATCCGTTCACGGACACGACCTTTGATGACAATAACAAAGGCTACACCGGCGCCACGCTCGCCGCGTATCGCGATAGCGGCACCAGTGAGTCCTACAAGCCACGGGCGCAGCAGGAATGGCTCGGTGTGCTCGATTTCGACTACCCGCTGCAGTGGTCGAACATCGCGTTCAACTTCACCGGCCTCGGTCCGATCTCCGAAGATGTGATCGTGGTGCAGACGCAGCATGAGCTGCAATACATGGACGCGGAGACCGCGGAGATCACCTTTGGCGTGCGCTACGACGGCCTGCCGGAGATCAGCCTGACGAATTTTGTGTTCAATGCCGTGGATGATCTCACGGGCACCGCCTCGGCGATGTCGGATGCGGTGGGCGACAAGGTTTTCGGCTCGCTGGAGAACGGTGTGGATGAACTGGCCAACACGGTGAGTGACAAGGCGGAGGACATGCTCGGCACGGCGCTGGATGCGGTGATGAAACCGGTGCTGGATGACCTCATCGACGATTTGAAGGATAAAATCACCTCCGGCAGCTACACCACCGCGGACTTGGAGACGATCATCTCGGCCCATTTCACCGTGGGAGCACCGGCCGATAACTTGAAGGGTGCGCTGAACTCGCTGGATGACGCCGCGACCTTCCTCCACGACCTCGATGCCCGTCTGGCGAAGATTCAATACGGCATCGATTCGGTGATCAGCGTGGTCAAAGTCAATCCTGTCGATGGCAGCATCCTCGCAGAGGTGGATTGGGCGAATGGTTTGCTCCAGCAGGTCGATGTGAATGGCGAAATGCGCCGCGTGGTGTTTGAAGCGCTGGCCACCTCGCTGGTCTCCGTGCTCAGCGACGTCGTGGATGCCTCACAGATCGAGGAAGAGCTCAACGCACTCATTCAAGAGGCAGATCCGACGCTCGACTCGATCGTCACCGTGCTCACGGATGTGCGTGACCTCGTGCAGGACGTGCGCAAGCAGATCACCGACGGCGTGGACATGGCGCAGGAGATCAAAGACCTCATCAACTCCCCCACCGGCGGCCAGATCGAGATCACGAACATCAGCGCGGAGCTGGAGCTGGTGATGAAGGACATCGTGCTCAGCGCCACCACGCAGGACCTCGCGCGGCTGGATGACCTCGCCATCGAATGGCGGTCCCGCATCGAGCAGGAGATCCGGGATGCGTTCTACGCCACGGAGCTCGTCGCGGACATCCAGGAGGCGGTGAAGGAGCGTCTCTTTGATTTGCAGGCCAGTTTCAATGAAGCGGTGGACAGCGCCTTTGCCGCGCTGAACGACGCCATTCGCGAAGCGCTCTCCGATGTGCTCGCGGAGCTCGATACGAGCATCAACAACACCCTCGGCAGCTTTGGTGACAAACTCGGCGCCGGCTCGTTGACCGGTTATGCTCGCATCAATCGCGACAGCCTCGAAGAACTGCGCATCGACGGCGCTTTCGAGCTCGATGTGCCTGATCCGCTTTCGCTGAATGCCTATCTGATCGTCAAATCGCTCGATTCAGACGGACCGGAGGCCTGTAGCGGCGCAGCGGGTGCGATGACGACCGAGGTCACGATCGGCACGACGGACATGGCGATCGGTCTCACGGGTTTGGGCGGCGATGGCGTGCATGCGGACATGAGCGTCAAATTTGGCCTGAACAGCACCGGAGTGCCCGTGAGCATGGGCGGCGCGTTTGAGATGACCTCCGGCACGATCAGCTTCGAGACCTTTGAGATCTACAAACTGGCCGCGGATGTGATGTTTGGCTCCACGGAGAACTATCTCGCTGCCGCGATCGGCCTGCGCTTTGGCGAATACGATGTCGCGGGTGGTGTGTTCCTCGGGAAGTCGTGCGATCTCGATCCGTTGAAGATGATCGACCCGCTCGTGGCGGAGGTGGTGCCCACGAGCACGATCACGGGCATCTACGCGTATGGCGAGGCCACGTTCCCGATCTACGGCACGGGCACCTGCTTCTTCAACATCAGCGCGAAGGCCGGCGCGGGCGTGTTCTACTTCCAAGAAGGGCCGACGTATGGCGGACGCATGACGCTGGGCGTGTATGGCGAGGCGCTGTGCGCGGTGGAGGTCGGCGCGGAGATCTCGCTGGCCGGATCGAAGAGCGGTGACAGCTACAACTTCGCCGGACACGGCCGTGTGTATGGCCAGGCCGGCAAATGCCCTCTCTGCGTGAAGGCGAACTTCCAAGTGGACTTCAAATACACGGACGCAGCCGGCTGGGATGTCGATTTCTAATGCCATGAATGCCATTTCATCCTCTCACCACGCAGCTTTCCGGGAAGGTTTGGTCCCTCTCCCCGCCGATCGCTTTGCCACTCCCCCGATGTGTTGCGGGGAGAGGTTAGGTGAGGGGTCAGGCCAAAGCACGGCTCTGCCTCGCCCCTCACCCCGGCCCTCTCCCCGGAACGCCTCTTTCTCGCCAGCGGAGTGCATCTCCGGGGAGAGGGAGAGAGACGCTGCCCGCTTTTCTAACATCACTCGGCTCTAATTCGTATGTTTCGCTCTCTTTTCATTTCACTCATCCTCGCCGCATCGGCGCTGGCGCAGTCCGGGCTGGATAAAAGCCTCATCTTTGCCGGCACCTCGGCCACCAGCGGGCCGGAGACTTACTCCTGGCTCATCTGGCAGCCCACGGACCCGCTTTTCGTCAGCACGAACACCGTGGCGCTGTATCGCAAAATCGGCGGCACGGCCTCACCGGCCACTTTCACGCGTGTTTCGATCGTGGAGCCTTCGGCGGACACGCGCTTGATCGAATCGATGCTGCCGGTGGCTGAAAAACTCGGTCAAAACATGGCGGATCTCGAAACGCTGCTCACCGACATGCTCGGTGATGCGGCCCCGGCCGGCACGGTGACGGTGGCGCAGAAATTGAGCGCTCTCATCGCCGCGGCGCATGGCAATGCGGAGAACACGCAGCGGCTCATTTTGCTCGGACGGCAGCATCCAGCCGTCGCGCTCGCTTTGGGCATCGCGGTGGCTGATCCGGTGCCTGCGGGCTCCACGCGAACGTATGAGCTGCGTGCGTATGATCGCGCCGCGGACGCAGATCTCGGCGTTTTGGGCCGCGTGACGCTGAATGCGGCCTCCGTGCTCGTTTTGCCCGCGCCGACGGCTTTGTATGAAGTGCCGGACACCTCGACGAAGGGCGATTTGAACGTCGCGATGCGCTGGGCCACGCCAAACAACCTGCGTGACCTCAGCCCGCTGCATTACGGCTACGATGTTTATCGCGTGCCGATGGCTCGTGCGGTGACTTTGGGCTGGAACAGCACGCCACCGACCTCCACGGGTCTTTTGGTCGCTGAACCGCAAACGCAAAAGGTGAACCGCCTGGCCGTGCTGCCGCAAAAGCTGCTCTACGCACCGGAATCGCTCAACACAGCGGACACGAGCACGGTGTTCCTCTTGGATGACAACAGCCGCTTCAACGGCGGCGTGAAATTCACCGACGGGCAGGAGTTCATGTATTTCGCTGTCGCTCGTGACTTGCTGGGCCGCGGCGGTGTGCCGTCCGTGGGACTCGCGGTGACCATCAAAGACCGCATGCCGCCGAATCCGCCGCAGAAGGTGCGCGTGCGTAGCGTGGCGCATTACGATGGCGTGAAGCGCGAGCAGCGCTTCGTGATCGACTGGCAGGCGCCGGAGCTGCCCGCAGGCGAGACGATCAGCGCGTGGTATGTGTATCGCTGGCGCACGCCAAAGGAGCTGGCGACGAAAGGTGCGCACCTCGATGAAATCGAGCATCGCCCGGACAAAAACCTCATCGCCATCCTTCCGTCCACGCAAACGACCTTCACGGATGATGGAACCTCCACACCGCCTGCTTGGGCCGAAGTCGATGAACCGCCGCCCGACTATGCGGATGCCGGGAAGACCTACTTTTTCACCGTGCGTGCCGTCGATGGCAGTGTGAGCGGCAACTTCTCCGGCAACAGCGCTCCGGCCTGGGGCGTCATTCGCGACCGCGAAGGTCCGGATGGCGTCGAAGGCGAGGTGAATGTGAATGTGTGCAATCCCTCGCTGGTCTTCACGAGCTACACGCAGGTGCCTTTGCAAGGCCTCACGAATGATCAGGGGCACTTTCTGCTGAGTTGCGTAGCCACTCCGGCGGAGGGCTGGGCCTGGGCGGAGTTCGCCACGGGCATCAACTCGACTTCGCTCACACCGGTCGGCGGCGCTTTGTTCCGCAAATCCGGTGCGCAGATGGTCGCGGCCATCCGCCGCAGCATCAACTATGGCGACACAAAGCTGTGGTGCCGCGTGGGCACTCGAAATGGTCGCGTGACGCAGTGGGTGACCGCTTTGCAGGAGTTTGTGCCGAATCCGCAGGAGGATAAGTACATCCTCGCGCTGTGGAATGCCACGCTGGCAAAGATCAAGGTCCCAGGCCTCGGCGGTGGCTGGACGCATGAATCCGTCGATCCCACGACGGACACGATGATCGAGCTGGAGGGCGAATTCATCCCGAGCAGCGGCAGCAAGGAATACAAAGTCTATCGCCGCGTCGATGGCGGCGATCAGACGCTCGTGGCCTCCGGTGAGGTGACGACATCACCGGTGACCTGGACCGATCCGAACCCGGTGGGCAACAACTGCACCGTTTGTTATTACCTGCAGCTCTTTGACGAGCATGGAAACGCCGGCCCGCTCGTGCAGCAGGGCGAATGCATCAGCTCCGGCGATGCGAGCTATCTGCCGACGCCGATTTTGGAGCCGCTTTCCGCCACCGGAGTCATTCCGCCGCGTTTGAAGGTGAACTGGTTCAGCAGCATCGCGGGCGTGCAGCGCTTTGAGGTGTGGGTGGGCCGCAAAACCGGCACGCTGCCCAATTCGACGAACAGCGGACTCTCGACGGACATCGCCAAGGTGCATCCGAATCTGCTCACGGAGGTCGAAGGCACCGAGGGCATCGACTTCGCGGTGTTCGAGACAGGTCTCGCGCGGCATTTGAATGCCGATGGCTCGCCGGAGTTCGGCTTCACGCTGCCGATGTCGCTCACGGACACTTACACGGTGATGGTGCGTGCCGTGGGCCCCGGTGAGTATGGTGTGCGCATGGTGGGTGAGTTTAGCAATGTGGAGACCTTCACCTACTCGGTGCCAAAGCTCGGCATCGGCCTGCAAGTGCCGTGGCCGGACCGTCCGCTGCCACCGAAGGCCGGTTTTCACTCCGGCGTCACGGCGATGCATCTGAGCACGTTTGTGGTGCCGGATGGGCGCGTGCCTTTTAGCCAGCTTTCGCCGTGGATCGGCAATGGCGTGCGCATTGGCGAATTCGTGGACTATCCGCAGACTGTGAGCATCAACAGCCCGGATAACAACAACACCGCCGGCGCGAAGATTTACTTCATTCAAAGCACGAAGGACCTCGAAAACTACCTCTACACGAATGACGAAGTGGCCGCCGCGGAGCCGAGTGAGCCGATCAAGGGCCTCATCCTGCCCGTGGTGATGTATCGCGTGCAGGTGCCGAACACGAACTATCCCGCGGTGCCCGGCGACATCGTGCAGGTGACGCCTTTGATGGAAAAGATCGCTCAATTCGATGACACGGGCGCGAATGTGGTGACCGATCCTTTCATCTCGATCCTGCCATCGTCCGTGACGCTGCTGCCGCGCACGCAGATCGGCTCGGATCAGGACATTTTGCTGCTCGACCGCCAGCCGGTGATCGCCGGTGCCCGCTACAAGTATCTCGTCGTCCGTCTCGGGCCCAACAAGGAGATCGAGCGGGTGATCGTGACGAACGAAGTCAACGTGCCGAAACCCTGATTCAACGCCCCACGCTGCCATGAAGACCTTTTTGACCTCTTTCCTGCTCTGCACCGGCGTCTCGCTGGCGGGAACCTTTGTGCATGAATCATCGGCCGAGTTCACCTCCAGTGGTGACTTCAACGGCGATGGTTTCAGCGATGTGCTGATCGTGGACAAGGCCAGCGGCCTCTACCGCATCGGCTACGGCACCGGCACGGGAAGCCTCGATTTCGCCGAGGGAAGGCCCAGCGGCGTCTCGAACGTCACCGGCATGGCCGTGGGCCGCATCAACACGACGGTGATGGACTCCTTTGCCATCACGAGCCCGGATCAAAACCGCACACAGATCCTCTCGCCGACGACAACGGGCGTGATCGTGCCTGCGACGAGCTTTGTGACCGGTCTCGGGTCGCAATTGCTCGCCGCGATCGATTTGCCGCTCGGTGCCACGCCGACTGCGGAGGATGATCTCGTCGTGCTCGCCTCGCGTGATCTCGCGCAGCAGTATCAACTGCGCCAGGTGCGCTCGAATGGCGGAGCCTGGTCGCTGCTGCGATCCGATGACATCGCGGACTTCAGCGGACGTGCGGGCAATCCCATCGTGCCCGCCACGGCGGCTGCGGCGCTGTTTGCGTATGTGCGTGATGCCGGACCATCGAATGACAGCTTTCACGCCTACTCGGTGACGGGCACGGGCGGCAGTGCGGAGCTGACGATCCCTGCTTTGCCGAAAAACAGCACCTTCATCTGCGATGTCTTCAACGGCTCGGAAGCCGATTTGATGTTTTGGGTGCCTGGCGGCAACACGATGAACGTGCGCCACATCTCGCCAAGTGGTCCGGGGTGGAATCTCACGACGAATCAGGTCTTCAATCTCGGCTTTCCTGTGGCGCAGCTCGCGGCGGTGAACACACCAGCAGGCAAGCGGCTGATCATTCGCTATGAAAGCGGCAGCCTGCTCGAAGTGGCTTACAACGGCACGAATCTCGATTCGCCGAACTACATTCCCGCTGGCGGCATGCTGGGCATGACGAGCGGCGTGGTGCCGATGCCGGGCAACAACTTCCAACTGCTCTACGCACCCGGTCCCGGCATGGCGAGCACGAGCGCGGTGGCGTTCTCAAACTCCGGCTCCGGCTGGGTGGAGGGCACGACGGCCACGCTGCCGGTGCTGAAGAAATTCAGCGCCTTTGCGAATGTGCTGCTGCTGAGCGATCCGGTCTTCCGCGTGGACTATGCGCAACTGCTGCAAAGCTATCAGGTGCCGGACTGGACCACCTCCGTGACGGCTGGACCGCCTGTCGTGGTGGATGCGGCCACCTTTGGCAGCACCACCGGCGGTTTGGGCACACCCACGACCACCACGCTCGGCACTCCGGCCGCCACCGCAGGCGGCGCGATGGTGAATCAGATGCACAGCCAGTTTTCGCTGATCAGTTTCAATTCCGACCTCGGCGTGGTGCCGGATGCGGTCGTGATCTCGCCTGATCCGGGCACGTATGACACGGCGCAGCAGATTCAGTTCAGCGGCATCGCGGGTGGCACGAGTGTGTATTACCGCATGGGCACCGCGGGTGCGTTTCAGCTTTGGAATGCCGCCAGCCCGCCGTGGATCACGCGCGATGTGAGCGTGCAATACTACTCGCAGAGCGCTGGCGGCCCCGGCGCGGTGCAAACAGCCGCGTATGTCTTTTCGAAGTCGCCTGCGCTTCAAGATGCGGATGGTGATGGCGTGCCGGATTTCGTCGAGCTCGCGCATGGCATGGACCCGACGAGTGGTGACGATGCGGATGATGATGGCTTCACCGATCGCGACGAACTCGCTGCGGGCACGAATCCGAATGACGCGGGCAGCAAGCCCGCTGGCGCAGGCTCGTCACTCGATGCGATGATCGTCGATGTGCGTGCGCAGCTCCGTGATGTGAGCGGTGCCGTGACTGCGGTGGCCGCGGATGGCACGCACGTCACCGTTTCCGATCCTTACGGCAACGAACTCGGCTCAAAGAATGTCGGCGCGGCTCTTTCGCCGGCCACTTTCGCCCGGGTGCGCACGCGTGCGGTCGATCCGAAGATGGGTTTTCTCATCGTGCGCACGGACAAGCACTTCTCGACTGATCCTGCGGGCACGAACGAGCCTCGCGGTCGCGAATTGATCGGCCTCGTGCCTGCTTTGGAGCCGGAAGTGTGGAGCTTTGCCACGGCGGATGGTGCCATCGGCAAACCGACGACGTGGAGCTGGGGCGGCACGAACTGGCAGGCCGGCAGCAGCAACTGGAACAACGGCCCCACGGACACGCAGGGCTTTGATGCGAGCTGGAGCACGCTGCAAACAAACGCCAACTGGGACAGCGCCGCCTCCGGCACGTGGTCCGCGGCGGATTGGGTCACGCAGTTCCAAGCCGCGGCGAATCGCGGCGCACGTCCGTATGCGGAGATCACGCTCTCGCCCGGCAGCTCGCTCGGGGCCTTGATCGTCGGCAAGGCGATGGCGGCTTTCATTCTCGAACGCAATCCCGCGTCCACCGTGGATGGCAGCGCGATGTTCTTTGATGAAGCGGATGCGCTCTTCGGATTGCGCACGGCCTCCACCACCGCACCCACGGCCAGCATCGTGCGGACCATCGCCGTGCTGCGGCATGTCGATGATCAACTCGGCGGCAGTGATCTCGGTGCCCAGGCCCTGCGCAAACTCGCCCGCGATGTCTATGCGCAGCACAACGCCCTCGCGACGACCGATCTCGATCTGCTGCCGATGCCGCTCGATGCGCTCGAGACCTTTGTCGATACCGGCGTCCCTCCCGCCGCTTATCTCACCGCAACGAGTTTGACCCCAGCGGAGCAAAGCGCCGCCACCGCCAAGCTCGCCAGCATCCTCGCGACCGTCCCGGAACGCTCCACGACCACTCAAACGCTTTACGTGCGCAGCGGCACGCCCACGCCCGGCCTTTCGCTGGCGAATGATGCCTCCGCCACGGCCAAACTGCTGCTGAATGACAAAATCCGTGCTTTGACCCTTCCGGATGAAAACGAGGCTCCTGCCGGCACGCCCTTGCAAATCACCGCCTACACCGATTTGCCCTCCATCGGCGGCTACACGGCCTGGGAAGTGACTTCGCTCACGCTTTCGAACCTGCCCAATATCGTCGATGAAGACACCGATGGCGACCTGCTCGCCGATTCGTGGGAGCTGCGGCACTTTGGCACCCTCGCCAACGATGGCTACGGCAACCGCGATGGCTCGCTCTACACCCTGATGCAAGAATACTTCGACGGCACCGACCCGCGAATCAGCAGCAGCAGCCCCCTGCTGCCGCCGGTGCAGATGGTCATTAGCGATTTTGACATCTCGACGCTCGGCGCGGGCAGTTTCCGCCTGCGAGCCCGCTGGCCCGCGGCCTATGCTCATGCCGTGAATCTCATGATGCAGGGCACTCCGGACCTTGTGGAGTGGCTGCTGCCCTCCGCGGCCACCGATGTCGGCGGCGGGGAATTCCGAGCGACCATCTCCACCACGGATCCGCGCTACTTCTTCCGGGCCTTTCCACAATTGAAGCGCTGAGAAAGGCACGGCGGCTGCTTAACTATCAGGAGTAGCGTTTTTCGACAATTTTGCGTGGCTGACATCCATGCAGTTGCGGAACGCGAAGTCTGCCGTAGCCTCTTATCACCTCTCCCATGAGCTCCATCGTGGACACCAACGAAAACCGCATCAAGCAAGCCGAGAAGATCGCCTCGCATCCCGAGCAGTACAAGGTCTGCGAAGGCTGCGGCTCCATCGTGGTCATGCGCGCCGTGACCTGCCCGAGCTGCCATGCGTATCGTTTTGACGCTACACCCGTGCGTGTGGTGGCCCAGGCCAAGGACCTCGCCCTTCGTGCGGCGAATTCCGTGCTCTCGACGGACCTGTCCTGAGTGCTGAGCCAGCTTTGAGTTGCCGTCGGCGACGGCTGCGTGCATTGGCGGCAGCCCCATGATGCCCGAAGAATCCAAGCCAGCCTGGTATGTTGTCCACTCGCGCCCGAAGTGCGAGCACATCGCGGCTGGGCTGATGGCAGGACTCGAGGGTGTGAAGACCTACTGCCCGCGCATCCGTTTCCAAAAGAGCACGCGGCGGGGCAAGGTGTGGTTCGTCGAGGCGCTGTTCCCGAGCTACTTCTTCGCGCATTTCAATCCCGTCGAGATGCTGCGGGCGGTGAAGCACTCGCAGAGCGTCATCCGCGTGGTCGGTTTCGGCGAAAGCCTCGCCCGCGTGGATGATTCGGTGATCGAGCAGATCAAAGCGGAGATGGCTGACGATGATGTCCGCGTTGTGGAGGTGGGCATTGAAGTCGGCGATATCGTCGAGCTCACCGAGGGCCCGATGCGCGGCCTGAAAGGCATCGTGAACGCCAAATTGAGCGGTGCGGACCGCGTGCGAGTGCTGCTGGAGTTCCTCGGGCGTGAAAACGCCGTCGAAGTGCCGGCCTCGAAACTGCTCACGGAGCATCAGCCGCGGGTTTTGGTCTCGAAAAAGAAGGCGTGAGGGCCGCGGAGACTCCTCCGCCATTGCACACGGCCGTGGATGCACTACCTCCTCCGCCCCCATGCTTACCCACCGCAACGTCACCAAGACCTTCAACGCCCGCACGCTTTTCAGCGGCGCGACCATGACGATCAACCACGGCGAGCGCGTCGCCCTCGTGGGACCGAACGGCGCAGGCAAATCGACGCTGTTCTCGCTTATCTTGAAAACCGACACGCCAGACTCGGGCGAAATCGTGCGCGACGAGTGGACCACCGTCGGCTTCCTGCCGCAGGAGTGCGAGACGGTCGGCAATGTGACCGTGCTGGAGGTCGCCACGGGCAAGGCAGGCGAAATTGAGCGCCTGGAAAAGCAGCTTTCCGACTTTGAAGCCGCAGGGGATGTCTCCAGCCCCGAGTATTTCGAGGCGCACGCCAAGCACGACGCCCTGCAGGACCCGCAGGCCGAGGCGAAGGCGAAACGCATGCTCAAAGGCCTCGGTTATCTCGACAGTGATTTTGACCGGCCCGCCCGCGAGCTCAGCGGCGGCTGGATCATGCGTGCGCACATGGCGCGACTGCTGGTGATGGAGCCGGATTTGCTCCTGCTCGACGAGCCGACGAACCACCTCGATCTCCTGTCGCTCATGTGGTTCCGCAATTATCTGAAGAACTACCCTGGCGCCATCCTCATGATCTCGCATGACCGCGACTTCATGGACGAGCTGGTTCAAAACGTTTACGAAATCGAGGAGAGCAAGCTCATCAGCTACTCCGGCAACTACAGCGACTACCTTCGCCTCCGCGAGGAGAATTGGGAACGCGCCAACCAGGCGTGGAAGAACCAGCAGAAGGAGATCGAGGCCATGCAGGAGTTCATCGACCGCTTCCGCTCCGTCGCGTCCAAGGCCGCGCAGGCACAGAGCCGCGAGCGCCAGCTCGAAAAGATGGAGAAGCTCGATAAGCCGCGCCCGCTGCGCAAAGGCTTCCGCTTCAACTTTCCGCAGCCGCCACGCAGCGGCCAGCGTATCATCACGCTGACCGACGTCGATCAGGCCTACGGCGCGAAGCAGGTGTACACCGGCCTCGACCTCGAAATCGAGCGCGGCGAGCGCACCGTGCTCGTCGGCCCGAACGGTGCGGGCAAATCCACACTCATCAAGATCCTCGCCGGTGAGGTGCCCATTCAAAAAGGCGAGCGCAAGCTCGGCACGAACCTCAAGCTCGGCTACTTCTCGCAGCATCGCGGCGATTCACTCGACCCGGAATGCAGTGTGCTGGAGGAGTTGAAGCGTGTTTCGCCTGAAATCCGCGAAGACGAGGCCCGCAGCATCCTCGGCAGCTTTTTGTTCAAGCGCGAGGACGTGCACAAGAAGTGCAAAGTGCTCTCCGGCGGCGAAAAGAGCCGGTTGAACCTCGTGAAGTTCCTCGTCGATCCGCCGAACCTTCTGCTCATGGATGAGCCGACGACGCACCTCGACATCTGGGCCATCGAAGGCCTCATCATGGCCTTGGAGAAGTTTGAAGGCACGCTCGTCTTCATCAGCCACGACGTGCATTTCATCCGCCGCCTCGCCCAGAAGGTCATCCACATCAACAACGGCAAGCTCACCACCTACACCGGCGACTACGACTACTACCTGCAGAAGACTGGCGCTGAGGAAAATGCGCGTGCGGCAGTGGTGGCGGGGTGATTCTTTGCTTGAGCCAAGCGTCGCGGGTCGTTTAGGCTCGCGTTTATGAACCCTCCCAGCCTCTCCCGCCGCCAGTTTGGAACTCTCGCCAGTGTCAGCGCCCTCGCCGCGATGCTGCAAACGCAGATTGAAGCTGCCGACAAGGCCGCAGGTGGTGGCAAGGTGAGGCACTCGGCCTGCAAGTGGTGCTATAAAGAAATCCCGCTGGAGGACTTCTGCCTCGCCGCGAAGGAGATCGGTCTCGAATCGGTCGAGTTGCTCGATCCGAAGGACTTTGCCACGGTGAAGAAACATGGCCTGCACTGCGCCATGGTGAGCTTTCCCACCATTGAGGGCCCGGGCGGCGTGAAGATCGGTCCGATTCCGAAAGGCTGGAACCGTGTCGAGCATCACGACCTGCTCGTGCAGGCCTACGAGCCGCTCTTGAAGACCAGCGCCGAGGCTGGTTTCAAACAAGTCATCTGCTTCAGCGGCAATCGCGAGGGCATGAGCGACGAGCAGGGTCTCGAAAACTGCGCAAAGGGCCTCCAGCGCCTGCTTCCGCTGTGTAAGAAGCTCGGCGTCACGCTGGTGATGGAGCTTCTCAACAGCAAGGTGAACCACCCCGACTACATGTGCGACAAGAGCGCTTGGGGCGTGTCGCTCGTGAAGAAGCTCGGCTCGCCGCACTTCAAGCTGCTCTACGACATCTACCACATGCAGATCATGGAGGGCGATGTCATCGCGACGATCAAACGCGATCACGAGGCCTTCGCGCATTACCACACTGGCGGCGTGCCCGGCCGTGCCGAAATCGACGAGACACAGGAGCTGAATTACCCAGCCATCATCAAGGCGATCCAAGAAACTGGCTACACGGGCTATCTCGGCCAGGAGTTCATCCCCAAGCGCCCCGATAAGCTCGCCTCGCTCAAGCAGGGCGTGACGATCTGCACGGTGGCGTGAGCCATCAAGGCGTCACTTCGACCGGTGTGCCGACCGGAGTCTCTTTGAAGAAGATCTCCGCCATCATGCGTGGTAGGCGGATGCAGCCGTGCGAGTCCGGATAGCCGGGCAAAAAGCCTTCGTGCATGCCCACCGCTCCGTCGAAGCGCATGAAGAAAGGCATCACTGCGGCATCAAAGATGGCACCCGGCGGCCGGCGATCCTTTCGCACATCGATCTGGCCTTTGAGGAGTGTGCCGTCCTTGGCCACGTAGTCACCAAAGAGCGTCGATTTGTGGTCTTTATCCTTCTGCGTGACGCTGAAGTTTCCCGGACGGGTCTCCATGCCCTCGCGTCCCGATGAAATGGGCGACACGCCGGCCAGCTTGCCGCCTTTGTAATAGTACACCTTCTGCTCCTTGAGCTTGATCTTGATCCGGCGGGCACCCTTCATGCCATCACCGATCCAGTAGCCTTCGTTGGGATCGAGTCGGGTGGGTTCTTTGACCGGCTTGTGGTTCTCATCCAACGGTATGCGCTCCACCCAGTAACCCGTGCCACCCGGAATCGGCCGACGGATCACCATCTCCCGCGGGCCGGAACACGAATTCAACAATGAAACCGCGAGAACGAGGACCGCAGCCAAGCTGGAGCGCGTTAAAACAGAAGGGAGCGTGGTCATGCCGAAGGGGTAAAGCAAGGTTGCCTTCCGCTGGCAAGGTTTTTGAAACACTCCGGCGCTACTTCTCCCGCCTTTTTTCACTGCAGCGGCTCCGTGCCCTCGCTGAGGATCGAGAGATAGGCGTCGTAGGCGTAAAGACGCCCATACTTGCCGCCCGTGATCTCGCGGACGATGCCGAGCGTTTGGAGACGCTGCATCGACTTCGTGGCTGTGGGCAGGGACACATTCATCTTCGCCGCTGCCTTGCTGGCCGAGAGCAGGGGCACGCGTTGGAGCTGTTCGTGCGCCTGCAGCAGGGAGGTGGTAGCTCCGGGCAGTGCGAGGAGCTTTTCGTGATCTTCACGGAAGATGTTCCAGAGCCTTCGAGTGGTGAAGGACGCGTCTTCCGCGGTCTCTTTGACTCCCGTGAGGAAAAACGACAACCAAGCTTCCCAGTCGCCAGTCTGGCGGATGTTCTGCAAATGGGCGTAGTAGTCAGAGCGGTGCTGTTTGAAGAAGAGGCTCAAGTAGAGCATCGGCTGCCGCAGCATGCCCTCCGCGCTGAGGATGAGCGCGATGAGCAAACGACCGAGACGCCCGTTGCCATCGAGGAAAGGATGGATGGTCTCGAACTGCACATGAGCGAGCGCGGCCTTGATGAGCGTGCTGGTGCGCACGGGTTCGTCATGGATGAATTTCTCCAGCGACCCCATGCAATCGAGCAACATGTCCGGAGGTGGCGGCACGTGGCGGGCGTTGCCGGGACGAGTGCCTCCGATCCAGTTTTGCGAGCGGCGGAATTCGCCCGGCTGCTTCGTGCTTCCCCGACCGCTGGCGAGCAGACTGCCGTGCAGTTCACACAGCAGTCGCAGCGAGATCGGCATGCCTTCCGCCAGCCGTTTCATGCCTTCTTCCAAGGCCGCGACATAGCAGGACACCTCGGTCACGTCATCGACCGGCACGCCGGGCGTGAGCTCCATTTCGTGCGTGAGCAAATCATGAAAAGAAGACTGCGTGCCCTCGATCTGCGACGACAGCACCGCCTCCTTTCGGACATAGGAATAGAGGAATACCTGCCGGTCCGGCATGATGTCCGCCATGCCGTCCAATCGGCCGATGGCTAGGGTGGCATCCTTGATCTGATCCTGGAGTCGCTCATCCAGCTCGAGCGAAGGTGCCGGAGGCAGCGGTGTCGGCACGAAGGCCCGACACTCTTCCCCGAGAGTGGATACAGGAACAAAGTGGCCGGTCAGTCCTCGGTTCACAAAAGAAAGGTTTGAACAGTTTTCTTTAGTTTGGCCCAAAAGATCGAAAGTGACCAGCGGATTCTGGTCACCGAATGAAAGGGAAGCCGCTAAACCTTTCGGTTTAGTCCTAGAAAGTTCAGTTTCTGAACTTTGCCCTCACCCCGCGGCCGCCATCTTCTCCACCTCTTCGGCGGCTTTTTCCCACTCGGTGGTCAGTTTGGCGATTTTGGGCTCCACGGCTTCGAGTTCGGCCTCAAGCAGGCCTTCACCTTCCTGCCCGGTTGGCTCGCGAGCTTCGGTGCGGACGTGAACTACACGTATTCGCCGAGCACGACCGGCCACGACGTGTCGGGCCAGGCGATCCCGTTCCAGGACAATTCACGCGACCAGGCCAACGTGGTGCTGTGGTACGAGCACGCGGGGTTCCAGGCCCGCCTTGCGAATCGCCGATTTGAGCGTCGTCGAACCACCGCTGAATAAGGGAGCATGGAACTCGAGAGCAACGAAAAAAATCAACCGCCCGATCCATTCACCGTTGTTCTCGTGTTCGAGCGAGATGGTCGTGATTTCGAGGTCACCATCGAGATAGGCGACGCGATAATGTCGTTCGTCGATGTCGTCCACGATGCGTTCAAATGTGTCCCACTTGATGTTGGACAGCGTCATGTGCTGGATCGGCGGATCAATGACAGCCACCATAAAGTCGCCTCTTCGCTCCTGGATTGACGAATCGCTTGTGACCGGACCTCGTTCTGCTAGAATATCAAAATGGAGTTCCCAAAACCAAACACGCCGCGAAAGCTGCCAGCAACGATCGAGATCGTCGATCACGCCATGGCCGAAATCCTGCGCAACAAGA
>CALMTT010000072.1 GCA_937872615.1 uncultured Verrucomicrobiaceae bacterium | reverse complement strand
CTCCCGCAGAAACCAGAAGGTCGTCAGCGCCGTCTGCGTCTCGCGCCAGGGCTCATGATCCAGAAGCGGCTGCTGTGCGTAGCGGAGGGTGACAAAGAGCACGGCGCTCGCACCCGCGAGGGCCAGCGTGGAGCCCGCCGGCACATCCAGCTCCGGCACCGCCAGGCGAAACGAATCCCCCGGATAGGCAAAAGCTAGGTCATGGATGGTCAGGGCGCTCATGGTCACTTCCACATGCCGGCGGCACGCAGCACGGTCTCATGCACCGCCATGTCGTGCGCTGCGTCCCACGCCAGCTTTTTCTCACCACGCACGATTTTCGCCAGATCGACGAATTCGAGGTCATAGCGGCCTTTCGGCACCTGAAGCTCGATTTTCTGCGTGCCCTTTTTGTAGCTGCCGCGGGCTTTCGTGAGCGAAAGACTCACCTGACCGCTCTCCAGCGGCACGATTTCGAAAGTTCCCTCCGTGCCCGTGACATTGAAACGCCTCCGCGGGCCGCCAAACGGGTCCGCGTGATTGCAGCGGATCACCGCCGTGGCCTTCGCGTATTGCAGCACGGCCATTTGATTGTCCTTCACACCATCGCCGCCGGTCGGAGTCGAGAAAGCGGTGACCGCCGAGGGCTTGCCGAGGATCGTCAGCACCGCGTCGATCACATGACAGCCGAGCTCAAACAAGCCGCCGCCCTCCAACGCACCGATCTTGGAACGCGTGCCCGCATCCGCCAGCTTGCCCATCGCGGCATCGATCTCGGTGATCTCGCCCAGCCAGCCCTCGCGCACGGCTTGGAAGAGCAGTTCAAAGGCCGGATTGTAGCGCAGCATGTAGCCCATTTGCACAGTGAGGCCCTTTTGCTCGGCTGCGAGGCGCATGCGTTTGAACTCCGCATGATCCACCGCGCCTGGTTTGTCCAGATGCACATGCTTGCCAGCCTCGATGCAGCGCTGCGCCATCGCAGACGAGGCCTCCAGTGTCGTCTCCACGGCCACCGCCTTCAATTCCGGCACAGCGAGCAACTCCTCCACACTCATCGACTTCACACCGTCATACCCCTTGGGCCCGGTGACACCCACTACCTCCCACAAATCGCTCAAAGACCGCATCGCCTCCATCTTCCCCGCCGCATGCGCATGCTCCGTGCCGATCTGGCCGATGCGCAGCCGAGCAGGCACATTCGCAGCCAGCGCCGCCGAACCACAAGCGAGAAGAAAAGAGCGTCGTTTCATGAGAGGAATGTTCAAACGTCGCTTCGTGGGCCGTCTCGCGCAAATCCGGCGCACTGGCCGACATGTAGCGTTGGGCAGGCGGACAGGTGCGATTCCGTTCCCATGCCAATCGCACCCCAACCATGTGCGCAACTGATCCATTCTCCAGCCTGCACGTTCCGTTGTTCGGCGATCCAGCGTCCAGCGGTGGCCCGACGCTGCGGCCTTACCGTATTCCTGCATCTACGGTGTCGATCCTGGACTCGGCGCAGCTGGGACAGTACATGCTCGAGGCCGTGCCGGATGCTGAACAGGACCGCAAGGCTGAGCGACACACTGAAAAATCCTAGTGCCGATCTGAGGCGGCCCACTTTTTAGGCACTGACTATCAGCCCTCGAGGATATAGCCTGCGGCTAGCTTCTGAAAGCGTTCGACTTCATGAGCTGTGCGGTGGGCATCCCAGCCTAGTTCGGACGCGAGCAGGTGGCCGACGCGGAGGGCGGCAGACATGCTGGCCTGCGCATCGAGCAGCAGGCTGCGGCTGCGACGGGCGAGCACATCGCCGATGGTCCGCGCCATCTCGTGACGGGCATGGTATATGACCTCGGCGCAGGTGAGATCGAGCCTCGGATGCACTTTGCCGGTCCATTCGGGCTCCGTTTTCATCAATTCGCGAATCTCCGCGGCATCGCTGCCATACACCGCGAGAGGATCGGTTTCGGGAAGCACCGTGCTGGAGCCGTGAATCATGAGATCGTGGGTGACGCAGCGGCGTGTGCCGATGCCGCCGATCATCTCCGCGTGATCGATGACGTCCTCAGCCATGCGGCGGTAGGTTGTCCACTTGCCACCGGTGATGGTGATGAGGCCTGAGTCAGACACGAGGATCGTATGATCGCGGGAAAGCGCCGCTGTGCTGCCGGCGTCTTTGGCGGCGACGAGCGGTCGCAGACCGGCGAACATGCTGAGCACATCGGAGGGCCGCGGATCGCGTGTGAGGTAACGCGCGGCATGCGTCATGAGAAACTCGATTTCATCCGGCAGCGGTCGCGGCTCGAGCGTGGCGTGGTCCACTGGTGTGTCAGTGGTGCCGATGATGACGCGACCATGCCATGGCACGGCGAAAAGCACGCGGCCGTCGTCCGTCTTCGGAATCATGATGGCGGAGCTGCCCGGCATGAACTCGCGAGGAAGCACCAAATGCACTCCCTGACTGGGAGCGACGATTTTGGAGGCCTGCGGCTCGTCCATGCGCCGCACTTCATCGACGAAGACGCCGGTGGCATTGATTACGCAGCGGGCACGAATCTCATGCTGGGCACCGGTTTCGACACATTCGGCCATCACGCCGATCACATGGCCTTTTTCCTTCATGAGGCCGGAGCAGCGGGTGTGGTTCAAAACGATGCCGCCATGGTCCACGACGGTGCGGGCGAGGTGGATGGCGAGCCGTGCATCATCGAATTGACCGTCGTGATACACCACGCCGCCATCGAGACCTTCGGTTTCGAGTGTTGGCAGGCATTGGATGATGTCGTCGCGGTCCAAGTAGCGTGAAGGCTCGAGCCCGAGCTGCCCGGCGAGAGCATCATAGACCTTCAGCCCGATGCCGTAGAAGGGGCCTTCCCACCAGTGGTAGCTCGGAATGATGAAGGGCAGGCTATGCACGAGGTGAGGCGCATTCCGGCACATGAGGCCACGCTCACGCAATGCCTCGAGCACGAGGGAGACATTGCCTTGTTTGAGGTAGCGCACACCGCCGTGAACGAGCTTGGTGCTGCGGCTGGAGGTGCCTTTGGCGAAATCCGATTGCTCGATGAGCACGACCGAATGGCCGCGGGATGCTGCATCGACAGAGGCTCCGAGACCGGTGGCCCCACCACCGATGATGGCGATGTCAAAAGGCTCCGACGAGGCCGTGAGGCGTGAGAAAAGCTGTTCTCGGTTCATTTTGGCCCCAATTCTAAGCCTCGAGACCTGAGACTGTCACGAGGCATTCCACTAGCCCGCAGGACCGACGGCACCGCGGCTGTTGTCGAACTGCGTGACACGCAGCGGGATGGTGGCGATAGTTTTGCCTTGGTATTCGACCTGCCAACGGTAGAGCCCCTGGCGGTCGAACTTCACGCGTTGGAGCGTGAAGATGATGTTTCGCGAGACGAAGGGGATGAAAGTCGAATTGAAGCTCACTTCGACAGGACCGGGCATTGGTGGCATGCATTCAGCCCCGGTGGGATCGATGCAGCGAACGATGAACTCGTGATGACCTGCGTCCTCGGGTTGAAAAACCAGCCGCACGGCGAGGCTGCACTGCGGATGCACCACTGGAAAAGCGGAGGCGCACAGCGTGTCAAAGCAGCCGAGCACGCAGAGCTTGCCGTTGTAGTCGGAGGCAAAGTCCGAGACGGTGGCGGACTGGAGAGTCATGGCTCAGAGCGCCTTGTGGGAACCGTCGCAGAAGGGCGGGTTCTTGGTTTGCTTGCAGTTGCAGAGCCAGACTTTCTTCGCCTCAGGCAGTGTGAACTTCTTCGGACCGAAACCGGTGCCTTTGTGCGAGCCATCGCAGTTCGGTTGATGGCCGCTGAGGCCGCAGGCGCACCACCAATGGTCTCCAGCAGGGAGTTCGACGGCCACCGGTTGCTTGTCGTGAATCTTTGGGAGTGTTTCCATGTGCGGAGTGTTGGCGAGGGCGGTGCGCTTGCAAGCCGCAAGTTGCATTCGTGTTTGCACGCGGCCCATGATTCGGGAGGTATGGCGGCCCATGAAGACCGTCGTCGCCGTCCAGCCGTATGAAATCGCCCTTCTCGAGACGCCCGAGCCGAAGCCCGGACCGTATCAAGCCCTCGTGAAGACGGAAGTGGCCTGCATTTGCAATCAAACGGACAGCGAGTTGCTCGCGGGCAAGTTCCCCGGAATGGAGGAGGCTTTCCCTTTCGCGCTGGGGCACGAGAGCGTCGGCATCGTCACGCAGGTGGGTGAGAAGGTGAAGAACTTCGCGGTGGGAGATCGCGTGGTCGGCGGGCTGGTCTTCGATTTGCAAAAAGAGGGCGTGGACAGCGGCTGGGGCGGCTTTTGCGAGTTCACGCTGGCGAATGATCATCAAGCCATGGTGGCCGATGGCGTGGCGAATGAGGCGAATGGCTGGATCGAGGTCTTTGAGATCCAAACTCGCGTCGATGCGGACATTCCGGCGGAGGAGGCGGTGCTGCTGTGCACGTGGCGTGAGGTGCTCGGTGCCTTTCGCGATTTTCATCTGAAGCCGGGCGATGATGTGCTGATCTATGGCGCAGGGCCGGTGGGGCAGAGTTTTGTGAAACTGGGCCGGTTGTTCGGTCTTGGCTGGATCGGCATCGTGGACCGTCATCCGGAGAAACAGGCCCGTGCGAAGGCTTTTGGAGCTGATGCGGTCTTTGTGCCGGGTGATCCCGCCATCGCAAAACTGGCCGAAACACGCGGCAGGAAGCTCGACGCGGTGATTGATGCGGTAGGCAAGGCGGAGATCGCGATGCAGGCGCTGCCGCTGCTGAAGCGCGGTGGTTCTCACTGCATCTACGGCGTGCTGACCGGTGGTCCGCTGCACATCGACCGCAAGCTGGCGGACTTCAATTTTAACCTCTTCGTCCATCAATGGCCGACGCGGCAGTATGAACGCGAGGCGCAACCGGCGCTGTGCCAGTGGATTCGTGAAGGGAAGCTCACCTCGAAGGATTTCATCACGCACCGCTTCCCGCTGAAACGCATCGCCGATGGTTTCGCGGCCGTGCGGGAGCGGAAAGTGGTGAAGGCGCTGATCGAGTATCCCGCGGCGTAGGTCGAGAAGGTTTGGCGCGAGAGACCTTCGTAGCCCGATGATCCTGTTCGCCAAACTTCCCGACGTGTGGCGGGCGGGTGATGACTCGAATGCTTGCCAAGGCGTCGGGAAGTTCGGCGACGGAAGCTTGAAGTCATGGCAACGCGCATGTCGCCAAACCTTCCCAACCTACTTCATGGTAGCTTAGGGCTTCCACCAAGCGTCGAGCTTGGCGTTCAGAGCCTTGACCTTCTCAGCCTGACCTGTTGCGAGGTTTTTCTCCTCGGTGGGGTCGTTTTGCAGGTCGTAGAGCTCGATGACATCGTCAGGCTGATTGGCTTTGGCTGGCACGATGAGCTTGTCGTTGCCATCGATGATCCAGCGCCACTTCAGGCTGGTGGCGGGGGTCCGGATGTCCACGAAGTTGTGGGTGAAACACTCGCCGTAAAGCGTGGTCCGGCCGTTCACGGCGGCATCATCGAGCAGGTTGAGGCCAGGAAGAGGCTTGGAGCTTTCGACTCCTGCGGCCTTGAGCAGCGTGGGCACGAGGTCGATGGACTGAGCGAGGCCTGGATGCATCTCCGGCTTCACTTTGCCGGGCCAGCGGATCATGATTGGCGTGCGCAAACCGCCGTCATACTGGCTTTGCTTGGACTTGTCGGCATAGCGTCCGGTCTTCTCGTTGGTGATCCAGCCGTTGTCGGTGACGTAAACGATGATGGTGTTCTCTTTGAGGCCGTTGTCGTCGATGTGCTTCACGAGATCGCCGCAGGTCTCGTCAAACCAATCGACCATGGCCCAATACTTGGCGACATGCTCGCTCGGTGCCTTGCCGATGTATTTGTCGAGCAGGCGCTTCGGCGGCGTGTGCGGATCATGCGGCATCATCGGCGCATACCAGACCAGGAAGGGCTTTTGCTGCTTTTTGGCCTCGCCGATGAAGTCATAAACCGGCTGCATGGTTTTGCGGCCGATGTCGAGACCCTTGTCTCCATGGCGTCCGCCCTCGGTCATGCCGTGGGTGAAGCCGCCACGCGAGTAGTGCTTCTGCCACCACTTGCCGGTTTGCAGGCTGAGGTAGCCTTTTTGTTGAAGCATCTTTGGTAGCGTGCCGGCGTCTTCGAGGAACTGGCTCATCGTCTCGCGTCCGGCCTCAAAAGCGGGGCTTCTTTGAAACTCACGCGGTTTCACACCTGCGGGAATGGCGGGATCGTTGCTGGTGACCTTATGCTGGTGCGGGTAGAGGCCGGTGATGATCGTGGCGAGGCTGGGGCAGCAGAGGCTGCTGGTGACGTAACCACGTTTAAAGGTGCGGCTCTCGCCAGCGAGACGGTCCAGATGTGGCGTTTGCAGATGCGGATGGCCCATGAAGCCGTAGTCGCTCCACAAATGATCGTCGGAAATGATCATGACGATATTCGGCGGCGTGTCGGCGGCACGCAGCGTGGCGATGGAGAGGAGGCTGAGAAGCAAAAGACGGATCATGGGCCGCCGAGAACGCCCGGCGGATGCCCGTTCTTGCTCTCACAAACGGCGAAGGCCGTCCTCAGTCATCGGGCAGGGGATCGCTGCGTCGATTTCATCGATGCGGGCAAGAGTCCCGGCATCGAGAATGAGGTCCGCGGCCTGCAGGCTCTCCTCAAATTGCTCGATCGTCGTGGCACCGACGATGGTTGAGGCCACAAAGTCATGCTGGCGGCTCCACGCGAGTGCGAGCGCCGTGACGCTCACGCCCAAATCCTGGGCGATGACTTGCAGCCGCGCTGTCGTCTCGAGCGTGCGCTCATTCACAAAGCGCGATGCCATGCGCTTTTGGCGTGGGCCGCCGTTTTGAATGTAATCGGTGAAACGAGCGCCGGAGGGCAGGGCACCGCCGTTGTATTTGCCGGTGAGCACGCCGCCTCCGAGCGGCGAGTAGGGCAGGAGGCTCACGCCTTCCTTTCGGCACACTTGCGCGAGCTCGCTCTCGCAGCGGCGGTTGATGAGCGAGAAATTGTTTTGCACCGAGGCCATGCGTGCGAGCCCGTGCTTCTCGGCTTCCCACAAGTTCTTCATCACACCCCAGCAGGTTTCATTGCTGGAGCCCCAGGTGCGGATCTTGCCCTGCTCGATGAGGGTGGTGAGAGCGCCGAGCGTCTCCTCCTGCTCCATGCCGTGGTCCGGCCAGTGCGTTTGATAGAGGTCGATGTAGTCAGTTTGCAGCCGACGGAGGCTGTCCTCGCAGGCCTGGAAGATCTGGCGTCGGTCTAGAGCCGTAAAACCGCCCCGGATGGGCGGGCGGAACCAGCCATGGCCTGGCCCGGTGACCTTGGTGGCGAGGATGATCTGGCCGCGCGGCCTTCCCTTGAGCCACCGGCCCACGATTTCCTCGGTGATGCCAAATTTCTCGGCGCTGGGCGGCACGGGATACATCTCGGCCGTGTCGAAGAAGTCGATCCCCGCCTCGATGGCCCTGTCCATGATGGCAAAGGAGGTCTTTTCATCGGCCTGAAGGCCAAAGGTCATGGTTCCCATGCAGATGTCCGTGACGACGATGCCGGTGCGGCCGAGGCGGTTGCGTTTCATAAGGCCGCCAAGAGTGGCGGGGACCTTCGCCCTTGCAAGGTGTCGTCAGGGCATAAAAAAACGCGGACTGCTTTCGCAGTCCGCGTTCGGAAGAATCTCGCTCGATTACCAGCCCTGCGTGCGGGAGTAGCGCGTGTGGGTGAGTTGGCCGTTTTCGTTCACGAAATCGGTGTAGCCCCACCAGTTGTCCACGTGCTCGCGGCTCGGATACGGCGGGCGATAGGTCAGCTTCCAAGAGGGAACAGGGCATGTGGCCACTTCATACACACCGTAGAAAATACGGACGATGCTGCGGTGCGTGCCTTCGACGAGGCCTTCAGCCACGCCAGCGGCAGGACCACGCTCCTTCAGCGCCATGCGCCAGCGGGTGATGTATTCGCCTGGGGCGAAAAGGATGTTACCCACGCCACGAGTGAGCTTGCCACTCCAAGTATAGTGGTGTCCTGGAGGAGACTGGATGTCCGCGAAAGCGGAACCAGCGAGGGTAAAGGCGGCGAGGGCGAGGAGAACGAATCGGTTTTTCATGCGACGTGATGGTTATTAGCAAATTTTGGCTCCGTTTGGCAACAACGATTATCAGGAAAGTTTGTGACGGGGAAACCATCCCTTGCCACCGCCCTCCCAGCGTCTAATCTCCCCCCCCCATGAATCAAGAGGTGCAAAATCTTGTGGCTGCCGGCAAGCTCTCCGGCGCAGACGCAGAAAAACTTTCCAAGCTCGAACCCGGAACGACGATCCGGCACAAAAGTTGGGGCATCGGCCGGATCACCGAATGGGATCTGCTGGGCGACCGCATCGGAATCGACTTCGAAGGAAAGCCTGGGCACAGCATGAAGCTGGCATTTGCCGCCAATTCGCTCGACATCCTGCCTTCCGACAGCCTGTTGGCCCGCCGCCTGACCGACTTGGAAGGCCTGAAAGCGCTCGCCAAGGACAATGCGCCCGCCTTGGTCGAACTCGCGCTGAAGAGCAGTGGTAATACGCTCTCGCTCGATGGACTTGAGGCTCTTTTGAAGGGCAAAATCATCCCCGAGGCGGATTACAAGCGCTGGTGGGAAGCGGCCAAAAAGGCCCTCAAAGCTCATCGTCACGTGGTTGTGCCGGCCAAACGGGCTGAAAATCTCATCCTGCGTGATCAGGCCGAGAAGCCCTCGGATGTCATGGTGAAAGGCTTCCTCGCCGCCCGCGACATGAAGAGCAAGTTGGCAGCCCTCGCCAGCATCGCGAAGGACATTGACCTCTTCGGCGATGCCAAGACCGAACTCGTTCCGGTCTTCCAAGACATCTCCGACACCGTTCGCAAGGCCTTCAAACTGCATCTCAAAGAGAGCCTGCAGCTCCTCCTCGCCCGCGATGAGCTTATCGAGAGCCTCGGCGGTTCTGCTCCGCTGGGCAGCATGAAGCTGGCCGACCTCGTTTCAGAGACCCGAGCCACGTTGGCGGATTCTATCAAGACGCTCGCCTCGGCGGCCCTCGCACGCGTTTATCGCTCCTTCCCCGAGGCCTTTCCGAATCGTGCCTGGGTGCCGGAGATTCTCCAGCAGCTCACCCGCACCGGTGGCAAGGCTGTGGCGGAGATAGCCATCGTGCTCAGCGACAATGACGAGCTGGATGTGCTCGCCGACGCCCTCAAAAAGTGCCTGCGCAACCGCAACCTGAGCGCCGACCTTCTCATTTGGATGGCTCGTGAGCGCAAGGGCCTCGCCGAGTCCTGCTTCGACATCGACCTCGGTCACGCCATCCTCGATGTCATCGACCACGACCAGATGGAAGGTGGCCCAAAGCGGACCGGACGGCTCCAAAGTCTTCTTTCTGAAGACGCCACCCTTTTGGGCGAGATGGTCGCCGAAGCTGAAGAAGAGGACATTCGCCTGCTCGCCAAGCGCATCCTCGGTAATTCCGCCTTCGACGACCTCACCCGTCGCTCGCTCATGGCCCGCATCATCAAGTCACGCCCTGAGATGGAGGCTATGATGGCTGAAAACGCCGCCGCACGTCAGGATGACCGCCTCATCGTTTCATGGGAGTCCCTCGAGCGGAAGAAGAAGGAGCTCGAGGATCTGGTCAATGTCCAGATTCCCGAGAACAAGCGCGAGATCCAGATCGCCCGAGCCGAGGGTGACCTTCGCGAAAATGGCGGTTACAAGGCCGCTCGTGACCAGCAGGCCGTGCTTCTCCGCATGCAGGGCAAATACGAGCGCGAGATCCGCCACGCTCACGGCACCGACTTCGCCGGCATGCCTTCCGACAAGGTCGGCATCGGCACCATAGTCGAGCTCGCTGATCTGGGCGACGGCTCCACCGAATCTCTCACCATCCTGGGTGCGTGGGACAGCGATCTCGAGAAAAACATCATCTCCTACCTTTCCGAGAAGGCCAAGGCCCTCATTGGTCGCGTTCCTGGTGATGAGATCGATCTCCCCGGCGATGCCGCGCACAGCACCCGCCGCGTCCGCGTCCAGTCCATCCGCAGCTACAATTGATTAAAAGACCGCTGCTGGCCCGCACACTGCTTTCAACCTCTGATTCATGAATCCTGATTCCTGATTCATGCGGTCAGTTTCCCGAACTAGGAATCAGAAATCCCAAATCTAAAGACTCCAAGATGCCCGTCGCCACACCCGCCCAATACCGTGCCATGCTCGACGCCGCCCAGAAGGGTGGCTACGCCTATCCCGCCATCAACGTCACGTCCCTGCCGACGATCAATGGCGCCTTGAAGGCTTTTGCCGAGAGCAAATCCGACGGCATCATTCAAGTCTCCACAGGCGGCGGTGAATTCGCCTCCGGCACCGCCGTCAAGGACATGGCCCTCGGAGCCATCGTTCTCGCCGAAGCCGTGCACATTCTCGCGGCCAAATATGACGTCCTCGTCGCGCTGCACACCGACCATTGCCATCCGAAGAACGTCGAAAAGTTCCTCAAGCCCCTCCTTGCCGCCACGAAGGCGCGTCGCGAGGCCGGCAAAGGCAATCTCTTCAACTCCCACATGTTCGACGGCTCCGAGTTGAGCCTCGAGGAGAACATCAAGGTCTCCAAAGACCTCCTCAAGCAATGCGCCGAACTCGACATCATCCTCGAAGTCGAGGCTGGCGTCGTGGGCGGTGAAGAAGACGGTCACGACACCTCCGGTGTCGCGAACGACAAGCTCTACACTACCCCCGAGGACATGGTTGCCGTTTACGAAGCCCTCAATGGCATTGGCCGTTTTATGTTCGCCGCCACCTTTGGCAACGTGCACGGCTCCTACAAGCCCGGTGCCGTCAAACTGAAGCCCACCATCCTTCGCGATGGCCAGAAGGCAGTCATGGACAAGCATGGCGCTGCCGCTGAGATGGATCTCGTCTTCCACGGCGGCTCCGGCACGCCTCTAGAAGAAATCCGCGAGACCCTCGGCTACGGTGTCATCAAGATGAACATCGACACCGACACGCAGTACGCCTTCACGCGTCCCGTCGTCGACC
>CALMTT010000071.1 GCA_937872615.1 uncultured Verrucomicrobiaceae bacterium | reverse complement strand
GAAGCGAAGCCCGAGCAAATCATCGAGGAGCTCTACCTCGCCTGCTTCTCACGACTGCCCGATGCCGAGGAGCAAAAACTGGCCCTCAGCGCCTTCACCGCGAAGGATGCGACACGCCAGACCGCGGTGGAGGACGTGCTGTGGAGCTTGCTAAACTCGGCTGAGTTTGTGTTTAATCATTGAGATGGAACTTCCCTACACCTTTCGAAACGTCGGCCCTCCAATCTCAACGAAAGACTTGGATGCGCTGGAGCAAGAACTTGGCTGCAAGCTGCCGGAAAGTTATCGCGCCTTCATGCTGACGACGAATGGTGGTTATCCCGCCAACGAGTCTTTTGAAATGCCAGGATTGCCTTCGTTTGTGCTTCAGCGCCTCTATCCGCTGGGTGGCGAAGTGCCCTTTGAACTCAGAAACATGAACATTCACGGCACTGAACTGCCGAGCGGCCTGCTGCGGATCGGCAGTTCGATTTGCGGTGATCCAGTAGCACTTGGGATTGCTGGAGAGCACTACGGCAAAGTTTACTGGCAGGATCATGAGCAAGCCGAGTCTCCAAAAGACTGGTCATCCATGAACTGGATGGGCGATGATTTTGGTGAGTTCATGCTGTCTCTCAAGTCACTCTGGTAGTTTCAAAATGCACCTCTACCTTGTCACCCGTTACGGCAGCGCATCGAGCCCAGACGGACCGGATGGCCCGGACACGAATTTTCTCGTTCGATCGCACTCGCATGAGGCAGCCGCCGAATTGGTGGATCAGTGTCTTTTCGGTCTCGCAGATGAAACCCGAACCGCAAGGCCGGTGGAGCCCTTTTGCCATCTCATCACCCAAATCGGCCTAGCGGATTCGGGTGGGGTGGAATCCATTCTGCACGGGCCGTGGGTCGCTTTTCGGTATCTGCATGCGTGCGATGGTCAGCCTTCGTGGCAAAGGACTGCTGAGGACAGCGATTGGACGCCTTTAGGCAGCTAAGGTATCTAATTGCCCGCGAGACTTGCGACGCCAATCGCCTAAAAATTACCCTTGTCATTTCCTGGCGGTTTTGAGACGATCCGGCCGCTATGAAAATCGCTCTTCGCTTCCTCGTCGTGGCTTTTGCCGTTCTCGCCGTCTCTGCTGTCAACGCTGCTGACACTCCCAAAAAGGCTCCTGCCAAGGATGCTCCAGCAAAGAAGGAGACAGCCAAAAAAGCCGCGAATGGCGATACGCTGCCCTTTTACGGCAAGGTGGTCGCCATCACCACCCGCACGCTCACCATTGTTCGCAGTGATGCAGCGGACGCTCCGGAGGTGAAATTCGCGGTGAATGCGAGCACGGAGTATGTGAATGGAGACAAGCCCTCATCCATCGATGCCGTGAAGCCGGGCGCTTGGGTCGGTGGGGCCGCCAAAAAAGCGGCAGAAGGCAATGATGTGATCGTGAAGCTCAACGTGGGCGTGAAGCAAAAGGCCAAGGGCAAGGCTCCCGCGAAAGGCAAAGGCAAGACCGAGCCTGCGAAGAAAAAGAGCGAGTAGTCAGACGGCTCACCGATCGGCCGCGCGGCGTCCCTGGCCTGCTTTCACGAGCGGCAGGAGCCGGGCGGCCATTTTTTTGCTGATGCCTTTCACGCGGTCGAGCTCATCCACGACGGAATAAGGCCGCGCCTTGATGATCTCTCTCGCAAGCGAGGGGCCGATGCCGGGAAGCGTGTCGAGCTCGCTCTCGCTGGCGAAATTGATGTCCACCAACTGGTGGATCGCAGAAGTCCTGTCGGAGTTCTTGGGAGCCTCGCTGAGCACCGCTATGATCACGATCATGAAGGCGAGCACGGCCAACGCCTGCCAAAGCGATGGCACATGATCCGCGCTGGTGGGTAAAACACTCCACGCAGGGCGTTTTTGGCGTGTGGACGGTGTGGTCATGCCCCATTTCAGCACAAGAGCGTGGCCGATAAATGGCAAAAACACCTTTCTGGATCACTGATACCAATCCTACTTTCACCTGATGCACCTCCGTCACTTGCTCTGCGCCCTTCTTTTCACCTCCGCCGCACACGCGGAGAAGATGAGCTGGCTGCAAAATGACGCCATCAAGCTCGGCGTGGACCTCGATCTCGGTGGCGCGATCACCTTTCTCGCCTCGACGAAAGACGGCGCAAATGTGATCAACAACTACGATCTCGGCCGGCAGGTGCAGCTTTCGTTTTTCTCAGGTCCCGTGCCTTTCGAGGCAAAGGGCCAAAAGCCCGCGGAGCACTGGAAACACATCGGTTGGAATCCGATCCAAACCGGCGATGACTTCAAGAATCCCAGTCGCGTGATCGCGCATGAGAATGACGGCCAAAAGCTGCATCTCACCTGCCTGCCGATGCAGTGGCCGCTGAACAATGTGCCCGGTGACTGTCGCTTTGAGGTCTGGCTGGAGCTGGAAGGCCCGGTGGTGAAGGCACGCGCGAGGCTTCTCAACCAACGCGAGGATCACACGCAGTATCCGGCACGTCTGCAGGAGCTGCCGGCCGTGTATGGGAATGCCGCGTTTTATCGCGTGATGAGTTATCAAGGCGCGAATCCGTTCACGAATGAAGCTGTCACGCTCTCGCCAAAGCCCTCCGGAAAGCATCCGTGGTCGTTTTGGACCGGCACGGAAGGCTGGGCGGCCTTGCTCGATGACAAAGATTACGGCATCGGGCTGATCACACCAGGCCGCGTGCACTTCACGGGCGGCTTTGCAGGCAAACCGGGGCCGAATGACACGCACGGGAACAGCACGGGCTATCTCGCGGGTCAGGGGCAGGAGATCCTCGATCACGACATCGATTATGACTTTCGCTACGAGCTCGTGCTGGGATCGCTGAAGACCATTCGCGAGCGGGCGGCCGTGTGGCAGCCAAAGGCACCTCCGACTTGGACCTTTGCCAAGGATCGCCAAGGCTGGCACTACCAAAACGCGTCGGACACCGGCTGGCCGGTGAAAGAGCATCTGCATGTGCTCTTTGAAAAAGATGATCCGCAGCTCGTGTGTCCACAAACCTTCTGGAAGGCCGAAGAGGCCCCTTTCCTGATCATCGACGCGGCTTTTCACACGACGCAAAAACACGCGGTGATCATGTGGCAGCCTCATGGGCAGGCGTC
>CALMTT010000070.1 GCA_937872615.1 uncultured Verrucomicrobiaceae bacterium | reverse complement strand
GACGTGACGATCGAACCAGTCGTTGACGGCCTGCGAGGTGCCGCAGACAAGCGGGCCGCAGAGCAGAACGCCCGCGGCAAAGGTCCAGAAGTGGCTGGTGAGGGGAACGCCGGACGAAACGATGCCGCAGCCATAGGCCCACATGGGGGCAAACCAGGTCACGGGCTTCAAAAGTTCGAGTACGGCCCGGGGCGCCGGAGCCGACACCGAGGGAGGAACGGGCACAGAACGGTCCATGGGGAAAGGATGGACCCGGCCCCTCGAAGTGTCAACGGAGATTTACAGTTTCAGATGTCAGCTACGTCAATCAGCGGAAGACGGATCATCGATGCCGTAGCGGTGCAACTTCATGTAGAGGCTCTGCCGCGACAGGCCGAGCATTTCTGCCGCGCCGGCGCGATTGTCGCCGTTCATCTGCAAGGCGGCTTCGATGCAGAGGCGCTCGATGATGTCGGTCGATTCCCGCACCAGTTCCTTGAGCGGCACCTTGCCGACCAAACGGGTGAACTCGTCGACCGAGCGGAGCAGGCCGGTTTCGGACTTGCCGGCGGTCACCCGCTGGCGGCTGAAACGGTGCAGCGCGAAGCCGAAGCAGGGGGAGTCGCTGTCCATGACGGCGACGGCGGAAATCTCCACGTCATCGATCGAGCCGTACTGGCCGCGCACGATGGTGTGGAAGTTGCGGATCTCGCCCCGTTCCTGAAGCTGGCCCACGACAATACCGAGGTCGACGCCTTGGCGGCCGAGCCAGCGTTCGAGCGAGATGCCGCGCGCCTGTTCCTCGGAGCCGAGCTGGACGAGATCGAGGAAGGCGGCATTGGCCGTGAGGATGTTGAGGTTGGTGTCGGTGACGACGAACCCATCCGGCATTTCGTTGATGATCTTGACGACCTTCGACTGCGTCTTGGGCAGCACCACTGCGGCATCGCCCACCATATGGGGCACCATGCGGAGCAGCACATACTGGGTGTTTTCCTGGCGGAAGATGCTGAGCGAGACGAGCGCCTGCTGGCGGTTCGCATCCGGATGCAGCACGATGTCGTCGGTGCGGCCGACATTGCGGAGGTTCTCGATCGCAATCCGCACCGGCTCGCGGTCGGCTTCGGGGAACATCTCGAGAAGCTCGGCCCCCTGCATGCGCTTGCCCGAGCGACCGAGAAGCGAGGCGGCCTTGGCGTTGTATTCGGCAATCTTTCCGGTTCGCGCCTCGGCGATCATGATCGCGTCGGAGGCGGATTGCAGCAACATGCGGAAGCGCGTTTCGGCATTGCGCAGGCGCTGGTATTCGGCCTCGACCGCCTGTTCGGCGGAGAGCAGGCGCTGCTGCAGCTGCGCCATGGAGCTCATGTCTCGACCGATGGCGATGATGTGGCCCTTGGGGCCCGCCTTGATGGCGCTATACATCACCGGGATGTCGGCGCCTTCGCGCATGGGATGATTGACCTGCCGCCAGCGCGAGGCCTTGCCGGTGTTGGCTTCGTCGATGATCTGCTCGACCTTGATGCGGCTTTCCACCGTGACGGTGTCGCGCAGCGCCTTTCCGGGCCATCCGGTGAAGAGATGCTGCGGCATCTCGGGGCCGGTGTGCACGTGATCGCAGATCACGCCATCGGGAGTCATCAGAACTGTCACGTCGACGGCGGCGGCCAAAATGGCGGCAACCACTGCCGGATCCTGGTGGGCGAGGGCTTCGCCTTTCAGTTCTGGGGTGCCGATCCCGAGAGACATGATGAACGAACTTCCTTTTTATCTTGGGGCCGCAGCTTCGCAGGCCCAACGATTAAGCAAGGTAACAGTCGATGGAGCGTCGGGGGCATATGCATCTGCGCCCAGGCTTTCCACCAGGTCCGGCCGTTCCGAGAACAATTGGCCACCGATGAGGATCTTCGTTCCGGAAGACTTCGTAATGTCGCGTATTTCTGCGATAGACGAGCGCAGGGAGTCGATCAAGGTCTCCCCACTCAAGGACAGACCAATCACATCGAACTCGCCTTTTGCGACGATTTTGTGGATGTCCGCGACCTTCGGTACGGAGCGGGTGATCACCGACCAGCTTTCGCGCAGCAGGAATTCCTGGACAAGACGCAAGCCGAAGGTGTGCTGTTCGCCCGGCACCGGCATCAACAGCATTGGCAACGGCCGCAATCCGTATCTGCCTTTTGAAGGCGCTGACATCGTGCTCTCCGCAGGACTCGGAGGCGTGGCTACGGGGCTTGGAGGCAGTCAGCTCGACTTCAACCAGTTGATCAGTGATTTTGGCACTGCCAGAAATCTGGCGGATCTGGCCGAAGTGCTCGGTGTTTCCTCTGTGAACCTTCTCGATCCGGCGTTGACCCCTGAACAGCAAAAGCAGCTTGCTTTGGGGCTTTTCTATATTGCTCTACGCAACGCTGGTCGCGATCGAAACAATCCCGATAGCCCGGATGCCGGCACTTACGCAGCTGGCGACAAAGCCATTGACGCCCTTTTCTTCAAAACATCCCCATTCATTGGGTTCTTCCCACCCATCATTGGTGGCCCAATTGTCGCAGGAGGAACCTCATCCGCCACACAGCCCTATGACCCGGCGCGGGATGTGCCTCTCTTTGGCACTGGAAGCATCTACACCCAGGCACGCGATGTCCGCACGAAGAGCGGTGGCGATATCAGCATCCTCGCCCCCGGCGGCGGCCTGCAACTCGCCTCCACCGTGCTCGGCGAGACGCTCGCGCCTCCCGGCATCATCTCCGAGTCCGGCGGCAACATCTCCGTCTTTGCCAATGACGACGTCAGCATCGGCATCGCACGCATCTTCACCCTTCGTGGTGGTGACATCACCATCTGGTCGAGCATTGGCGACATCGCCGCCGGTTCCTCCGCCAAGACGGTGCAGTCTGCTCCGCCCACGCGTGTCATCATTGATCCATCGAGTGCCGCTGTGGCCACCGACCTCGCCGGTCTCGCTACGGGTGGTGGCATCGGCGTGCTCGCCACCGTCGCGGGCGTGCGTCCGGGCAATGTGGATCTCATCGCGCCCATCGGTGCGGTGGATGCGGGCGATGCCGGCATCCGTGCCACGGGCAATTTGAACATTGCCGCCGCTGTCGTGCTGAATGCCGCGAACATCTCCGTGGGCGGCACCAGTGCCGGTGCTGCCGCCGCGCCCTCGGTCGCCACGCCATCGCTCGGTGGTCTCGCCAGTGCTGCGGCCGCCACCGCTGCCACCAGCAACTCTCCCGCCGCGCAGCAGGCCTCCCAGTCCACCCAGCAGGCCAAGCAGGAGTCCCAAACGCCCTCCGTCATCACCGTCGAAGTCCTCGGCTACGGCGGTGGCGATGGCTCCAGCGACGAAGACGAGCGCAAACGCCGCAACGGCGGTGCCGAATAACTCATTCGTCATTCGCAATTCATCATTCGTCATTCGCCATCCCCATGTCCTTCGACTTTCAGCCTCAAAACGACACCCCGATCGAGTTTCACCAGCCCAAGGTGCCGGTGCTCGGACGCTTCAGCGTGTGGCTGATGGTCGTCGTCGGTCTTGGCGTCGTTGCCTTGATCGCGTGGCGTCCTGCCCGCACCGCGTTGCGGGATGCCTGGGCACGTTCACATGCTCGCGAGGCCGTCGTTTCGATGGAGGCCGATGACATGGGCCACGCCATCGCCGAGCTGATCGAGGCGCGAAACCTTTCCCCCGAGGAGCCGGAGGTGCTTCACGCTATCATCCAGTATTTGAAGCTCGTGAAGGGTGATCGTCGTGAGCTCGCCTACCATCTGCGACTCCTCGCCACCAAGCAGCCGCTCTCCATCGAGGACCAGTTGCTCTACGGCACCTGCCTCGTTGAACTCGGCCGCATTGATGAAGCACGTCGCGTGCATGCCGCCCTGCCTGTTGACGCCACGAGCACTCCCGAAGCCCTCGCGATGCTCGCCCGCCTCCAGGCTGCCGAAGGTCAGACGACCGCGGCGGTGGATTCCGCCCGTAAAGCACGCCTTCTCGACAAAGACACACCGGAGGCCCGGCTGCAGTTCGCCATCGAAAACAGCCGCAGCGCCTTCCCCGAGTATCGCAACCAGTCGTGGAATGAACTCTGGGAGCTGTGCAAGCTGCCACCGCCCGTCGGCATCGCGGCCGCACGTGCCATCCTGCGGGATGCACGTCTCACCTCCGAGGATGCGAAGCGTCTCCTCCCCATCATCGAAGCTCATCCGCATGCGGATCTCTCCATCCGGCTCGATATTGTCAGCGCCCTCATCCGCTTCTTTCCGGAGCAAAAGGACGAACTGATCCGCCGCGAGGTCTCGCGCTTTGAAACTGAGAAGACGGGCACCCTCGTCGAAATCGCTGCGTGGCTTGCCGCGCATCGCGAGCATGCCCTGCTGCTCAAGCTCGTGCCGCCGCAGCTCGCCTCCAGCTCGCGTCCGCTCTTCACCGCGCTCATCAAGGCGCTCGCTGGTGAAGGCCGCTGGCAGGAGATGAAGCAGGCCCTCAGCAGCAAGCGCCCGCCGGTTTCCAACACGCTCGTCTCCATCTGGCTCGCGGATGCCGAGAGCCATCTGCAACCCGACATGAAGGAATCGCGCCGCCAGCTCGGCTTTGCCATCGAGTCCGCCATTGCTTCCCGCGAGTTCGAGGAGCTCGAACTTGCCGCCGGGCTCAGCGAGCGTTTCGGCATGCCGGAGCTTGCTCTCGAAGGCCTCCTGCATCTCGCCGAAAGCGTCGAGGCACGCCGGTCGGAGTTCTTGCTGCATGCCAAAAGCGTCGCCGAGTCGTCGAAGAACACTCGTGCCTTGCTCGAGGTCGCCCGCGGACTGCTGGAGATGCATCCTGCCAATGCGCAGATGGCGGATGAGCTCGCTTACCTTCGATTGCTCCTCGGCGAGGAGATGGAGGTCGTGCTTTCCGATGCGGCGAAATCCCCAGCTCTCTTCCGTGCTCTCGCCGCCTATCGTCTCGGAGATCGCAGCACGCTTCAGAGCGTGATGAGCAGCCTGCAAAAGCCCGATGGCCTGCCTCCTGGTCGCCGCGCTGTCCTCAGCGGACTGCTCGCCACCACCGGCAAACCGGCCGAGGCCTTTCAAATCGCCGAGAAGGTGCCCGAGGCCCTGCTGCTCGATGAGGAGATGGCCTTCTTGAAGCTCGCACGGTGACGAAAGTGCTCCACGGCATCATTCGCCAGCCGCGCGGACGCTGATTTCTTGCGGCATGGTCCACCACGCCACCCGCCCGCTCGTCAAAGCCGCGCATGACATCGTCTTCAAGCACGTCCACGGCTCCAACCTCATCTACAACTGCGCCTGGGAGGACCCGCGGCTCGACCGCCAGATGCTCGGCCTCGATGCCAAGAGCAAGGTCGTCATGATCACCAGCGCCGGCTGCAACGCGCTCGACTACCTCCTCGATGATCCCGCCGAGATTCACGCCATTGATGTGAACTTCCGCCAAAACGCCCTTTTGGAGCTGAAGATGGCCCTCATCGCCCGCGGAGACTTTGCCGACCTCTTCGAGATGTTTGGCATCGGCTCGCATCGCTTTCATAAAACGCTCTACGCCGAGGTGCGCGGCACCTTGAGCCAGCCCGCGCAGACCTTCTGGGACCGCCGCATCGGCTTCTTTCATCCTGACAGCATGAAGAAGTCCTTCTACTACCATGGCACCTCCGGCATCGCCGCGTGGGTCATGGGCCGTGCCCTCTTTCACTTGAAGCCGAACATCAAAAACGTCGCGCTCGCCCTCCTCGATGCCGGCAGCCTCGACGAGCAGCGCACCGCCTGGGAAATGATCGAGCGGGAGGTGTGGACCGGCTTCATCGACTGGCTCGTCCGCCAGCCCGCGCTCATGACCCTGCTCGGCGTGCCACGCCCGCAGATCCGCCTCATTCAAAACAGCTATCCCGGCGGCCTCAGCGGCTATGTGAAGGACAAGATGCGTCATGTCTTCACGGAGCTGCCGATGGCGGACAATTACTTCTGGCGTGTCTATGTCACCGGCAGCTACACCTTCACCTGCTGCCCGAACTACCTCCGTCAGGAGAATCAGGCCGTGCTGCGTGAGCGCCTCCACCGGCTGAAGCCCTGCACCACCACCATCTCGAATTTCCTCCGCGAGCATCCCGGTGAATACAGCCACTTCGTGCTGCTCGATCATCAGGACTGGCTCGCCGCGCATGATCTCGACGCGCTGCGGGAGGAATGGGAGCTCATCTTTGCCAACAGCCGCCCCGGCGCGAAGATCCTCATGCGCAGCGCCGGGCTCGATGTCGATTTCATCCCCG
>CALMTT010000069.1 GCA_937872615.1 uncultured Verrucomicrobiaceae bacterium | reverse complement strand
ATGAAAACGCTGGCTGGCGGAAGAATCGGAATCGCATCACAGGCATTGGGCATTGCTTCGGGCGCTTATGAACTGGCACTGGATTATTCAAAACAGCGGAAAGCATTCGGAAAGGAAATTTCACAGCACCAGGCCATTCAATTTAAGCTGGCGGATATGGCTACGGAAATAGAGGCGGCAAGATTACTGATCATGAAAGCTGCGTGGGAAAAAGATCAGCATCTGGATTATACTTTATCAGGCTCCATTGCAAAAGTATTCGCATCGGAAACAGCAATGAAGACAGCTACAGAAGCTGTTCAGATTCATGGCGGATACGGATATGTAAAAGAATATCATGTGGAACGTTTAATGCGCGACGCCAAGATCACACAGATCTATGAAGGGACAAGCGAAGTGCAGCGGATCGTGATTTCCCGATCCATACTTAAGTAATTCCTGCAGAAAAACTATTGTTACCTGATTCAGTCTTAAAATCTGCAACCGGTAATCTACAATTTCACGCTTCCACCCTCTCGTCTGCACATTCACACATCAGTGCATCATCACAACATCCCTTCATCCGCAAAACTGTAATACCTGTTTTCGCCAATAATCAGGTGATCAAATACAACGATATCGAGGAATTTTCCGGCTTCTTTTAATTTTTTAGTAAGGTCTATGTCAACATTGCTCGGATGTATATTTCCCGAAGGATGGTTATGGCAAAGAATGATGGAGACCGCTTCTGCCTTGATGGCAGCATTAAATATTTTTCGCGGATCGGCAACGGTGCCTGTCAGGCCGCCTTCGCTGATGGACTGAATGCTGAGCACTTTATTCGCCCGGTTCAGCATCATTACATAAAACACTTCGTGATTAAAATCGGCCATTTTCGGATAAAACAGATCAAACGCATCCCTGCTGGAGGTGATCTTGTCTTTCATTTTTGCTTCAGACAATTGTCTGCGGCGTCCCAGTTCAAGCGCCGCCACGATGGTGATGGCCTTTGTTTCTCCAATGCCGGGTAAGCCCAGCGCAAGCAAATCTTTTACAGAATACCTGCTGAGCACATTTAAATCATGATTTGCTCTTTTCATTAGCTCCATCGCAATATCCACAGCGGTGCGATCTTTGGTGCCGGTTCGGAGGAGAATTGCGATCAACTCCGATTCGCTCAGCGCATGTTTTCCTTTTAGGTTCAGTTTTTCGCGGGGGCGGTCTTCCTCGGCCCATGCTTTAATTCCGGATGGTTCGGGATATATTTTCCCGGATATAGATTCCTCGTTCATATAAATTAATAGAGAGACGTAAGTTAGGACTTCTGTTCGGGTAATTCAAGCACCCGCACGCATCGGACAGAGGAATTATGGATAGAATGCAAAAAAAATGCACCATTACTGGTGCACTATCTTTTCTGAATGAAAAACAAGATCTTATTTTAAGCCATTCACCTTTTTCATCAACCCTGATTTAAGGTTATCTGCTTTCTTTTTATGAATGATATTGCGTTTGGCCAGTTTATCGAGCATTGCTACAGCTTCGGGCAGCAATTTCGCAGCTTCAGCCCGAAATCCGTGGCGCAGGTTCAACTCGGCTGCCCGCAAAAGCAGGTGCGTTTTCTCCGGGAAAAGCGCAAAGCCTCGTTCCAATGTCGCCAGATCCTCCCGCGTTGGAGTGGACTCGGCGCGATCCCAAACCTGACCGATTAAGTCGAATACCTCATGAAGGGGTGGCTGTTGTGCGAGCGAAGCCAACAACGGGGCCATCACCTCGCTCGCTTGGGCCGTGCTTATCTTGCCATTCGCACCACCGGGATTTGCCCGGTGTTCGAGGAGACGATAGTGCGCCAATTCAAATGCGGCCCTTGGTCGAACCGGTCCGACCTTTATTGCCTCCTCAAGGAATTTCTTGGCAGCGGCGCCATCGCCATTGTCCCTTTCGCAAAGACCAAGAACCGCGAGGAGCTGGCTGTTCCGCGATTCAGATACGCGGCCGCGATCCAGCGTGAGACGAGCTTGAGCGAGGTATTTGGGCACAAGCTCCGGGAAAAATTCTCGCACATAACCGACTTCAAGTCGTTCCCAGTCTCCTTTGATTCGGGCCACTTGTGCCGCAGTCGCAACGTTGAGCGCGATCGCGGGCACTCGTGAGGCCCGCGACAATGTGACCACGATTGGCTGCCGCACTTCAGTCCTCGAATACTCGGTTACTCGCTGCACGGCTTTGGCGTAGTCGATGCCAAAGCACTCCTGAAACAACTTCTCGGTAATCGGCTCGGTCGAGCCGCGTTCGATGAACTTCCACAGTGAGATTCTCCGGGCTGGTTCTAGGCCCCAACGAACAAACAGCGATGAACGAGCCCGCCAGAGACGCATCCGCTCGAGTTCATCGTCGTCTCCTGAGTTGGATTTCTGGCCGAGGAAAAGTTCTTCGAAGGACGGGGTTGCGACTCCTGATATGAGCTTCCCACTTTGCTTCGACTGGTTATTAGCGGACTCAATGAAGTAGCTTTTGGTGTCGTCCTTTTTTCTTACAAGAAGCAGCCCATCAGCCCCCCCGAAGGGTCGAATTGTAATTCGATCGCCCTCAAATTTCAGGCTATTGTATAGGCCCATGAATCCACCATAGAACCACGCAGGAAGCAACGGCCGGCGATTTCTTAACAGGTAAGCAACGTATTCTGGAGTGAGTCTGGTCTCTTCAGGTTTGAACCCACTGCGCCGGGCCAACATGAAAATCACCATGGCATCCCTGTCGCTCAGGCGGAGGTTCGGCAGGAAATTTGCCCGCCGCGACTGATGCAGCGTATTTTCAAGCAACCCGGTCACGACCTCGTGCGACGACTTCGCCTGCAGTTCCTCGTCATAGAGGATGAACGACCGCGGAAGCGTCATCGTCATTTGGAGGTGCGGAGGAAGTATCTCCCCCAGGAGGCGATGCAGGCCGACCTGAGATTCCACAATTTGCCGCGTCGTTGCCTCCGAGCATCGTGACAGGAACTCGTAGCCCGGAACCTCCGCAAAAACCCACGGCCGCGATTCCTCGACGATGAATGGAGGCAACGCGATCGCCCCGTCATTTGCAGCGCGAAGTCCAGCCGCGACACGAAAGACCAAGGCAACCGCGAGTAGCCAAGTCGGCCCCTTCATTGTTGTCGTTCCTACCCCTGTTTTTTCCACAGCGCAAGGGATACTCTCGGGCCGGCGGGATACCGAAAGCTCAAAACTCAGGCGCGCGAAACGCACGGAAGCAGGTGCTAGTCGACTTTCCGCAGTGACTGTTTTCGTGTCTGATTCGTGGCTTAGGACGGTCTCAGCTATTACCCTTGAGCCACCGGCCAACTCCTGCCGGGGTTGCGCCAAGCGCTGCCCCTCAGCGGAACTTATCCGCGCGCATACCCATTCCGATCATGATAAAATCTATCGTCACATATTTGGTGTCTGGCGTCTGGGTATTGGCAATGGTGCTGTTCGCCTCTGATGCGCACGCGCAGCAGACAGCTGTTTTGAAAAAAGAAATCCGGGGTCGGGAATTGCAGCCGGGCATCTACACCGCTGGCTACCGCTTTGTTGCCACGGTGGACGGGTCTGCCACGTCGCCGCAGCCCCCGGTTTCCGTGACTCGTCCAAATGCCAGCACGCGCGACTCGCTCGTATTCAACAGCATGATTTCGGCCTGGGAGTTTCAACAAGCGGCGGGAGCTTCGTTGGCCTCAATGAACGCGGCCTTTCCAAATGGCACCTACACTTTGACGCTTGGGAATCGAAGCATTCCTATTGCTCTTGATGGCGATCTTTACCCTGCGCCTATCTTCACACTTCCGTCTTTTAACGTCACTAGGATTTATACCAATCCCGGTGGCGTGACCTTGGTGGATCCCGATGGCTTGAGATCTCTGACCTTCGCCTTTCGCAACAACTTCCTCGCTGGCTCATCGCGAATCACCATTCGACTCACCAACGTCGGCAACGGCCCGGCTGTGAATCTCTCGGTGACCTCTAACGCCCAGTTGGATCAGAGCCAGCTCACGCTCACCATACCTTCGGGAACCATCGTCGCCGGAGGTCTCTACCGCTGTGAAGTCGAGGCCACTCGCGTCGTTGCAACTGACGCTACCTCCGTTTCCGGCTACACGGTCACATCGGCGTATTCCTACACTGTTGAGCAGCATTTTGGCGTTGTGGGGCCGCCCGTGTTCTTCACTCAACCGCAAAATTTGACTACAGCGTCGGGCAGCACTGCAACTTTCTCGCCAGCGGTGGCAAACTCCAACGGCGTCACTTATCAGTGGCAGAAGAACGGCGCGGCCGTCGCAGGTGCGACCAACGCCACCCTCACGTTCGCCTCCGCACAAGCAGGCGACGCGGGCAGTTACTCGGTTGTGGCAACCAATAGTTCCGGTTCGACGACGAGCGCGGCTGCGACCCTCACTCTAACCGGTCCACCAGTCATCTCAGCGCATCCCGCATCTCTCGTGGTCACGCCCGGAAGCACCGTTGTGTTCAACGCTGCTGCGACCGGTGCCACCGGTGTGGCGTGGAGACGGGATGGCACTCCGATCTCAGGTTCATCCGGATCCACGCTAGTTCTGACGGGGGCCAATGTTGTCGCCGGCTCTTATACCTTCTTCGCCAGCAATTCCGCCGGCACCGTTTCAAGCACACCCGCAACTCTGTCGGTTTCCAACAACCCAGATTCGGGACGCCTGTCCAATCTTGCGATTCGGACTAACGCCGGAACGGGCGCTCAAACTCTCATCGTCGGCTTCGCCGTGGGCGGCGCCGGCACGACTGGGACCAAGCCGTTGCTGATCCGCGGTGTCGGACCGTCACTGAACCAATTTGGCCTGACCGGTGTGCTAGCTGATCCAGTGGCCACCGTCTTCCAAGGCCCAGCCACTGTTGCGACAAATGACAATTGGGGCGGCGACGCTCAGGTCGTCGCCGACGGCACACGGTTGGGCGCCTTCGGCTTTACCGGACCGACGAGCCTCGATGCTGCGTTCGTGGCCTCACCGGCCGTCGGCTCCTACTCGGTGCAAATCACCGGGAAAAACAACGGCACTGGTATTGCACTCGCGGAAATCTACGACGCTTCCGTCGCCCCACTCGGCGCGACAACGCCACGTTTGGTCAACGTCTCCGCCCGCACCCAAGTTGGGACCGGCGGTGACATTCTTATCGCGGGGTTCAACATCGGCGGCGCCACCGCCCGGACGGTCCTCATCCGCGCCATCGGCCCTGAACTGGGCATCTTCGGCGTAGGCGGCACACTGAGTGATCCGAAGATTCAACTCTTCTCC
>CALMTT010000068.1 GCA_937872615.1 uncultured Verrucomicrobiaceae bacterium | reverse complement strand
TACGCTACTGCCCAAGCTGCTGAGCGGGGAGATCCGAGTCACCACCCCATGAGATGCCTTTGTCATGCCTGACGCCGCCTCCAAGCCCTTCCGTGTCTTTTACTCCTGGCAGTCTGATCTGCCGAAGGAGGGCAATGAGAGGCTGATCCGCGCGGCGCTGGATGCAGCCCTGGCGGAGCTGAACGGCGACCACGACCTGCACCTCAACGCGGCGCGTGATGAGGCGACGCGCGATCTGCCTGGCAGCCCCAACATCGCGGAGGCGATCTTTGCGAAGATCCGGCAGGCGGAGGTCTTTGTCTGTGATCTCTCCAAGGTGGCGGAGGTGACGAACGAGGCCGGTGAACGTCGCAACTACTGCAACCCGAATGTGGCCATCGAACTCGGCTACGCGATTCGTGTGCTGGGCTGGGAACGCATCGTGCTGGTCTTTAACACGGCCTACGGCAAGCTGCCGGATGACCTGCCCTTTGACGCCCGAGGTCACCGCACGCTGCCTTTTACCTGCAAGGCAGCGTTCGATGCCTCGGGAAAGCCAACAAGCGAGTGCAAGGCGGCGATCAGCAACGCCAAGGGGCATCTGCGAACCGGCTTGCTGGAGGCGCTGAAGCACATCGCCCAGACAAACCCGAAACGCCCGGAAGAAAGCGACAAGCCCAGCCCCGAGCAGATCAAACGCGAGCGTGATGTGGAGCAACTGCGGAAAATGTTCCGCTGGATCAATCTGGGAGCGCTGGACCGGTTTGTTTACAACCTGGGTAACAGCGGCTGGTTGACCAATGAGGGACACTTCCTGTGGGAGCGGCTGGGTTGGCTGATCGGAAGCTCGAAGTTTTACCTGAGTGATGAGGGGCTGCGCCAACGGCTGATCACCTTCATGAAAGCCTGGGGCAAGTGCTTCACGCACTTTGAGCACATGGATCAGCACCGGAGTGGGCAGGTGTTCTTCTTCAATGTTCACGATGGTGATGAAGGGAAATATATCCGCGAGCAAAATAAGCGGGAGAAGTTCAATGGCGAACAGGCGGCCCCACTCAAGGCGGCGCTGGATGCCTTCATCGGCTATGTGAAGGAGCATTATTTGGAGATCGACCCAGACACCGCCGGGGCCGAAGGCCTGGCGGAATACAAGGAAGAAGAAGCCGAAACCAAACGAATCATCCGGCTCTCAGAAGAAGCCGACCGCCACTCATGACGACGATCACCGAAGTGCTGGGCAAAGCTGCGCAGGGCCGGACGGAGCCCTTCATCTGCCGCGGGGACGACGGGCAGCTCTACTATGTGAAGGGGCGGAATGCCGGATTCCGGTCTCTGTGCTGTGAATGGGTGGTGAGCCATCTGGCCCAGCAAGCCGGGCTGGTGGTGCCGGAGTTCACCATCGCCGAAGTGCCGAGGGCGCTGATCGCGGCGAGTGATCGTGAGGACATCCGGCAACTGGGGGAAGGAAACGTCTTTGCCTCAACCCAAGTGACTGGAGCGCGGGAGATCGTGTGGAACGATCTCGCCCACCTCAATGCATGGGAGATGGCCAAGGTGCTTTTCCTGGACCTATGGGTGCAAAATGAAGACCGGACGCTCTCCGTGCTGGGCGGGAATCCGAATCTGCTGATCACGCATGAGTCCGAAATCCGGCAAGGTGAAGCGACGGGTGAAATGCAGCGATGCCTGTGGACGATTGATTTCAATCTGGCCTTTGATGCGCTGTTTACCCGGAGGAGCGTGCTGGAGCACCACGTCTTTGCCGGGTTCCTGGGCGGCTGGCCGGAAGGGTTTCGAGAACACATGATGCCCCGGCTTCCCGTCCTGCTGGAAGCAGTGCCCCGCCTGTTCGCCCAACTGCCGGAGGAGTGGCTCTACCCGGACGGGGACGACAGTTTACCCGTGCATCTGGATCAAAACGACGTATTAAAAACCCTCCAACTCCCGCTGGAAGAGCCGGAGGCCTTTTGGACCCTGCCATGAAACCGATCGCCAAACATGTCTGCAACTACGCGGTGCTCCGCTTCCAGCCTTACCCGGAGACGGGTGAGTTTGTGAACCTGGGCGTGGCGGTGCAATGCCCCGAAACCGGGCTGCTGGAAGTGCTGGTGGAGGCCAAAAAGCAGCGGCGGGTGACGGACTTTTTCCCCGAACTGAACAAGGCGCAGTTTCGGGCGACCCGTGAGGCGGTGGAGGCGGAGTTTGAACGTGTGAAGCAGCTAGCGGCTCAAGAAAAGGACCGCGAACTGGTCCGTCGTGTCTTCCAAGAAATGGTGAGACCCCGTGAGGCGGTCTTTCGTTTTGGCGAGGTGAAGACCATCCTCACCAATGATCCCGAGGAACTGCCACGGGAGTTGTTTGAACGCTATGTGCTGCGCAATTTCGCGAAGCAGAAGGAATATCAGGAGACGGTGATGGCGAAGCGCTACCTGAAGGTGCTCCGCGAGCTGCGGCCGGAATGCCCCTTCCACGGACAGTTCGTGATCCGGGGTGGTCTTTATCACGTGAAAGTGCCGATCCATTCAGCGCAGATGAAGCAACCCGACGCGCTCACGCCGGTGCCCGCACGGGTGATCAAACCGCTGGATTTGGACAAGGATGATCCAACGGCCATCATTGAGCATGGTGATGCGTGGGTAACCCGGCTCGGGCGTCTGAAAGGCTGCAAGCTTGATCCCGAAAGGTTCATCTTCGCGGTCAACCAGCCGAGAATGCACATCGCTGATCTCAAAGATGCGTTCGAGGAGGTCGTCACGGGTCTGGATCAAGCGGGCGGGATTGTGGTGAACGCGAACGACACCGAACGGCTGGTCAAGGTAGCCGCGGACAGCGACCTGCCGAAAGACAGCCTGGACTGGATTTAATGCCCGGTGTGGATTTTCCATCACAAACCAAATCGCCCAGCATGATCTCCGAAAACTCTCTGGAACAACTCTGTCTGGAGTGGTTTCAAGACACGGGCTGGAGCTACCTGGACAGTTCGGCGACGTCGCCGGAGGCAGCTTTGCCGGAACGCACGGGCTATGAGCAAGTGGTGCTCAAGAAGCGGCTCGTCGCGGCAATGGTGCAACTGAACCCTGGCATTCCCACGAGCGCTATCGAGGATGCCTTGCATATCGTCTGCACGCTGGATCATCCCTCGCTGATTCAGCGGAACCGGGCCTTTCACCAGCTGCTGCTGGAAGGCGTGCCGGTGGAGGTGGCCAAAGGCGACACGAAGACGGTGGAGCACCTGCGGCTGATTGATTTCCACGACTGGCGGGCGAACGACTTCCTGGTGGCGAGTCAGTTCACGGTGACGGGCACGAAGCAACCGCGCAGGCCGGACATCGTGGTCTTCGTGAACGGGCTGCCGCTCTCCGTCCTGGAACTCAAGAATCTGGGCAACGAGCAGGTGGACCTGTGGGATGCCTACGACCAACTGCAAACCTACAAGGAAGAGATCAGCGACCTGTTCATCTACAATCAGGCGCTCATCGCCAGTGACGGCATCACGGCGCGGGTCGGATCACTGACTGCAACGAAGGAGTGGTACATGCCCTGGAAGGCGATCAGCAACGAGAACGACCGCCCGAAGCTGCAATATGAGCTGGAAGTTTTGGTGCGTGGGTTCTTCAACCCTGAGCTGTTCCTCTGCTACGTGCGGTTCTTTGTCCTCTTTGAACAGAACGGCGACAAGATCACCAAGAAGATCGCGGGCTATCACCAATTCCACGGCGTGCGGGAGGCAGTGCGGGTGACTTTGATCGCGGCGCATCGGGACAAAGACGGCATCATCCGCGAGGCACGCGCCCTCTACGGCAAGGAGGTGGTGCCAGGCTCGAAGAAAGCCGGGGTCTTCTGGCAAACGCAGGGCAGCGGCAAGAGCATCTCGATGGTTTGCTATGCGGGGATGCTGATCCAGCAGCCGGAGATGAACAACCCCACGCTGGTGGTGGTGACGGACCGCAACGACCTGGACGGGCAGCTTTACCAGCAGTTTGCCAGCGCCCAAGACCTACTCAAGCAGGCCCCGGAGCAGGCGGAGAGCCGCGATGACCTGCGCGAGAAGTTGGCGGCGCGGCAGGCAGGCGGCATCATCTTCACCACGGTGCAGAAGTTTTCCCTGCTGGAAGGCGAGCAGAAGCACCCGAAGCTCTGCGAGCGCGGCAATGTCGTCGTCATTTCGGATGAAGCACACCGCACGCAATATGGACTGTCTGCCCGGCTGGTGAATGTGAAGGACAAGCAGACCAAGGAGGTGATCGGCAAGAAGTATGTCTTTGGCTATGCCAAGCACATGCGCGATGCACTGCCTCAGGCGAGCTTCATCGGGTTCACAGGCACGCCGATCTCGGCAGAAGACCGGGATACGCAGGCGGTCTTTGGCGGCTACGTGAGCGTCTATGACATCCAAGACGCCGTAGATGATGGCGCTACGGTCCCGATCTACTACGAGAGCCGTCTGGCACGGCTGGACATCAACCGTGAAAAGATCGACGAACTAAACCAAGACGTGGAGGAGGTTATAGAGGACGAGGAGGATGTAGCAGCTCGTGAGAAGACCAAAAGCAAGTGGGCGGAGCTGGCAAAGCTGGTGGGTGCTGAGCCGCGCCTCAAGCAAGTAGCCGCTGATCTGGTGGCCCACGACGAAACGCGAACCTCTTCCATTGAAGGCAAGGCGATGATCGTCTGTATGAGCCGCGACATCTGCGTGGAACTCTTCAAGCAGATCATCGCGCTTCGCCCTGCTTGGGAGGGAACGAAACTCACGAAGGACGGCAAGGATATCGGCTATAACCCGGATGACGGAGCGATCCGCATCGTGATGACTGGCACGGCCTCAGATCGGGCTGCCATACAAGATCACGTCTTCACCAAAGCCCAGAAGAAGACGCTGGAACGCCGCTTCAAGGACCCTGCCGACCCGCTCAAGCTGGTGATCGTGCGCGACATGTGGCTGACCGGCTTTGACGCCCCGTGCTGCCACACGATGTATATCGACAAGCCGATGGAGGCTCACAACCTCATGCAGGCCATCGCCCGCGTGAACCGCGTCTTCAAAGACAAGCAAGGCGGGCTGGTGGTGGACTACATCGGCATTGCCGCCGCTCTGAAAGCGGCGATTCTGTCTTATCGAATGGCCAAGGGGAAGGGTGATCCGACATTGAAAGCGGATAAAGCTCTGGCGGTGCTCAAGGAAAAACTCGACGTTCTTCGAGGGCTCTTCTGCGGATTCAATTACGCTAAGTATGAAACGGAAGCATTGAAGCTGCTGGTGCCAGCGGCCAACCACGTGCTGGGACTTCCCGAGGGCAAGAAGCGCTTCCTCGATGTGATGGCGGCGATCACCAAGGCCTACTCCTTGTGCAGCACGCTGGATGAGGCGGGGGATGTGCGGAAGGAGATCGCTTTCTTTAATGCTGTGCGTGCCGCCATCGTGAAATACACCACGGTGGACCGGAAGCGCACTGAGGAGGAGAAGAACTCCGCGCTGAAGCAGATTCTCGACAACGCGGTAGTGGCCGAAGGTGTGGCGGATGTGTTTACCCTTGCGGGACTGGAGAAGCCGAACATCGGCCTGCTATCCGATGAGTTCCTCGAAGACCTGCGAAAGACACCGCAGCGCAACCTCGCCATGGAACTCCTGGAGAAGCTGCTCCGAGATGAGATCAAGGCGCATACCCGCACGAACGTGGTGCAGGAGAAGAAGTATGGCGAACGCTTGCTGGAAACGCTGCGCAAATACAACAACCGGGCCATCGAGACGGCGCAGGTGATCGAAGAGATGATCCAGATGGCGAAGGACTTTGCCGCTGAACTGGAGCGCAACAAAGAGCTGGGGCTGAGTCCCGATGAAGTGGCCTTTTACATGGCTCTGGCCGACAACGAAAGTGCTGTCAGGGAACTCGGTGACGCGACTTTAAAGCAGCTAGCGACTGAACTGACCGATCAGCTACGCAAAAGCACCACGGTGGACTGGCAGGTGCGAGATAGCGTGCGAGCCAAGCTCAGGATTCTCGTTCGCCGCCTTCTGCGGCGTTACAAATATCCGCCCGACCTGGAGAAGGCTGCGGTGGAGCTGGTGCTTAAGCAGGCAGAGACGCTTTCGGAAGTGTGGAGTGCCGAGCCCGGAGGCCACCACAAACTATGATATGGGCGCAGCCTTCGCCTTCACCGCCTCGCTGCTCACGTCCGTGAGGCGGAAGTCGCCGCCTTCGAAGTGGCAGGTGCGTGGTTCGTGATCGAAGAGGCCTCAAGCTCAGGCCTCCGCGAGGATCTCCTTGGGCATCATCACGGGGGCTGACTGGCGGGCGGGGGCCAGGGCGGTGTTGATTTCGGCCTTGAGCCAGACTTTGATGCCATCCCAAAGGATGCGCACGGCGGTGGTGTCCGGGGAGAAGCTGGTGCGCGGGGTCCAGACGTGGCCGTGGTTGTGGGCGCCGAAGATGCCTTTGCGCAGGCGCTCGCGGCCGAGGTGGGCGAGGCGGCGGTTGTAGAAGGCCATGAAGTTGCCAAACAGGGCTCCGGCGGGGCCGTCGTAGGGCATGCGGTTCCACTCGTAGTCCGGATTGCTGTAAACGAGGCGCACCGGACCGATGAAGTAGGTGGCGAGGTCCATCAAGAAGGCGGCACGCATGAGCTCGGCATCGCCAAGGTAGAAGTACTTGTCCTTGTAGAGTGCCTCGAACCATGTCCGCCAGCTCTTCGGGTAGGCCATGTTGAGGTAGTCGATGGTTTCCTTCACGCACTGGCCGTCGAGCTCGCGCCGGATGACATCGGTGGCGGCGGAGACGGTGTGGCCGCAGAAGTCGAGGCCATGGCTGTAAAGCGGGTCCATGAACCCGGCGGCATCGCCGACGATGATCCAGCGGTTCCCCGCGATGCGGTCGGCGCGGTAGATGAGGTTCTTGTAGTAGAAGACATCGTCCTCATTGGCGATGGCGTCTTCAAACATGAGCTTGCCGACCGGATGAGACATCAGGTGGGCTTTGAGCCGCGAGACGGGATTGGGTCCCGCAGGCGGATCGTAAAGGCGGCGATCCCAGGTGACGCCGGCGCTGAAGCTGCGGTCCGGCAGCGGGATGATCCAGCTCCACCAGCCGTGGCCCATGAGATGGTTGGTGGAGGTGCTGCGGATGCTTTTGACCTCTTTCATGAGGCTGGGGAACATCTTGCGGCTCTTGAAACTGTCGAGGTCGTTGACGTTGGTGAAGCGGCACCAGATGGAGGAGGTGGGATGCTCGTCCGCGTAGCTGTGCATGGCACCGAGCTTCTTTGCGAGCACGGCGGCTTTGCCGGAGGCATCAAGCAGCCAGCGGGTGGTGACGGTGCGTGCCTGGCCCTCCTGCGGGGTGATTTCGAGCGTGTGCGGGCACTCGTCCTCGGAGAGGGTGATGTTCCGCACGGTGGCGGGGCGCATGAGCTCGCAGCCGTAGCTTTGCGCCTCCTCGAGCAAATGCTCGTCGAGCAGCTCGCGGTCGAGTTGATAGGTGGGGAGGCGGGATTGGAAACGCGGGCCGATCTCCGTGAGGTCGCACACGGAGTCCTCGGGCGATTTGCAGAACCACATGCGCAGGCCGTGCTTCTGATACTGGCGGG
>CALMTT010000067.1 GCA_937872615.1 uncultured Verrucomicrobiaceae bacterium | reverse complement strand
CCGCAGCTCGTGGCGCATGCCATCACGCCCGCGAATCCGCCGATGGCGATCTCGTTTTTCGACAACACGGACCCGGATGGCATGGACCGCGTGCTCGCGGAAATCGGTGACGGACTTTCCACCACGCTGACGCTGGTCATCTCGAAGTCCGGTGGCACGAAGGAGACCCGCAATGGCATGCTGGAGGCCGGTGCAGCCTATCAAAAGGCCGGGCTCGACTTTGCGAAGCATGCCGTAGCGGTTACCGGTCTCGATAGCGAGCTCGACAAGCATGCGGTGAAGCAGGGCTGGCTGGCTCGTTTCCCGATGTGGGACTGGGTGGGCGGCCGCACGAGCGTGATGAGCGCCGTGGGCACCATCGCTGCCGCCTTGCAGGGCGTGGATGTGCGCCAGTTTCTGGCTGGAGCCGCGGCGATGGACGCCGAAACACGTGCCCGTCCTGCCCGCGAGAACGCGGCAATGCTCCTCGCGCTCATGTGGCATCACGCCGGTGGCGGCAAAGGTCTGAAGGACATGGTCGTGCTGCCTTACAAAGACCGTTTGGTGCTCTTCTCAAAGTATCTTCAGCAGCTCGTCATGGAGAGCCTGGGCAAGGAGCACGATCTCAGCGGCGCGGTGGTGAATCAAGGCGTGGCCGTGTATGGCAACAAAGGCTCCACCGACCAGCACGCCTATGTGCAGCAGCTCCGCGATGGCGTGAACAACTTCTTCGCCACCTTCATCGAGGTGCGCAAAGCACGTGATGTGGCCCCGCTCGAGGTCGAGCCGGGATTCACCAGTGGCGATTATTTGCAGGGTTTCCTGCGCGGCACCCGCAAGGCCTTGTCCGACAAAGGCCGCGAAAACATCACGCTGAGCATTGACGAGGTGAGCGCCTTCACACTTGGTCTGCTCGTTGGGCTTTTCGAGCGGGCAGTGGGCTTCTACGCCAGCCTCGTGAACATCAACGCCTATCACCAGCCCGGCGTGGAGGCCGGCAAGAAGGCCGCGACGGATTTCCTGAAGCAGTTGGCCCAGGTGAAGACGGCTCTGACCACCTCGAATGAGCCGCTCACTGCTGCCGAAGTGGCCGCGAGCCTCAGCATTGATGCCGAGGATGCCTTCCACATGCTCACACATCTCTCCGCCAACGGCGCGGCCAAGGTGGTGGAGCAGGGTGTGACGCCAGCAGGAGACCGTTTCAGCGTCTCCTGACAAATCCCCGATTGCGCGGGTGCGGCTGCCGTTTTAAGCATGGCCCGCTGCACTCGCGCCCCATCCGCCGACCAATGGACACCAGCAAATTTCCCATCGAATACCAGATCGCCTGCATTGTGCTGACGGCACTTTTCTTGTGGTCGTTCAGCGTGGCGCGGGAACCCCGAGGCTGGCGCCGGCTCTTCCAGAGCATGTTTTCAAAGTCGGACAATTTTTCGGTGAACAAGAACAAGGTCATCGATGAGTCTTTGAAGCGTTACGGCATCCTCATCGCCATGACGATCCTCGTTGCCGATGTGACCTGCTTTGTGCTGATGGTGACCTACCCTCTTCGCATGAAGCAAATCTCCAAGGAAGACCGCGAGCGTCAGGGCGAGATCATGCGCATCCAGGGGAACAATCCCGAAGTGTCCCGCACGAAGGCCTTCTGATCCTCCGCGGCCATGCCGCTTGCGGCCTTGAGCACCTGCGCCAAAGTACCCGGTCATGCCCTCCCGGTTCAAGGTGCTCAAAAACCTCGATGAAAACACCACCAGCCTTCTCAAGCTGGTGCGGGACAGTCATTTGAAGAGCGATTTTATCCTGCGCCGCTTCAAAACGACAGCGCCGACGGAGATCGATGGCCTGCGCAGCCTCTTTGCGCAGCTCGCCGTCCTCGAAAGCCCGCGGCTGGATCGCATCATTGAGGCGGCGGTGGACGAAAAGGGCTTCTTCTATGTGCTAACCCCGGCACCGCTGGAGGGCATCACACTGCCGGAAATGCTCGCACGAGGCCCCTTGTCGGCAGAGGAGTTTGAAACACTCGCCAGCCAGCTTCTCGATGCGTTGGAACTGGTTCACGATCAGGCCATCGTGCATGGCACGCTCACGCCCGAGTGCGTGCGCATCTCCGGAACGAAGCCCTCCGAGTGGCAGGTAAAGCTTGGCGGCTTCGGTGTAGGATTCGCCGCTGCCGGGCCGGAGGAGGAGCATCAAGTGGCTGCCTACCGCTGCGCCGCGCCAGAGCAGTGGCAGAAGTCTCCCGCACGTCGCCGCTCGGATGTGTACTCGCTCGGATGTGTGCTTTATGAGGCCTTGGCAGGTCGTCCGGCCTTCCAATCACGCACGTTGAAGGAACTGCGCACGAAGCACCTCGGCCACGATTTGCCCGATCTGGCCAAACTGGCCCCGCATGTGCCCGCGTGGATGAGTTCCTGGGTCATGAGCCTCATCGTCACCGATGCCGAGGCACGCCCGAGAAAGGCGGCAGTGGCTCGCGAAAGCTTCGCGCCGCAAGGAACGCCAACGGGAGCACCAGCCATGACTCCGGCGGCCGTCACACCACCTCCCGGAGTCTCCGCTCCCATTGTGCTTCCCGTCACACAACCCGCACGCAACGCCACTGCCAGCACCATTCCCATCGCCGTCGGTCCTCAAGTGGGTGCCATGCCCGCTCCCAGACGCCAGCCCGGCCCTCCGCGCCCCGTGGCACGACCTCCTGCGCAGCGACTTTCGCAACAACCCGCGGGCAGGCCGCTCTGGCAACGTCCGGGCGTGATCATCGCAGTCGCTGCGGTAGTTCTGCTGATCATCTGGCTCATTCTGAACCGCCGCTGATGAACCGCCGCCGCCTGCTCCAGAGCTCCCCTGCCCTGTTGTTCGCAGGTTGCAGCGACCGCGGAAGCATTCCCGGCAGCATCGTCGGCGGCTCGCATGCTCGCGGACACCGCCTGCGTGATGGCGGACTGCCTTTGATCAGACGCAAAGAGAAGACCGAAGTCGTCATCGTGGGCGGCGGCGTGGCAGGACTGACGGCAGCGAGGCGTCTGCGAAAGCTGGGCGTGGAGAAAATCATCGTGCTGGAACTCGAATCGCAAGCCGGAGGCACGTCCTGCGCCGGTCAAAACAAGGTCAGCGCCTATCCGTGGGGTGCGCACTACGTGCCGCTGCCGGGCCGCGAGTGCACCGAGGTGCTGCGATTCTTTGAAGAGACCGGCATCATCACCGGTCACGATGCCGCGGGTAGGCCGGTTTATGATGAACTGGCTCTTTGCCATGATCCGCACGAGCGGCTTTTCATTCACGGCGAATGGATCGACGGCCTTCATCCGCATCAAGGACTGCCCTCGCGCGAAAAAGAGCAGTTCGCGGCCTTCCAAGGTGAAATCGAGCGTTGGAGATCCAAACGAGGTCGCGATGGCAAAATGGCTTTTGTGCTGCCTGTCGATGCTTCGAGCCGCGATCCCGATATTCTTGCGCTGGATGCCATCACCATGGCCAAATGGATGCAGGAGCATGCTTTCGATAGCGAGGCATTGCTTTGGTATGTCGCGTATGCCTGCCGCGATGACTTCGGGGGCCATCTGGATGAGATTTCAGCGTGGGCGGGCCTGCATTACTTCGCCAGCCGCACCGGCGAGGCAGCGAACGCCGAACGCGACACCGTGCTGACCTGGCCGCAGGGCAATGGCAAGCTCGTCGAACTGCTCGCCAAAGGCCTCGATGACCTCCGCGTGAACGCGATGGCCTTCGGCGTCGAGGTCACGAACGGCACGCCACGCGTCAAAGCCATCGACGAAAACGGCGAGGCCTTCGAAATCGAAGCCCGTGCCGTGCTGCTCTGCGTGCCGCGATTCATTGCACGACGTCTGCTTGATCCCGCGAAGGCCTCGCCGGACCTCGTGTATTCGCCGTGGGTCGTCACGAACCTCACGCTCGAAGAATTGCCGCCGAGTCCCGGTGTTTTACCGGCATGGGACAATGTCGTCTTCGGCTCGGAGACACTCGGTTACGTGAACGCCACGCATCAAAGCCTCGCCGCGGTGCCGCAGGCTACGGTCATTACGCATTACGAGGCTCTTTGTGGCCAGCCACCGGCGAAGCTCCGCGAGTGGATGCTCACGCAAACGCATGCGCAATGGTGCTCGCGAGCCCTCGATGCTCTCGCAGCGCCGCACCCGAATCTACGCGAACATGTCATGCAGGCCGATGTGTGGCTCTGGGGCCACGGCATGATCCGCCCCACGCCCGGCTTCATCTGGGGAAAGACCCGCGAAGCCATGCAAAGCGCCCCACCGCCCCTTTTTCATGCCCACTCGGACATGAGCGGCATGGCGCTGTTTGAGGAAGCCTTCACCCGCGGCGAACGCGTGGCCGCGGAACTGCGAGCGTGGCTGGGGTGAGACTCAATCACTCCTGTTCGCCATCCGGCGGCGTCGCCGGATCGAGATCGGTCTTTTCGTAAAGGGCCGCGAGCGGGACCTCAATGTCGTAGTGCTTCAGGCGCATCGTGGCATCGAATCCATCGAATGTGGTCAGCAACCACTGATCGTCCGTGCCCAGTTCAAAGACCTCCACACGTGCTTGCGCCGTTGAGATCAGCACAAAGGTCTTCAGCGAAGGAATGTGCCGGTAGTTCCAGAACTTCTCACCACGATCATAGGCCTCCGTACCTTCCGACAGCACCTCAAAGATGGCTCCTGGGTTCAGCAGGGTGATGCGCTTGTCCGAGTTGAACTTGGGCTGCCCGCACACAATCGAGGCATCGGGAAAGGTATTCAGGCCCGAGGCCTCCACCTTCACCTTCATGTCGCTGTCATAGACACGACAGGGGCGTTTGGAGAGGGCGTTTCCGAGCTGACGGATCAAATTACCTTTCACCAGACTGTGTGTGTCCGTGCCACCGGCCATCATCACGATCTGGCCGTTGCGAAACTCCAGCTTCTCCACCGATTTCTCCAAAATGGCCTCATACTCCTCCTCGGTGACCCGAGGAGGCAGCTTGGGCAGTGAGTAGGCATATTGCACGCCTGGATCGCGGAGAGCGGCTGACATGAGGGTGATCTTAGCACAGGGCCGCGATGTTCAGGAAGCTCTTTTTGCCCCGAGCACCGTCTGGAAACTGCCCCAGAGCACCAAAACAGCACCGAAGGACTGTAGCGTCGAGAACGGCTCTGCGAAGAAGAAGATGCCGCCGAGCGTCGTGAGCACCGGCACGGTGTTTTGGAAGGCACCGCCCGCGGCGACGGACAGGAAGCGGAAGCCCTCGGTCATCGCGAGCTGGCCAAATGTGGCGCACAAGGCCGCCGCGGCGAGCAGTCCCGCGTCCGCCCAGCCGAGCGTGGTGAAGTTCATCGCGGCCACGGGAATGCCAATGAGCAGGGCGTAAAGGCACTGCGAGGCAAAAATCGTGGCACTGGTCTCCGTGCGGGTGAGCTGGCGGATCACGACGACCACCGCCGCAGCCATCACCGCACCACCGAGCGCGATGGCCTCATGCTTGCCAAACACCGCCAGCGAGCCCGGCGTCATGCCCGTGAGCAAAGCGAGCCCGGCAATGGCCAGCGAGATGCCGAGCACCTTCACGAAGCCCAG
>CALMTT010000066.1 GCA_937872615.1 uncultured Verrucomicrobiaceae bacterium | reverse complement strand
CGAACGCCCATGGAATGAGATCATCACCCGCGACATGGTCATCGCCGTGCTCCGTCACTGTGGCACTCAGTGGCCCGGCCTCCCAGTCCTCCATCAGCGCCTCAAACCGGCCGCCTGGGCCGAATTGAAGGCCTTGGCCGAGTCGCTGCTGAGGTAGATGATGCCTCCGTTCAGTAGCGCCTCACCTCAATGCCGCGTTTCCTGAGGCGCTGGGCAATGTCGACACCATTCATCTCCCAAAGGTCACCCGGATCGACCTGCTTCACCCCTCCGTTCTTCAATTGGGCGATCCACACCTCATACTCACGGTTCTTCCGGCCAACGTCGGTTGTGATGGTCAAACTGACCACTTCGGCCAGTCGAAAGCCTTTCACGTTCGGCGCAAACCAGAAGCCGGTGGTTTGCTCGAGCTTCTCATCATCCAGAACCACGCGGTCGAGGGCGAGCATAGGTCCGATGATGCCCCCAGCCAAAAGGGCGACGCCAAAGGCGGTCAATGCGGATGCCAGAGGTTTCCCACGGCCCATCAAATACAAACCCACCACCGCGGCGAGGGCCGCGACGGCAAACGCGATGCCTGGAACGTAACTTGGGAATGAATAGGTCATGGATGAGGTGGTGAGCAGGCCTGAGCATTCACATGATGGCAAGCGGCTTCTTCGCCCTGGGTGGCCTTGAACTGTTCAAACGCTGCACCACCCCGGATTTTCGATTTGCGCCCTGGCCCCTCAGTTCCTAATAAGCGCCTCCCCAACCCTCTGCTCTTAGCCCTCAGCCCTCCGCACCCCCGCCTGTGGCCAAAAAATCTTCCTCCAAGCCGACTGACGTTCATTCTCCGATCCTTCCCTCCGCCGCGCCGGTGGAGCACAAGCCCGTGGACGATCTCTACGGCGACTGGTTCCTCGACTACGCCAGCTATGTGATCCTGGAACGCGCCGTGCCGCACATCCACGACGGCCTCAAGCCGGTGCAGCGCCGCATCATGCACTCGCTCTGGGAGAAGGACGACGGTCGCTACAACAAGGTCGCCAACATCGTCGGCCATTGCATGCAGTATCACCCGCATGGCGACGCCTCCATCGCGGACGCGATGGTGCAACTCGGCCAAAAAGAGCTGCTCATCGACACGCAGGGGAACTGGGGCAACACCCTCACCGGCGACAACGCCGCGGCTCCGCGATACATCGAGGCCCGCCTGTCGAAGTTCGCGCAGGATGTCGTTTTCTCGCCAAAGGTCACCGAATGGCTGGCCAGCTACGACGGCCGCAACAAGGAGCCGGTCACGCTGCCGGTGAAGTTCCCGCTGCTGCTGGCGCAGGGCGTGGAAGGCATCGCGGTGGGCCTGTCCTGCCGCATTTTGCCACACAACTTCATCGAGTTGTGCGACGCCAGCATCGCGGCACTGCGGGGCGAGGACTTCAAGCTGCTCCCGGACTTCGCCACTGGCGGCATCATGGACGCCACGGAGTATAATGACGGCCAGCGCGGTGGTCGCGTCCGCGTGCGGGCGAAGATCGAGCAAGGAGCGAAAAAGAACACGCTGGTCATCACGCAGATCCCGTTTGGCACCACCACGGGCGGCATTCAGGACAGCATTGTGGCCGCGAACGACAAGGGGAAGATCAAGATCGCCCGCGTGGACGACAACACGGCCGAAAACGTCGAGTTGGTGATCCAATTGCCCGCCGGAGCCGACCCCGACCAGACCATCCAGGCGCTTTACGCCTTCACCGATTGCGAAGTGTCCATCTCGCCGAATGCGGTGGTCATTTTCGAGGACAAACCGCGCTTCGTCGGCGTCACCGAACTGCTCAAAGCCAGCGCCGAGCATGCGAAGGATCTGCTTCGTCAGGAACTGGAGATCCAGCTCGGCGAACTCGAGGAAAAATGGCACTTCAGCTCCCTGGAGAAGATTTTCATCGAGAACCGCATCTACCGCAAAATCGAGGAGTGCGAGACCTGGGAGGCCGTCATGGCCGCCATCTGGAAAGGCCTCAAACCCTTCCTCGGCAGCCTCAAACGCGAGGTGAATGACGACGACGTGGCGAAGCTCACCGAGATCAAAATCAAGCGCATCTCCAAGTACAACAGCTTCGAGGCCGACGAGCACCTCAAGAAGATCGAAGACGACATCGAGGGCGTGCAGAAGAACCTCAAGCAGCTCACGAAGTTCACCATCAAGCACTTTGAGCGCCTGCGTGACACCTACGGCAAGGGCCGCGAGCGCAAGACCGTCATCGCCGGCCAGCTCCAGCGCGTGGCCGCCGCGGAGGTCATCATGCAGAACGAGACGCTCTACCTCAACGCCAAGGACGGCTTCGCCGGCACCAGCTTGAAGCGCGAGGGCGAGCCCATCTGCAAATGCTCGCCGCTCGATGACGTGATCTTCTTCACCAAGGAAGGCAACATGACCGTCACCAAGGCGGGCGAGAAGTTCTTCGTCGGCAAGAACCCGCACTATGTGAACCTCTTCAAGAAGGACGACCAGGCCGTGTACAGCCTCGTCTATCGCGATGGCCGCCAGGGCAATGTGATGGCGAAGCGCTTCCGCATCGGCGGCATCACCCGCGACAAGGAATACGTCCTCACCAAAGGCACGCCCGGCTCCACCGTGCTCTACTTCATCCGCCACGAGACCGAGGAGGAGAGCAACGCCTTCACCGCCGTCGTGCATCTGAAGCCCGCGCTCTACCTGCGCAATCTGACGATCAAATTCCCCTTCAACTCCATCGCCATCAAAAACCGCGACTCGCAGGGGAACATCATCACCAAGCACAGCGTCGATCGCGTCGTCCGCGAGCCGAAGGCCGGCGAGGGGTGATGTTTCGGATTTCAGTCAGGCGGCTTTCAGCGATGGGAGCCCGCCTGAGACACCCACAGCGCCAAGGCCACCGGCAGCGAGAGGATCACGATGCGCAGCAGCCACAGCACGATGTCGAGTTGAGGCTTCTGCGCCTTGCTCATGACGCTTTGGGCGCGTTGCGGTCCAAGCAGGCTGTTGAGCAGCTCTGCGGTCACATCTTTGCCGCCGAGGCAGTTGCGATACATGGTATGGATGGTGAAAAAGATGCCCCAAGGCAGCCCCCAAGGCCCGATCAACATGGAAAGCAGCGTGTAGCCCCAAGCTGCGAGCCCGCAGCTCTCACCAGAGCGGTAGTAGCGCACGGAACTGCCGCGCTGAAAGCTCATCACGATGATGGAAAAATTCCACATGAAGACCCGGAAGCGGCCTCCACGCAGGATGTCATCCTCGATTTGAGCGAGCGTCATGCCTGCCGTCCCTGGAACCGGGCGGCCTTGGTCCAGAAGCGGGCGATTGAGGTAATCTTGAACGTCTTGTTCCGTCCATGCGGCAGGTGTCGGCTCTTGTGAATTCATGCGGCAGGTTTTGAAGCGGAAATCAGGCTGGCTGGCAAGATTTCATCTTGTCGAGTTCAGAAGATTTCTGTTATCAAGCCTCTCGCATGAAGTTCAAAACCAATCCCTTCTTTTCCCGCGGTTTCATCAGCCTTGGCTGCATGGGGTATATCATTGTCATCGCGCTGCTGATCGGTGGCGGCCAGGGCATTTATACCGCACTCAAGAACCGGGAGCCGCTCGTGATCTCCGCCAAAGACTACCTTGCCAAACCACCCGATGCCGAATGGGTGACGCTGACCGGCGCCACGCTCAACCTGCTGGAGTCCGCGCAGCGGGAGTCCCTCGGCGGCAAGATCCAGGAAGTCTTTATTCCGGTGCGTGCGAATCAAAGTGAAAAAGGCCCGGTGAAGGTCCTGCTTTCAACCAAGGACGCGGACACGATCGCGGCCATGCAGTCCATCGCCAGTGCGAGCAATAGCGGTGGCAATGAAGCGGCCGTGTTCAAGGCTCTCGCGAGCAATGCCTCGCAGGTGTTCCGCACGCGGGACATCAGCGGCCTCGTGCGATTTGGCCTTGATGCCGACTCGAAGACCCGGGCGAAGCTTGCGGGGCTGGACATGCAACTGGCGAAGGATTTCATCATCCTCGATGAGGGCAAAAAGCCCGAACTGGGGGTTTCGATCGGCCTTTTTGTGATGGGGTTGATTGGTGCTGTGATCGTCCTCAAGCGAGCGACGAAGGGGCAAGACGCTCCTCCACCACCTCTTCCGCCCAATCTGCCTGCCCGTGGCTGAGGTCTGGCTTGGCGGTTCCGGCGCTCGGTTTTTGTCATTGTCGTTTTTCTCGCTGCGTGGTAAAAACGCCGCCCGTTTCGTAAAATGCCCTCCGTCACCCGCATTCTGGCCGTGTTCGCCGCCTCCGCCGCCCTTGGGCTGGCGCAGGAGGCGTTGCCGTTGCCGCAATCGGTCCTGCCGCGGGCTGAGGTGCCCGGGAGTGCGCCTGTTTCCGGGCCGTCGGTCTTCATCAAGCCCACGAAAAGCATCAAGCCGCCGGTGACCGCCGCTCCTGCGGCTTCCACCTCCGCCTCGGAGGTGCCTCCGCTGCAGATCGTGTCCACGCCCTCGCCGGACACCCGTTTGCGCCGCCTTGTGGTCGTCGATGCCACGATGAGCCCGGAGTCCATCCGCCAGACCATTCTCGCCAGCGGCCAAGGCCGTGTGCCGGTGACGATGGCCGGTGGTGTTTCCGCTCCGGCACCTGTTTTGACCGATCTCGCCGGTTTGTTCGGCTCCACCGCCACGGAGGAAACGCAGAAAAAGGTCATCGAGACCGTGAAGAAGGGCATGGGCTCGTCCTCGCGCCCGCTGAAGCGTGTGGAAGTGGTCGGCTGGGTGCCCAGTCACGGCGTGATGGCCATCGCGGTCTATCCGGAGAGCTGATTTCCCTCCTTCGCACTGCCTCATGTCTTCCAAACGCCTTCGCAGCGAACCTGCCGCCGAAGCCGTTTTGCCCCCGGAGCCTGCTCCGGTGCCCGCCGCACTGAAAAGCCCGCCCCGCGTGCTTTTGGCGGAGGAAAGCCTGCCCTACCGCCGCGTGATCCGCGAGGCATTGACGGCCTTTCGCGAGTGTGAGGTGGATGACACGCCGAGCGGCGAGCATGCCTTTGAGATGGCGCTGCGCCGCGAGTACAGCCTCTTCATCTTCTCCGTGCCGCTGCCGGACCTGAAGGGCGACATGCTGGACCGTTTGCTGGCCAAAGCCTACCCGCTGGCGCATCCGGGCCGCCACACCGCGCCGCCGGTGATTTACCTCACGCGGCCCACGGACCAGCAGCTATTCGAATCGTTGAAACGCGATGTCCGCGTGCGTGGCAGCCTGCCTTTTCCGCCGCGCATCGATCAATTGCTGGCCGCCACCGCGACCCTCCTGCCTGCGCGAAACGCACCTGCCGCACCCGGTTTGATGCCTCCGCCGTTCTGATTCGGCATTCGACTTTCGGCATTCGTCATTTATGAGCCAGCGACATGCTTCACTGGTTCTCCAACGACCGCTTTCCCCTCTACCTCGCGCCCATGGCGGGCGTGACGGATGTGGTCTTTCGCGGCATGTGCAAGGAACTTGGCGCCGATGTGATGGTCACCGAGTTTGTCAGCGCCGAGGGCATTCTCCAGCGGGACGACCGCACGCGGCACTACACGGAGTTTGATGAGGCCCAGCGCCCCATCGGCGTGCAGCTTTTCGGTTCCGACGGTGTCCGGATGGGCGAGGCGGCGCGTAAAATCATCGACTGGAAGCAGCCCGACTTCATCGACATCAACTTCGGCTGCCCGGTGAACAAGGTCGTGGCCAAAAACGGCGGTTCCTCACTGCTCAAAGACTGCCCGCTGCTGCAAAGCGTGGCCGCGGAGGTCGCCAAGGCCGTGCCCATTCCCGTCACCGCCAAGATGCGCATCGGTTGGGACGCGCAAAACGTCAACGCCGTCGAAGTCGCCCGCATTTTGGAAGACAGCGGCATGCAGGCCATCGCCGTCCACGGCCGCACGCGGGCTCAAGGCTACACCGGCGAGGCCGATTGGGAGGTCATCGATCAAGTCGCCGCTGCCGTGAAAATTCCCGTGATCGGCAATGGCGACATCCACAGCGGAGCCGATGTGCAGCGCCGCCGCGCACAGACTCGCGTGCGCGGCATCATGATCGGCCGCGCCGCCATGACGAACCCATGGGTGTTTCAAGAGGCGAAGCACTTCCTCGCCACCGGTGAGCAATCGAAGCCCGCCAGCATCGAGGACCGCTTCGCCTTCATGCGCCGCCACTGCGTTGCCGCCATTGCCCACGACGGTCGCGGGCGGGAGTTCGAAATCCTGCGCAGCATGCGCAACCGCCTCATGAACTACACGAAGTCCATTCCCGGCGGCAAATGGCTGCGCCAGCACTTCAGCCAGGTCGCCAGCCTCACCCAGCTCGATGACATCCTCGCGGCCTACTTCAAGCATCAGGAGGAACTGGCGCATGTGCAGGAGGAATTGGCTGCCGATGGAGTGAGGCTTGCCTGAGGAGTTTTCACGGTTGCCATGGCAAACCGACAGGATACCCTTGCCGCATGATTCTCGAAGCCATCCCCGCCGCGCTCCGGTTGACCCCGCGCGACAAGCGTCAGCTCGCCGAAGAGCTCTGGAACGTCGCCGACCAAGAAGAAGGCGAAGTCAGCGTCGATGCCTCCATTCTGGCCCTGCTCGAGCAGCGTCTCGCGGCCCACGCTGCGCAGCCGCAAAGGGTGTCCACTTGGGATGAGGTGAAACAACGCGTCTTCGGCGGCCATGGCGCGTGAAATCGTCTGGACGGCAGGAGCGGAGGCGGACCTCCTCAGCCTCTACCAGCAAATTGACGATCACGATCTCGCCCTGCGGGTGTTGCGGGAGCCGCTGAATCAGGTGCTGCGACTGCTGGCAGAGTTCCCCTCGCTCGGTGCGCCTGTGCGTGGCACGCAACGGGTCCGCCGTGTGCTTGCCGGCCCCAGGCTGCGTTACGGCCTGTTTTATGTTGAAGAAGGAAACCGTGTCATGATCCACGCCTTGCTTGATCTCCGGCAGGACCCTCGATCGATTGCTGGAAGGCTTCTTGGGATGTGAGGACATCATTTCCGCATTCGACAATCCGTATTCGTCATTCAAACTCCGCGCCCCATGTTCCGCGCCGTCCTCACGTCCCGTCTGCAAGCCGCTTTCACCGCGGCGGGCATTGAATTGCCTGAAGGCTTCACGCCCAATGTCGTCATCGCGTCCGACACACGTTATGGCGACTATCAAAGCAATGCGGCGATGGTCTTGGCGAAGCAGCTCAAATCGAACCCGCGTGCCCTCGCGCAGCAGATCGTGGACAAGCTGGACGTCGCCGACCTGTGCGAAAAGACCAGCATCGACGGCCCCGGCTTCCTCAACTTCACGCTCAGTGCCGCTGCGTTGGCCCAACGGCTCGCGGTGATCGTTTCGGATGAAAAAGTAGGCGTTCCAGCCGTGGCGCAGCCGAAGACCATCGTGGTCGATTTCTCCGCACCAAACATCGCCAAGCCGATGCACGTCGGCCACATCCGCTCCACCGGCATCGGCGATGCGCTCCAACGCATCCTGCGGCTGCTCGGCCATCGCGTCGTCACGGACAACCACATCGGCGACTGGGGCACGCAATTCGGCAAGTTGTTGCTCGGCTGGAAACAGATTCTCGATCGCGCCGCGCTCAAACGCGACGCCATCGCCGAATTGGAACGGCTTTACAAAGTCATCAACGCCGAGTGCGACGCGAAGCCGGAGCGGCTGGAGGAAGCCAAGCAGGAGTTGGTGAAACTGCAAGCCGGCGACGCGGAGAACATCGCTATCTGGCAGGAGATGATCCGGCTGTCGCAGGTGCAGTTCGACACAATTTACGGGCGGCTCGGCGTGAAGTTCGACGTCACGCTCGGCGAAAGTTTTTACAACCCGCAGCTCGGCGCGGTGGTGAATGACCTGTTGCAGCGCGGCATCGCCCGTGAGAGCGAAGGCGCGGTCGGCGTGTTCAGCGACGGCACGTTGCCACCAAAGGAGGACGTGTTCCTCGTCAATCGCGACGGCGAATGGGTGGCTGATCCCGCGCTTGTGCGCAAGAGCGACGGCGGTTTCAACTACACGACCACC
>CALMTT010000065.1 GCA_937872615.1 uncultured Verrucomicrobiaceae bacterium | reverse complement strand
GAGGAAGATAACGACGAGCACAATGGCGATGCCGCCGGCCACGAGCAGCCACTTTTGCTGGCGGGACTCCGCAGCGGAGCGCTGCTGGCGTTGTTCGAGGAGTTTTTGGAAGGCTTCGCTCATGCGGCGGAGCACAACGAAGCCTGCGAGGCTGCGCAAAGGCTTTTTTGCGGTTCACACTTCCCAAAGCGTGCGGCGTTTTGTATGCACTGGAGAAATGACCGTCGCAGGCACCACCGTCCTCCTCGCCCGAACGCACTGGCAGATGCTGGTGAACAAGGCCGCGCATGGTCTCGCGGCGAACAAATTGCTTGTGATCACGGTGGGCGGCTTTTTGGCGTTTTATGCCGTGGCGGCTTACAAGCTGGTGGCGCACGGTCTCGACTATGTGATGAGCATTCCCCTGCTCGGGCCGCTGCTGGCAGAGCGGCTGGTGTACCTGCTGTTTTTCTTCTTCTTCGTGATGCTGGTGCTCTCAAACGCCACGATCACGGGCATGGGCCTGTTTCGGAATAAGGACATGGAATGGCAGGTGGCGCTGCCGCTGGCTCCTCGCAGCCTGGTGATGTGGAAGACGCTGGAAGGCATGCTGCTGGCGAGTTGGGGCCTGCTGGTGCTGAGTGCTCCCATTTTGCTGGCGCTGGGCAGGCTCTATGAGGCGGGCAGCAGCTTCTTCGTGGCCACGGTGCCCGCTTTGATCTGCCTGGTGACGATCGCGGCGAATCTCTCGACGTGGCTGCTGCTGCTTCTCGTGCGTTTTGCCCGCCGCTGGTGGTGGAAGCCCGCGGCTTTTGCGGCGCTGCTGATGCTCGGCAGTGCGGTGAAGGCCTTTATCACCTTTGATTTTGATGCTGTGCGCACGGGCGATGTGGCCACGGGCGTGAGCGAGATCCTGAAGCACACCGAAATCTGCATGCACCCACTGCTGCCGAGCTCGTGGGTGGCGGAAGTCATCTATGCCAGCGGCCGCGGCACCGGCCAGCGGGCCTTGTTTTTCAATCTCGTGCTGCTCTCGCATGCGATGGCGGCGCTGGTGCTCACCACGCGACTCGCGGGAGGGCTCTTCATGCCCGCGTGGAATCGCCTGATGCAGGCGGCACCGGGAGGTCAGCGAGGCTCGTTGAACCTCGACATGCGGCCGGGCTCGCTGGCGGAGATCGTTCGCAAGGCGCTGGCGCTCGACCGGGCTTCGTTTGCCATCCTGACCAAGGAGGTGCGGGTGTTTTTCCGCGAGCCGGTGCAGTGGGGGCAGTGCACGGTGATCTTTGGCCTGCTGCTGATCTACTCCGCGAATCTCCGCCGCATGGGCTATGACCTGCAGAACCCTTTTTGGACGACGGTGATCAGCCATCTGAACCTGCTCGTGTGCTGCTTGGCGCTCTCGACGCTCACCACGCGTTTCATTTATCCGCAGCTCAGCCTCGAAGGGCAGCGCATGTGGATCCTCGGTCTCTCGCCGGTGCCGCTGAATCGCGTGCTGGCGCTGAAGCTGCGCCTCGCCGCCGGCGTGCTGGCCCTGCTCATGACCGTGCTGGTGTGCCTCTCCGGCTACTCCCTGGGCATGACCGCTCAGCGCCTGCTGTTCTTTGCCCTGGCCATGATGATGATGAGTTATGGCCTCACCGCCCTGGCGTTGTCTCTCGGGGCTCTGCTGCCGAACTTCCGCGAGGCCAACCCGGCCCGCATTGTGTCCGGCTTTGGAGGCACGGTCTGCCTCATCAGCAGCTTCATCTACATTCTGCTCGGCATGACTGCCGTGCTCATCCCGTCGTGGAGCAGCCTGAATCCGATGGCGACTGCCTTTCCGGCCGGAAACTGGCGGCTGGAGTCGATCAGCCTTGGAGTTTTGCTCCTGCTCACCGCTGGAGCGGGCGGCGTGCCTTATTTTTTTGCAAAACGGAAGACGAAAAGTCTGGATTATTTAAGAGATCTATAATATTTAGGGCTTTAAACAGGTTTTATTGCCCGCTATGACGATTCGCAAGTCTCCCTCCCACGCTTCCGCCACCGTCTCCGCCCCCGGCCACCTCGAAGAGGACGTTCTTCGATTCGACGATGCGCCGGAGTTCATGGAATCAGCCGCCCTCGATGATGTCGATCACAAGGTGAAGGCCGCCCAGGAGCAGCTTATCCAGCTCCGCATGCAGCAGGAGGAAATCGAGCGCCAGAAGCAGCACCTCGAAACGCTCCGCGTGAAGCAGGAACGCTTCGTCGCGGGCAAACGCGATCTTTTGGAAAAACTCGGCCGCTCCGCGAGCAACGTCGAACGTGACCTGTATGACGCTCAAAAGCGTGTCGAGGAGCTCAGCCTCACGCATGACGACTTCCGCCGTCATTTGGACATTTTGAAGAGCCTGCAGCCTGAAAAATGGCATCGCAGCCAGGTCGATGAGGAACTCGATCAAGCCCTCGCGGCCATCGAAGACGCCGAGGCCGACTTTGCCAAGGGTTCGCGCCGTCTGGAAAGCCTGCGTGCGGTGGAGGCGAACCCGATCGCCGCCAGCGTGAGCCACAAAACGACCGCCATCAGCGAAGAACAGGCCTCCGAGAGCACGATGACCTACTCCAGCCCCACGGAAGAGATGATCGTGTGGATGCGCCGTGGCTTTGCCTTCACGCTCCCGCTCATCGGCACGATGCTCCTCGGCCTGCTGCTGGCGAAACTGATGTTCTGATCGGTCTCTTTGTTCCACCTCTCACTCCTCCCGACTCATGGCCCTCTTCTCCAATGGCAATCGCAAGATGCGCTCGCGCCCCCGCACCGCCCAGGAACTCGGCAAGTCCCCTGCCCCGCAAGCAGCGGCCACACCGCGGAAGCTCAAGCGGCAGTCCGCGGAGCTCGGGCGTGAGATTCACCGCTTGGAATGCCTGATCGCCGATGCGCCGCGCCTGCAAAAGCAGCAGCGGCTGGCCACGCTCGACGTGCTGCCACCTTTAGAGACCCGCCCCGCTTCGCGTCGAGGCAAAAAACTCTCACTGGCCCAGCGTCAGCAGGTCAATGGCCGCCGGTGGAAACTGGCGATCGAATGGCTCGTCGTCGCGGCAGCCATCGCCTCGATCACTGGCTGGCTGAATCAGTGGCTGCACCTTTGGGGCCGTTGAAGGCTTCTTTTTGAAAAAACGGCCCTCAAAAGAAGGGGAAAGCGTTTGAATCAGGGTTCCGGGAAATGATTCCCGCAGAAACCTCGCATCCCGCACAACAAATCCGAACGAGGTGGGTTTCTGCTGCGTTTCAGCCCCCCACTTTTGCCATGTTGTCGAGACTCACCCCGTCCCTTTTCGCCGCGCTGCTGGTCTGCGCAGGCTCTTCATTGGCGCAGCAACCTGCCCCGCCGGCCGCGGAAGAGCCGCTGCTGAGCACTTCGGACCTGTTTCCGACTGCCGAGGAAGAGGCTGCACAGGCCGTGATGCCGGGCTCCGCCACCTCCGCCGTGGGCAGCGCACCCGTCGGGCCAGTCGATCCGGACCTGCCGCAGCCTTTTGACATGAACGTGCTCGGCTCCGTGGTGCAAAACTCGCCTTTCACCCGCATCGTCAATGTCTCTGACTCGCTCGTGCTCACGGGCGTGGCCTATGTGGATGGAAAACCGGTGGTCACTCTCTTCGACAAAGAAAAGAAGGAATCTCTGGTGGTCACCGACCAGCCAAACCTCAAAGGCTGGACACTCGTGGAGGCCACCCAGTCCTCCGACATCAAACGTGCCACAGCCAAGGTGAACATCGGAGGAGAGCCTGTGAGCATTCGCTACGATGCTGCAGCCCTCACGCCGGATGCGATGAAGAAGGACAAAAAAGATCGCGATGGCGGTGGCGGCCCACCGCCTCCCGGCGGTGGTGATCGCTTCAGCCGTAGCAGCCGCGGTCCCAGCGAGGAGGATCGCAAGAAATACGAATCGCTGTCCGATGGAGCCAAGGACAAGTTCCGCAATGGCATGCGCGAGATGTTCAGTAACGAGAAGTTCCGCAACGCCTCCGAAGAAGACCGCCGCAACGCCATCCGCAGCATGTTCGACAAGATCGAGAAGGAGGACAAAAAGAAGTGAGCCGTCTGGTCACGCTGCTTTGGTCGGCCTTGCTGCCCGTCTGCCTCTTCGCGGCCACACCCGAGAAGCAGGACAAGCCCGCCACGATCGAAAAAGTCGGCGGCATCGCGATCGAGGACATCCAGATCTACGGCATTTGGGCCATGGATCGGACTGCCACCGTGCTGCTGACCGACCGCACGGGCAAAAACATCATCCGCCTCGGCTTTGAGCCTGATGAGAACGGCTCGCGGCTCATCTCGGCCAGCATTCAAGCCGATGGCAAAACGATGACGATCGTGGCCATGCTGGATGGCAAGGAACACAGCTTCAGCAGGCCCATCGCCAGCATGCCCGTGCCTGACAAGGATCTGATGCTCGCCAGCCTGCGCCAGGCCGTGACCACTGCCGAAAAAGAAGCCACAAGCCAGGCAGCGGATGTCAAACCACGACGCGGCCCCAACGAGGAAGACCGCCAAAAATACGAATCCTTGTCCGACGCTGCCAAAGAGAAGTTCCGCAACGGCATGCGTGAGATGTTCAACGATGAAAAATTCCGCAACGCTCCCGAAGACGAGCGTCGCAGTGCCATCCGCACGCTTTTCGACAAGATCGAAAAGGAAGACAGCAAGCCCTAAATCCCGCGTTCCTGCCCCATCTCATTTTTTCCGTATCACATGTCCCGCCAGACTCTCTTCCCGCTGTCCCTGCTCTCCGCCACAGGCCTCCTTTTTGCTCAAGACGCTCCCAAGGCACCTCCAGCCGTGCAAGCCGCCCCGCCCGCCGCACCTGCAGCTCCCGTGGTTCCAGCAGCCCCGCTTGCGCCCCCTGCAGCCACACCGCCTGATGGAGCGACACCTCCAGCCCTCCCGCCAGGTGCTGGGGGAGGTTTTGGACCTCCAGGAGGTGGCTTTGGCCGTGGCAGTGGCGGTTTTGGACGTCGCGGTGGCTTTGGAGGTCCCGGCGGCGAGATGACCGCCGGTGAAGGCGAGTCCTTCCAGATCACCGATGACACGGTGATGATGCAATTCGTCAACAACCCCGTCTCTGACATCCTTGCCATCTACGAGCGTCTCACGGGATTCACCCTCATCAAGGACACCAACATCTTTGAAGGTGCCACGATCAGCCTTGTCACACCCAAGCCCGTGCCGAAACCGGAGGCCATCAAGCTCATCGAAGCCTCTTTGCTCGCGAATGGCTATGCCATCATCTCCGAACCGGGCGGCACCAGCGCGAAAATCCTCCCCGCCCGCAACCAAAGCGCCAACGCGGTGCAGTTCTCCCACGGCGTTAGCTTTTACACCAGCGCCAAGGACATCCCGGACGGCGAGTCGATCATCACCTATTTCATGCGGCTGGAAAACCTGCCGCCGGAGGATGCGGCCACGATGTTCAGCGGCCACGTTGGCCTCGGAGCCTACGGGCGCATCACCGCCGTCACCACACCTCCCGGCCTGCTCATCACGGAAAGCGCCACTGTGGTGAAACAGCTCATCTCGATTCGCGAGAGCATTGACCTGGCTGACACCGGTTCGTCACTCGTCACCAAATTCATCCCGGTGAGGTATGGTGATGCCGCCACCATCGCCCAGATCATCCAAGCCACCCTCACGGCTCAGGCGCAGGAAAAAGAATCCAAAGGCGTGAACACCATCCGGGGCAGTGCGGCCAGCGATGGACGCGGTGGTGATCGCGATCGGGGCAACGATAACAACAACAGCTCCAGCAGCCGCCCGCCGGCTCCGGTTTACATCAATGGTGTTCTTCAGCAGGGAAATGCGCAAAAGCCACAACCCAGCGCCCAGGTGGTCGCTGACACGCGTCTCAACCAGATCCTCGTCGTCGCCTCGCCCGCCGATTACACTTACGTCGCCAGTTTGATCGGGGAATTCGACAAGCCCGTGGAAGTCGAGATGCCTTATGAGCGCCGGTTGAAGTATGCCGCGGCACTCGATGTGCTCAGCGCCCTCACCGATCTGCTCCAGGACCCGTCCGCCGGCACCGTGCAACTCCCCGGTGGTGGCACCATCCAGCAGCAGCGGCAGCAGGCCCTCGCCAGCAACAACACCCAACTCCTCGGCGGGCGGAACACGCAAAACACCCGTGGTGGCCAGGTCGGCAGCACCAGCACCGCCGCAGCTGCTTCCGAAGACACCACCACGACTTCCACCGGCTCGCGTGCCGATGTCATCACCGGCCCCACGGTGGACAATGCTCCTGTCTCCGTGCTCGTCGGCAAAACGCGTGTCATTGCCGACCCCATGTCGAACTCCATCATCGTCATCGGACCCAAGGAAAGCATCGACAAGGCCACCATGCTCCTCGACCGCCTCGATCAGAAGCCCTCGCAGGTCTATCTGGCCACGGTCATCGGCCAACTGACACTCACAGACGGCCTCTCCACTGGCATCGATTACCTTTCCGGCCTCTCCAAAGCCGGTGATGCAGGAAACAACCTCTCCGTGAGCGGCGTCACCTCCCGCACCGATGCGCTCGCCAGCACCGCCGCAGGCCGTGCCGTGGGTGATTTGCGAAACAACGTCATCACGAACGCCTTCGGCCCGGCGACTGGCCTTGGCCTCTACGGTGCCATCGGCGATAGCCTGGAGGTGTTCGTCACCGCCTTGGAGACCAAGCGCAATTTCAAAGTCCTCTCCCGCCCCAGCGTCTTTGCTTTGAACAATCGCAAGGCCACCATCACCTCCGGTCAAAAGGTCCCCTACCCTCAAACGACGACCTCGGTGCTTGGCAACAACGTCAACAACAACGGCACCGTCCAGTCCACCACGAGCTACCTCGATGTGGTCCTGAAGCTCGAAGTCGTCCCTCTCATCAATCCGGATGGCGAAGTGAACCTCACCATCTCTCAAATCAACGACACCATCGTCAATGAACGCACCATCTCGCCCAATCTCGTGCCCGTCATCGGCACCGAGCAACTCGTGACCTCGGTGAACGTGCCGGACCGCAACACCATCGTCCTCGGCGGCCTCATCTCCGAGACGAAAACCAATCAAACCACCGGACTCCCCTTCCTTGGCCGCATCCCCGGCCTCGGAAAACTCTTCCGCAATGACACGGACAACACCGAGCGCAAAGAACTCGTCATTTTCATCCAGCCAAATGTCGTCAATGACGAGTCGGCCATGCGCCAGGCATCAATTCGTGAGGATCTGCGCAGCGGTGTCGGTTCCGATGCCGCTCAAAAGTTCCCGCAAAACATCGCGCCCCCGGTCGCAGCTCCAGCTCCCGCCACAGCCCCGCCCCAGCCTGCTCCGCAAGCCAAGTCAAAGTGGTATCAAGGCCTCTTCAAACGCCAGCCCAAGGACTGAATTGACCGCAAGGGCTGATTGCCTCCGGCCATTCTCGACTTACCATCCACTGTCTCCGGCCCCACCCCCGGCCACACATGGCTGACGAAGATCCCAAAATCCCCAACGAAGAGCAGATCCTCAAGCAATTGAAGGAAAGTGGCTCTCCGCCCACGCGGAAGACCCTCATCGAGAAGCTCGATAATTGGGATGACTGGGCGTCTTGGGACGAGTTTTACCGCACCTACTCGAATTTCGTTTTCCACGTCGCCCGCAAAGCCGGCCTGAGCGATGACGAGGCAGGCGATGTGGTCCAGGAGACCTTCATCGGGGTCGCCAAGAACCTTCAAAAGAAGAAGTTCGACACCAGTCTCGGGTCTTTTAAGTCCTTCCTCCTCAATCAGGCCCGCTGGCGCATCCTCGACCAGTTCCGCCGCCGCAAAAAGCAGCAGGATCGCGAGGCGAACCTCTACGCGGGCGAAGAACCCGAAGAACGCCGCACCGCCCCGATTGACCGTTGCGCCGATCCAAATGGCGTCGCCCTCGAAAAACTGTGGGAGAGGGAATGGCAGGACAAGATCATGGACATCGCCCTTCGCCGGGTGAAGGCCCTCGTCTCTCCCCGCCAGTTCCAGATTTTCTCCTGCTATGTCCTCAAAGGCTGGAGCCCCGAGCGGGTCAAAAAGGAACTCGGAGTCAATGCCGCCCAGGTTTACCTCGCCAAGCACCGCGTGGGCCGGATCCTCAAACGTGAGGCCGCCAAGCTGGCCGAAGCTGAAGAGTAGTTTGAGCCCGTTTCAGCGCTGTTTGCGCCAAAGCCCCCAAATCGGGGGCTTTTTTCATGATCCGGGCGAACACCTCATCAATTTGCACCCCAAAACCCTCATTTTCGAACGATTCGACGATTCAAATCAGCAAACTTCACCCCAAAACGCAAAACTTCGGCTTGTGGTTTTTCATTTAGACCCCACTTTGGCCGCCGAAATCGCAATTTTCATCCCATTCCCATGAGCACACCCAAAATGGACGGCGCCCAAGCCCTCATTAAAACCCTCGCCGACCTCGGCATCGAATACGTCTTCGGTTACTCCGGCGGCGCGGCCATTCCGATCTTTGACGCCCTCCAGACCGTGAAGACGGACATGAAATTCATCCTCGTCCGCCACGAGCAGGGCGCGGGCCACATGGCCGACGGCTACGCCCGCGCCACCGGCAAGCCCGCCGTCG
>CALMTT010000064.1 GCA_937872615.1 uncultured Verrucomicrobiaceae bacterium | reverse complement strand
GCGCGTTGATCGCCGCGCGTTCGGCGCCGGCGCGCAGGCCCTGGTTGCGGGCGTTGATGTTGTCCAGGTACAGGCGGCGGCCGAATACGGTCTCGACGTAACCGTTGGCCTTCGCGAACTCGCGGGTGCGGTCCATGAAGTCGCGCACGCCCGGGTAGCGGCCGAAGTACAGCGCGATGTAGTCCTGCGCCTCGCCGCGGCCGATGCCCAGCTGCTTCGCCAGCCCGAACGCGCTCATGCCGTACATCAGGCCGAAGTTGATCGCCTTGGCGGCGCGGCGCTCGTTCGCGCTCACGGCGTCGAGCGTCTTGCCGAACACTTCGGCGGCGGTGGCGCGGTGGATGTCGGCGCCGGCGGCGAACGCGCGCAGCAGGCCGGCGTCCTCCGACAGGTGCGCCATGATCCGCAGCTCGATCTGCGAGTAGTCGCAGGCCACCAGCCTGCGGCCCGGCGGCGCGATGAACGCCTTGCGGATGCGGCGGCCGTCCTCGGTGCGGATCGGGATGTTCTGCAGGTTCGGATCGTTCGACGACAGCCGCCCGGTCGCGGCGCCGGCCTGGTGGTAGCTGGTGTGCACGCGGCCGGTGTCGGGATCGATCATCTCCGGCAGCTTGTCGGTGTAGGTGCTGCGCAGCTTCGCCAGGCCGCGGTATTCGAGGATGATGCGCGGCAGTTCGTGCTGGTCGGCGATCGCTTCCAGCGCCTCCTCGTTCGTCGACGGCTGGCCGGTCGGCGTCTTCACCAGCGCCGGCAACTTGAGTTCGTCGAACAGCAGCGCCTGCAGCTGCTTCGGCGAATCGAGGTTGAAGGTGCGGCCCGCGCGTTCGGTCGCCTGCTTCTGCGCGGCGAGCATGCGCCGCGACAGGTCGGCGCTCTGCCGGCGCAGTTCGTCGGCGTCGATCAGCACGCCGTTGGCTTCCATGCGCGCCAGCACCGGCACCAGCGGCATCTCGATCTCGCGGTACACCTGCTCCAGCGCCGGTTCGCCGGCGAGCTTCGCCGACAGCACGCGGTGCAGGCGCAGGGTGATGTCGGCGTCCTCGGCGGCGTAGCGGGTGGCGTCGTCGATGGCGACTTCGGAGAACGGGATCTGTTTCGCGCCCTTGCCGGCGACGTCCTCGAACTTGATGGTGTCGTAGCCGAGGTAGCGCTTGGCCAGCGTGTCCATGTCGTGGCGGCTGGCGCTGGCGTTCCAGACGAAGCTCTCCAGCATGGTGTCGTCGTGGTAGCCGGCCACATCGACGCCATGGCGGCGCAGCACGTGCAGGTCGTACTTGCCGTGCTGGCCGAGCTTGCGATGCGTCGCGCTTTCCAGCAGCGGACGCAGCGCGTCGAGCGTTTCGCGCAGGTCGAGCTGCGCCGGCGCGCCGGGGTAGGTGTGGCCGACCGGCACGTAGCCGCCGTGGCCGGGTTCGGTGGAGAAACTCAGGCCGACGAGGTTCGCGCGCATCGCGTCGAGGTCGTCGGTCTCGGTGTCGAAGGCGAATTCGTCGGCCGCCTCCAGCCGCGCGATCCAGGCGTCGAGCTCCGCCGACTCCGCCACGATGCGCCCCGAGAAGCGCACCACCGGGAGCGGGTCCCAGCCGCGGGCCGACCACTTCCGCGCGCTGTTCTCCGACACCGAGAGCCCGGTGCGGAGCGAGATGTACTCCGCGATGCCCTTGTACCGTTCGATCTTCGCCGACGTATCCATGCAGTCATCCCCTCGCGGTGAATGCCCGAGACGTGAAAATGGTCGCCATCAAGACCTTCATGGGAGCCCGCGCGCGCGACCTTCAATGCCCCGCGCAAATGGCCGAAGATTCTCGTAACGACCGTCGCTGGCGAGTGTGCAGCGCGCATGCCAGCGGGGGATCCGAACGCGCTCCGTCGGGGGCGCCGCGTGCGTGTCCGGATCGGCCGTTAGAAACCTGACGTCCGTGTCGCGGCCGATCGCGCTACGTTCGTCGCGCGCACACCACCCACAGCCCGGAGCGATCCCCGCGTGGAGCCCCTCTCCTTCCTCCAGATCGAGCCCACCACCCGCTGCAACTTCACCTGCGGCTTCTGCGCCGGCCGCGCGATGGAGCAGGCGGATCTGCCGGGTTACTTCGCTGGAAAAGGCACAAACATCTGGATGGGCGTGCTCGAACTGCACTCGCGTGGCTTCAATGGTGTCGTCGCCAGCCATGACACGGACATTCTAAACTACAGCCGGGACATGATCTGGCGTCTTTGCTACCCGCTGATGCATCCACGCATGGGTTATCGCTTTGCCAAAGGCTACTACAGCCGCGTGGCGGAGCGTCTCTATGGCCGTGTGACGCGCCTGCTCATCTTCCCGCTGATCCAAGCCTGCCGCGATGTGCTGGGTGGAAAGCCGTTGCTCGAGCACTTGGAAAGCTTTCGCTATCCGTTGAGCGGCGAGTTCGCCGCCGACATGTCGGCCATCAACAGCTTCTCGCTGCCGGGTGGTTGGGGATTGGAGATCGCCGCCATGTGCGAGACCTACCACAAGATGCCGGTGAGCGAGGTGTGCCAGGTGGACCTCGGTTTCCACTTTGAGCATCGCCACCGCAGCTTGAATCCAGGGAAGGCCGGCATGCGCGAACCCGGCCTTGTCACCGCCGCGGCGGATGTGGCGCGTTGTCTCGCCTGGCAGGTGCTGCGGGATAGCGAACCTCGCAGCGCGGAGGAGATGCTGCGCCTCATCGTGGCCCGCTACCACATCCGCGCGACCGAGTGGCTGGCGCGATTTGAGCATGTGGCGCTGCTGAACGGCCTCGAACATGATCCGGCGGAGGAAACCGCCGCGGTGAATGCCTTTGGTCATGCTTTGGAACAGCTTCTCAAGACCGCGGCGGTGGAAGGCCTCCGCGTCCCTGCCATGCGTCCGCCAGCACGCAGCGTGCTCCAGCGCATCCCTGAAGTGGGCGCACTCATCGAGGCGGCCACGACGGTGGTGTGAGAGCGGTTTTGAGCGAGTCGCTGCAAGGCGTGGAAGGCTGATGCCGTTCGTTTCGCCCTCATGCACCGCCTTCTATTAGCCTCGCTCGTTCTTTCCGTCGTCTCGACCTTTGCCGCTCCGCAGGATGATCAGTATGTCCTTGGCCCTGATTCGCAGGTGCAGAAGGGGGTGCCGCAGGGGAAGGTCACACAGATGCCCGCCTGGACGACTTCAAAAATTTTTCCGGGCACCTCGCGTGACTGGTGGATCTATGTGCCGGCTCAATACAAGCCCGAACAACCGGCCAATGTGATGGTCTTTTGCGATGGTGGCGGCTTTGTGAAGGCCGATGGCCAGTTCCGCGTGCCGGTGGTCTTCGACAACCTGATCGCGAAGGGCGAGATGCCTGTGACTATTGGTATCTTCATCAATCCCGGCGTGTTTCCGACCGCGAACCCGAAAGACAAGCCGCGCAGCAATCGGAGCTTTGAGTATGACTCGCTCGGCGATCTGCATGCCCGCTTTCTGATTGAGGAAATCCTGCCTGAAGTGGCGAAGAGCTACAAAATGACCGCCGACCCCGAAGGCCGTGCCATCTGCGGCAACAGCAGTGGCGGCATCTGTGCCTTCACCGTGGCCTGGGAACGTCCCGATGCCTTCCGGAAGGTCGTGAGCCACATCGGTAGCTTCACGAACATCCGCGGCGGGCATGTGTATCCTGCTTTGATCCGCAAGGCGGAGAAGAAGCCGCTCAAGGTCTTCCTCCAAGACGGCAAAAACGATCTCGACAACCAGTTCGGCAACTGGCCCCTCGCGAACCAGGACATGGCCGCGGCGCTGAAGTTTGCTGGTTATGATTACCAGTTCGTGCTCGGAGAAGGCACGCACAATGGCAAGCATGGCGGTGCCTTGCTGCCGGACACGCTGCGGTGGCTGTGGAAGAAGTGAGCTCCTCATCTGACCGGAATGACCTGACTGACATCATCTTATGAAACGCTCTCTTTTTGCTCTCTTTGGCCTGATCAGCTCGCTCACCGCCCAGGACACCTCGCTTCACGAATACCTCAGTGACGACCAGCCCTGGAAGGAGGTCGCAAGCGGCTTCGCCTTCACGGACGGGCTTTGCTGCGATGCGGCGGGGAATCTGTTTTTCACCGATGTGAAGGGAGGGAAGGGGATCTACAAGCTCGACACCGCCACGGGCAAAACGGACATCTTCCTCGACAACCTTCCCGGCATCAGCGGGCTGCAAATCGGGCCGGATGGGCGCTTTTACGCCTGCCACAACAAGGAGCAGCGCATCATCGCCATCACGATGAAGGGCGGGGTTGAGGTGTTGCTCACGGGCGTGAAGTGCAACGACCTCGTCGTGAGCAAGGCGGGTCATCTTTACTTCACCGAGACCCCGACGCTCCGAGTGCACCTGATCACGAAAGACAAAAAGCACATCATTGCCGACGAGGGGCATGTGCAGAAGCCGAATGGCATCACGATCTCGCCGGATGAACGCACGCTGGTCGTCTCCGAGCATGGCGGCAAGCATGTGTGGACCTGGCGCATCGAGGATGACGGCACGCTGACCGGTGGAGCGCCCTACATGACGATGTGGCTGCCCGTGGGCAAGGAGACGGCGAGCGGCGATGGTGCCACGACGGAGTCGAAAGGACGCTTCTTTGTGACCACGGAGCTTGGCGTGCAGATTTTCGATCCCGCGGGAAGGCTCGCGGGCATCATCGCGAAGCCCACGCCGCAGTCGAAGGTCGTCAGCGTCGAATTTGCCGGCAAAGGCCACTCCACGCTCTTCATCGCCGCGGGTGACAAGATCTTTGCTCGCCAGCTTAAGGTCACCGGCTACTTCCGTTGAGCGTGAAAGCCGCGTTCGACTTCGTTGAGCCTCAGGGCCTCGTCTTCATCGGCCTTTTGGTGATGGCGGTGATGTTTGCAAGGCAGCGTCAGAAGCTGCTGGCAGCCTTCGCTGCCATTTTGTGGCTCATCACCGGTCTGGTGATCTGCACGCCGTTTGCGAGCTGGCTCATCTCCACGCTCGAGCGGCCGTGGGAACCGGTGAAAATCGACTCGTTGGAGCTTTGTGATGCGGTCGTGAGCCTTGGTGGAGGTTTGGAGCCTTCACGATTGGAACCCACCGGCTTGCGCACCAAGGGCGGGGCAGACCGTTTGTTTTGCGCTCTCGAAATGACGCGTCGCGGCAAAGCGAAGGCGTTGGTGCTCGGCGGAGGCGGGTTTCGTTTTCATGATGAGCATGGCTCCGAAGCCGACGCGGGGGTGGGATGGATCAGCGCATGGAAGCTCACCGATGTGCCGCTTCACAGCCTCGGTATTTGCAGCGATACGCATGATGAAGCCGTCAAAACGGCCGCTTTGGCCGCGAAACAGGGCTGGAAGCGCATCGCTCTCGTGACCTCGGCGTATCACATGACACGTTCCAAGGCCACGTTTGAGAAAGCAGGCATCCAGGTGGTGCCGGTGCCGTGCAACTACGTGAGCCAGCAGATGCGGCAGGAGCGGCCTTACTGGTTCAAAACGCCCGATGTGACCGGTTACGGCTATGCCGAGGCCTGGATGCACGAGATTGTCGGCCAGTGGGTGTATCGCTGGCGGGGCTGGATCGATTAGCAAAACGCGATGGCAAAGGCCGCTGGAGGTGCTTTCCTCCGGTCGCCATGCCCATCGACGACTCTCCCTCCACGCCGGCCACCGCGGAAACGCTCCTCTGGAGCGGCCACACCTCCCAGTGGGTTCACTTTTGGTTCTACCTGCTCTGCATTATCCTCGCCGGAGCCATCGCCGTGGGTGCCACGGTGCTCGCCCTGCCGACCGGCGGCCTCACCTACCTCGCGCTCATCATTCCCGTTATCCTCTGGCTGGTGCGGTGGTGGGTGACGAAATGCACAACGTATGAGCTCACCAGCCAGCGCCTGCGCATCCGCAGCGGCGTGCTGAACCGTCGCGTGGACGAGCTGGAGCTCTACCGCGTCAAAGACTACGCCATGGAACAGCCGCTGCTCCTGCGCATGGTCGGCCTAGGCAATCTCACGCTCATCACCTCGGATGCCACGAATCCCCAGGTGGCCATGAAAGCCATCCCCGATGTCGAAAACGTTCGCGAAAAGCTCCGCACGGCTGTGCAGACTGAGCGCGATCGCAAACGCGTCCGCGAGCTCGATGTGGACAGCCACGATGATGGTGTCACGGCCTTGAGCTGAGCTTCAAATCGATCAAAAGGAACGGCCGGATCACGCGAGGTGGTCCGGCCGTTTTGTTTCGGAGAGATTGAATCAGGCGTTGTAGCCGCTCTCGCCGTGCTCGGCGAGGTCGAGGCCTTGGTTTTCCTCCTCGGCATCCACGCGGAGGCCAATGGTGGCACCGATGACCTTCAGCAGCACCACGCTGACAACGCCGGAAAGGATGATCGTGTAGAGCGAGGCGAGGAGCTGGGTCGTGAGCTGGCTGCCCATCGTCATCCCTTCGGCATAGCCAAGACCACCAAAGGTCGGCGAGGCAAAGATCGCCACAAGGATTGTGCCAATAAAGCCGCCCACGCCATGCACGCCGAAGACATCGAGCGAGTCGTCATACTTGAACTTCTGCTTCACCTTCGCGCAGAAGAACCAGCACACGAGGGCACTGATGCTCCCGATGCAGATCGCGCCCACCGGGCCCACCTTGCCGGATGCCGGTGTGATGGCCGCGAGACCGGCGATGGAGCCCGTGGCGATGCCGAGGGCGCTAGGCTTGCCCACTTTGATCTTTTCAATCAGTGACCAGACGACGCACGCGGCACTG
>CALMTT010000063.1 GCA_937872615.1 uncultured Verrucomicrobiaceae bacterium | reverse complement strand
GTTCTCGGCGGGTGGCGACGTGTCGGCGAAGTACGCGCCGCGCGCCGCGGCGGCCGGCTGCGTCGTCGTCGACAACACCTCGCAGTTCCGCTACGACGACGACATCCCGCTGGTCGTGCCCGAGGTCAACGCCAAGGCCATCGCGCAGTACCCCAAGCGCGGCATCATCGCGAACCCGAACTGCACCACCGCCATCTCGCTAATGGCGCTGTATCCGCTGCATCAGGCCTTCGGCGTAAAGCGCATCTTTGCCTCCAGCTACCAGGCCGTATCCGGCACCGGAGCGCAGGCCATCGAAGAGCTCGCCAACCAGTCCCGCGAATGGGCCAGCCAAAATCGCGCCTGGGACGCTGCGAAGCTCGACAGCAAGCCGCACGTCTATCCGCATCAGATCGCCTTCAACGCCATCCCGCACGTGGATTCCTTCCTCGACAGTGGCTACACGAAGGAAGAGATGAAGATGGAGAACGAAGGCCGCAAGATCATGCATCACCCGGACTTCCGCGCTTCTGTGACCTGCGTGCGCATCCCCGTCTTCCGTGCTCACAGCATCGCGATCAGCGCCGAGTTCGAAAAGCCCGTCACGGTCGAAGCCGCTCGCGAAGTGCTGCTCAAGGCCCCCGGCCTCGATGTGCTCGATGATCCCGCGAACAAGCAGTATCCGCTCGCGCTCGACATCGCCGGTCGTGACAACTGCGCCGTCGGCCGCCTCCGCAAGGACTGCGCCCTCGACAACGGCCTCGCCTTCTGGGTCGTCGGTGACCAGCTCCTCAAAGGAGCCGCGCTGAACGCCGTGCAGATCGCCGAGTGCCTGCTGTAATGAAGCAGTGAACCTGTTTGAAAGCCCCGCTGGCATCCCCGGCGGGGCTTTTTCGTTTCAAGAGCACAAGCAGCCTATCACTCCAGATACTCGCCCGCGATGACATCCTCCTCGCTGGCATCGGCGTGGATGCTGCCGGAGATGACGCGGTGGGTGATGTCCTCGAGGTATTGCTGGAGCACTTCGCTGAGTTCGAGGAACTCGGGCCACAAGGTGTCATCGACGAAGCTTTTCGGCACGCGGACCATGACGGTGTTGCGCCGCTGGCGGGCGTAACGGTAGGGACGCAGGTCGTAGCGCCGCAGCAGGGCAATGAAAAGCTTCTTCGACCAGCCATCGACGAGCGTGAATTTGTATTCGATGGGCCGTTCAGCCTTCTCGGTCTTTTTGAGACGCTGCTGGATACGGCGCATGGCATCGGCGGCGGCCTCTTTCTCGCCGGGAGTGGCGGCTCCAGCGTAGAGGCGCTCGATCTTGCGCAGCTTTTCGAGCAGTTCAGCCTCGTGCATCAGTCGAAGACGATGGTCTTGTTCTTGAAGACGAGCACGCGGTCCCGCACATGCCACCACAGGGCTTTGGCGAGCACGTTCTTCTCGAGGTCGCGACCGAGGCGCACGAGATCCGGCACGGTGTCCTCGTGGCTCACTCGCATCACGTCCTGATGAATGATTGGGCCTTGGTCGAGCTCCGCGGTGACGTAGTGGCTGGTTGCTCCGATGATCTTCACGCCGCGTTCAAAGGCCTGGTGGTAAGGCTTCGCGCCGACGAAGGCCGGCAGGAAGCTGTGGTGGATGTTCAGGATGCGGTTCGGGAACTCGGCGATCATGGCGGAGCCGATGATCTGCATGTATTTCGCCAGCACGACGGTGTGGATGCGCTCCTGCTTCAGCAGGGCGATCATGGCCTGCTCCTGCGCGAGCTTGTTGTCCTTCGTGATGGGGAAAAGATGGAACGGAATGCCGAAGCGGTCGGCGGCGGGCTTCAGCGTGTCGTGATTGGCGACGATGAGGGGGATCTCCACCGGGAGCTCGCCGGCCTCGTGACGGGCGAGGAGGTCGTAGATGCAGTGGTTCTCCTTGGTGACGAAGAGGGCGAGGCGCTTCTTCTGGCTGGAGAAGGCAAGCTTGAGCTGCATCTCGTGGCGGCGTGCCATGGGCTGGAGGCGTGCCTCGATTTCCTCTTTTTCGAGCGTGAACTTCTCCAGGCTCCACTCGAGGCGCATGAAGAAGGCATTTTGCTCCTCGTCGATGTGCTGCTGGAGGTCGATGATGTTCCCCTGATGGGAGGAGATGAAGCCGGTGACATCATGGACGAGGCCCGGACGGTCCGGGCAGTGGATGAGGAGGGTGGCGGTTTCGGACATGCGCAGGGGTAAGGGCAGGGGATCGGGTTCGCGGGCCATTCAATCCGCATTCCCGGATGCGCAAACGCAAATCACGTCCTACGATGCCGCGTGCGCTGTCCCGCCTGCCAGAATCCTGTGATCGAAAATGATGCCGCCTGCCGTCACTGCGGCTTCACGCTGGAGGCGGCGGATCGTCATTTCGGCATCGCTCCTTCGCTGACGAAACCGGTCGCTGATCTCGTGCAGGTACTCTCCGGTTCGGAGAAGCGAAAGCTCGATCGTGCGGCGCAGCGACTGCTGAATCGCTTTCCGCAGCTCGATGTGGCCGTGGTGCTCGCTGCGGTGCCGGCGCACATCCCGCTGGGCGTGTATGCCTTCTGGCTATTCAATCGCGGGCAGCTCTCCAGCGCCTCTGAAAGCGGCGGTGGGAATCACCTCGTGCTCTGCGTGATCGACACGGCCACGCATCGCGCCGCCGCGATGAGTGGCTACGGCTTCGAGCCCTTCCTGCCGGAGGCACAACTGCACATGTGCCTGAACAACTACTCGCAAACGAGCCAGCGTGACGGCATCACCGCGGGCATCTTGGCTTTTTGGAAGGAGCTGGACATGCAGCTCACGAACATTCACCGGCAGATTCCGCGTCTCTACGGCCTGCAAGGCGGCGAGCAGGATGCGGAGGCCAATCTTTGATCACCGATGAAGCGTCGTCACTGGCTCCACACTCTTCTTTTGGGCTCGCTGGCATCCGCGGCGGAGCATCTGCCTCAAAAGCGGACCTTCATCGGTGTGGACCGATTTCAGCGGCTCGTGGCCCTCGCGCAGGCGCAGGGCTGGCGTGCGCAGCCCATCGGCCAGCGTGTGGCGCTTTTCGGCCAGGCGATGCTCGGCACGAAGTATGTCGCGTGGACGCTGGAGATCGATGATCACATCGAATCGCCCTCGGTGAACTTTCTCGGGCTCGATTGCTGGACCTTCTTTGAGACGGCGCTCGGCCTCGCCCGCATGATCGAGCGGCCGCGGGAGGTTTACACGCCCTCCGACCTGCTGCGCGAGATCGAGCGCACGCGTTACCGTGGCGGCGTGTGCCGTGGAAACTACCTCGACCGCATCCACTACCTCGATGAATGGTTCACTGACAATGCCGCCCGCGGTCACGTGCGCTACATCACCTCCCAAATCGGTCCGGTGGTGCGAATGAAAGGACGCTCGAATGATGAGATGTCGCTCAATCCGCGGCTTTATCGCTACTTGAAGGCCAACCCGGCCCTCGTGCCGGCTTTGAATCAAATCGAGCGCCAGCTCGAACGCGTGCCCTTTGACTACATCCCGAAGGCGCAGGTGGCCGCCTGCGAGCCGCGTCTGCGCAGTGGCGACATCATCGGCATCGTCACGCATCGCGATCATGTCTTCTGCTCGCATGTGGGTCTTGCCATCCAGATGCAGGATGGCCGCTGCCACTTCATGCACGCCTCCTCGACCGCCAAAAAAGTCCTCATCGACAAGCCGCTCCACGATTACCTCGCCGGAGTGAAGGCTCACGCGGGCATCGTCGTGGCGAGACCGATTTGAAACATCGCCATGGAACTCTACCAACTCGGCTACTTCATCGAGATCGCCCGCCAGCGGCACTTCACGCGGGCGGCGGAGCGTTTGCGCATGGCGCAGCCGGCGCTGAGCCAGCAGATGAAGAACCTTGAGGCCGAGCTGGGCACCACGCCGGTGTTACTGCAGCGCCTGCACCGCCTGCATGCCAGTGTGCGCGGCCGCCTGGTGCACGGCAGCGAGCCGCTGGCGCAGCACGCCGTAGAGGCGGGTTTTTTTGACCAGTCGCACATGGCGCGCGAATACCGGCTGCTC
>CALMTT010000062.1 GCA_937872615.1 uncultured Verrucomicrobiaceae bacterium | reverse complement strand
AAACCCTCAAAACGGCCAAATGATATGTGTAGTTATTTAAGGGACACTACACTAGTTGTGGCCCTGGAACTTGGCGACTGCCGCAGAGCGGCTGCTGACGTGCATCTTGGCGTAAATGTTTTTGAGATGGACGCGAACAGTGTGAGGACTGAGGCCGAAATGTGCGGCGAGTTCCTTGTCTGAAAGGCCGCGCGCCAGGGAACGAATGATGTCCTCCTCGCGTTGGGTCAACTTGAAGTCATGCTCCGATTTTGTGCCCTTCGCAAAATAGCTTAGGACCTTTCGTGCGATGGACCGAGACATGGGAGCGCCTCCTTGCACAGCTTCCTGAATGGCGTCGAGGACTTCGCTCGGTGGAGTTCGTTTCAGAATATAGCCACTCGCACCTGCGGACAGGGCCTCGAAGAGTGTTTGGTTGTCTTCAAAAACGGTGAAGACAAGGAGGATCAAATCCGTCTTGCGCGAAACCAACTCCCGAATGCAATCCACCCCATTTAGTTCACCCGGCAATCCAATGTCGACGAGCACGACTTGAGCTTTTGCGAGGGGTAAATCCCTCAGCGCTTCCTCCGCACTGCCGTGAACACTCAATAGCTCGTAACCTGGGGTGCCTGTGAAAATCGTAGAAAACGCGTCCCTGACCTTAGGGTCATCCTCAATGATCGAGATAGTTGTCGACATGGCGAACCAGACTCTTAGCAAAACAGCCCACGATGTCGATCGGAATGCGAGGTTGTTTGCACTCTGGATAATCCGACACTCCCTCTCGAGAGGTCATTGCTCTTCAAGCTCGAGCCGAATAGTGAAGCACGCTCCTTTGCCCGGCTGACTTTCGATGTTGGTGTGGGCATGAATCTCCGAAAGGCGGAATCTCAAGTTGGGTAGGCCGTTCCCTTGTGAAACTCTGGTTCCTTGATCACGTTGCGCAGGTCCTTTTGCATCAAATCCGCGACCGTCATCGCGAACTACTATTTGTAACTCGGGCTCATTCCACCGGAGCTGCAGCCAAACTTTAGTGGCGCGTGAATGCTTGACAACGTTGGTGAGGATTTCGCTCAAGGCGAGCCCAAGGTTCTGGCGCACTTTGGCGGGGAGTGGAATGTTCGGTATGGCTTCCGGGAAATCTGTCTCACAGCGAATCCCAGCTCCCCTCAAAACACGGTCGGCGTAGACATCTAGCAAATCTATTAGCGCTTCGAGGGTATCGTTTTGCGGTTTCACGGCCCAGATGACATGATCCATCGCCTCAGCGAGTTCGCGAGTTTCGTTCAAAAGTTCCTGAAGTCGTGGGTCAGGCTTCGAAGCTCGCTCAGCGTCCTTCAACTGCGCCACCTGGGATAACAAGTTGGAAAGCCGGGTCAGGCGCGCACCCACGTCGTCATGCAAGTCTCGAGCCAGTCTTGATCGTTCCGCAGCGATAACCGACTGCGGGTCTATCAGTTCAAGCTTACGTTGCATCCTCAGTCGTAGGAAATGTCGCGTCCCCCAGATCGCTCCAATAAAAGCCGTCACCGATAGAAGCAATAAGCGCCAACCAAGACGTGCGACTGCCAAGTTGGTTGAATCGCGAACTTGTTCTCCCACGCTTTTGATAGGTGACCATCCAGAGCTCTCGCGAGGACCAACTCGCGATCCATAAAAAACCTCGATCCTGCCCCGCCGTTGTGAATCCACTCGAAATCCGGGGGCGCCGACCGCGAAGTCAGAGAATCCATCCCCGTTCGCGTCACCAAGCCAAGCGACGGCAGCTCCGAATTCGGCACCTGGACTGGAACCGCTTGCGGTCCAGCTTGGGGCATGTGAGAGGCCGTCACGAGACCCGTAGTAGAGAGCAGCCACACCTTCGTGTGAAACACGGTGGGTCATATTGCGCGCCCCCACAAGAACATCTCCAATCCCGTCGCCGTTAACATCTCCAACTCCGTCCAGTGCACTGCCTAGGGCTCCCTGAATCTGGTTCCCCTCTATAAACCAGTCAGGGCTGTTGGTTGGTGTTGACGCTGATCCGTTGAAGGCAAAGGCTAAACCTTCCGTTGACTCGCCGTGACTGCCAGCCAAGGTTCCGACAAGAAGGTCGGCGTAGCCATCTCCATTGATGTCACCTGCGGCTCCCAGGGATTGTCCGTAGATCTGGTTCTGAGCGGCTTTCATCCCGGGCCACTCCCCGGGATCGTAAGTATGTTCCCATGCCGCGTTTGTTTGAAGTCCAGAAGGACTGCCGTAAAACAGAAACACGCGACCCTGAGCTATCTCGCGGCCACGGTAGTGAGGAGCTCCGACCAGCAGATCGTCAAAGCCGTCGTGATTCACATCGCCAACCGGGACCATTGATTCACCAAAACTTGCCTCGGGCAGAGGTGGTCCCAAAATTGATTGACTTGGCGAGGAGGGCAGTCCGCTTTTATTTCCGAAGAACACGAGTAGCCGACCAAAGTAAAAGCTGTTGGCAGGCTGATCGCGGCAAAACACCACCAAGTCGGCCACTCCATCGCCGTTGAAGTCGCCCAAGCCCGCCGGTATGCCTAGTAGTTGGTAAGATTCCCCCCCGCTGAACGACCAGTCGGGCTGCGGGCCTGGCCCGGAGGGGGAGCCATAGAAAACGAGAACCCTTCCCTCGTTTGCAAATCGGCCATGATACAGATTCGCACCGACAACGATGTCGGCAAAACCGTCGTGATTTAGATCCTTCCCTCCCGCCACTCTTGCTCCCAACTGAGCATTGGGTGCATCTCCCAGGTAGGCCCAATCAGGCGAGGATCGCAGCCCGAGTCGTGAACCTCGGAATAAGAGGATCTTGCCGACCGTGGTTCCGTTGGTGGTTCGATAGTAGGGCAAGCCAACCAGCAAATCATTGAAGCCGTCGTGATCAACATCGCCTGCACCCGCTATCGAGGTTCCGAGTCCAGTGTCAGCCTGCTCCCCGACATGATTCCATTCGGAAGATTTATCTGGGAATTGAGCGAGTGCCGGGGAGCAGATGATCTCAAGGACTAACAACAGAATGGCCCGAAACCGCCAATTCGCGCCTTCAGCTCCGAAAATGGCAATGGGCCTGAACTGTAATTTGAACGAGGTCTGGGGAAAGAGCGTATAAAATCAGTGGAGAGGGTTAAAAAAACGAGCTCCCATTCTGCTGATGGAACTCTCGCAATTCCTTAGCGCGAGCTTCGTAAGTGGAGGCAATTTGTTTGTCCACACCTGTCCAACCGATGCCGGTGGCATAGATTTCTGCTAGTCGATCGCAGGCTTCCGCGACGCCACTCTCTGCTGCAAGCCGATACCATCGCATTGCTTCCGCCATCGAGGGTTTTACTCCGTTCCCACTCTCGTAGGCTCGGGCGAGCTCCAGTTGGGCGAGGGGATATTGCTGGTCGGCGGCTTCGCGCAAAAGAGTCCACGAATCACGCGGAGCATCGTCGTAAACGATGTGTGCCCGCTTAATTAGGGCCAGGGCATATTTCGCACGCGCGACGCCCTGTGCGGCCGCTGCCTCATACAATCGCACTACGTTGTCGTAATTGTAACTCGTAGAGGCTGCGCGCTCCAGCAGAACGGCCTGGTAGAGCTGGGCGTAGGCGTGTCCCGCTCTTGCCGCCTCATCGAAGTGTGGAAGTGCACGGTCGGCACCATCCTTCTGTGTGCGCAAACAAATCAAGCCGGTCAAAAACTCCGCCTCCGGAATGCCAGCAGCGGCGGGTGCGGTCACCCACTCAATCGCATCATTCAGATTCCCATTTCCATTGAGGTCGCCCTTGCCGTAGTAGGACCAAGAGGCCATGAACAAGCTCGCCGCCAACACGCCCTGTTTCCCGGCGGCTTCAATCGAGGCTCGTGCTTGGCGGTAATCGGGATTTCCAAGTAGGCCATCAAAGAATATCTTCCCCAGTGCAAACTGAGCTTCGGGTGAACCCAAGGCTACTGCCTTCTGGAGCAAGTTTGTGGCGGTCTGCAATTGCATCGCATTTGTGGCGTTTTGCAACTTGTCCAGAGCGAGCAGGAAGCTCGCGTGGTGAAGCTGAGCGAAGTCCGGCTTCGACGCCCAGTCAGCCGCAAGGTTCAGGTCAGGAGGCGACAGCTTGATCCCGAGGTTGCTGTTAGCGATTAGGGAAAAGGTCCTTGTTCGGGCTATCTTGGGGTCCGCCGTTCCGGCGGCCATGGCCCATCGCCCTCCTTCCTGAGGATCGCGAGGCAAGGATGTGGGAGCGTCCAAGCCTAGATAGCGCTCAGCCAGAAGAATTTGAGCCGGAGTGCAATCAAGAAGAGCTGCTTGAAGCAGGGCTGTGTCAGAGGTTGCGAGAGCATTGGTGGGTGCAGAGCCTTGAATGGTCCAAGCTTGGTTCAACTTGGCCAGAAGGACCAGGGCCTCGGTAGCTCCTTCGCGTGCTGGCAGGCTCAAAATTTCCTGAGCAGAGGAAAAGTCTCCACGCTGAAGCGCAAGAAGACTTCGGAAAAAGCGACCTGCGCGCGATTCTGCATTTCCCGAGTCCTTCAACCACTCGGGCATCCCTTTGGGGAGTGTGAGTGGAAAGCTGATATCCTGGTTCGTCGCGACTTGCCACACCCATGCGATCTCTACTTCGCGTCCACGTTGTAATCCGGCATTGGAAGAGGTTTGGCGGAGGCTGAACCGTCCTGCGAAAAAGACCCCAAGTGTCAGGACTACTACTCCTATCAGCTTGAGCCAAACAAGTGGGGTTGCACGCGGTTTAGGAGGAGGGGGTAGAGGAGGAGGTTGCACAGGATCACTGGTTCTCAAAGTTCATCACGTCTATTCGCGAATTTTCGAGTGCGGAACCTCGGGAATTGCCCCGGTATCCGCTCGGACGTGAACCGCCCATTGATCGCATAAAGTCATCGTTCTTTTCCTCCTCCTCGGCTGCACGTCTCCGCATTTCAGCCCGGCGGAGCGCTCGGTAGATTTTGGCATCCTTCTCATCCGCCTCCCGCTTGGACTCCAATGCACGGAACTGCTCATTGCTCAGCCGAACGTAGGCGGTGCGAAACCGTTCTGGCTTTTGGCTGTCGTGGAGATAGTCGAATCCTTCCCACGCACGAAGTTTTTGCTTGGCCTGTTCTTCCGGGGTGAGGGGGTCTTGATGTGCCGCCCTCGAAACCGCAACTGCTGAGGGCTGTGTCTGTTTGGAGGGGACGCGGGTGCCCGCGAAAAACGAGCCTCCCGCAAGGCCCAAAATGAAGAGCGGCTTCCACATCCTGACGATGATGCCTTTTCCTTTCATATCAAATCCTTCTTAAGCGCGAACCTTCAGTTCGCTCACTGGTTTCTTAATACCGATGGCCGGCCTTTCTTCCAAGGTGAAAATGGACGCTATACGTTGTGAATCAATGGTCTTGAGGGATGCGAGGAATACCTCAGAAGGGGTAGAACGAGGTGTTGAATGCGGTATTTTGGAACGGAAGGTGGATGCGGCAACCGCAGCCCGGACTTGCTTCTTGCGTAGTGTTTCTTCTCCTCGATCCTAGGCAGCCCGATCTGTGTCAGATTCACGGTGCAGCTTCTTTCCGTTCCCTCCTTTCCAGTAGTCATGAATGGCATCCGTTGCGCGGGAGAGCCATTTCAAATCTTCCTTGAGTCGGTTCAATTCGAGAGTCGAGAAATACTTTGGGGCATTGGCGGCTGGGTGACCCAAGGGTTTCAGAAGTCCGGCGCTGATGAGGATCGAGACCTCATGCTTTTGGAATCCAAGCACCCATCCCGCCTGTTCCGCCGTCAAACGGGAGGGAAGAAGTGCCAGAGTCAGGAATTGTCGCTGTTCGGAGTCCATAGTGGTGCGTCGCGTATCGCAGACCGTTATCGACTTGCCGCCTGCGCGCCGCGCATGGCTTTGCCTTTGTCGAGGGTCTGATTCAGGTAGAGGTAGAACTGTTTGCCAGCGGGGACACGAACGTAGATGCCGTCGCGTTTGACCGCTTCCTGGATCTGTTCCGCATACGTGTCCAGAACCTTACTGGCCCCGGACACACCAGCATTGCGGGCGGTGCCGCGCATGATGTTTCCCAATGCGGTTGTGCGTGTTTGGATCAGCCCCTCAGCCATGCCGGAAAGCGCCGTGGCGAGGAACAGCTTGGCTTCGGCGAGTGAATCGCTCTTGAGCACCTGGCCCCGAATTCCAGCACTTCCGTCGGTGATGCCCCATCCAGCGCCCTCGGTATCAAACTCCCGATCCAAGGCAAACCCATGGATAGGGAGCTCGTCTCCGTTTTGGAAAACCAAGCGCCAATTCTCCAGTGAGGCAATCCGTTCCCGAGCCCGATCGGCCTTGGCACGCCCGTGCACTTCGGTTCCTGCGGGGATCACAAGGTTGCCGTCGTGCCAAACATCCTGGGTCACAAGTCCGATGATGGGCGTCTCAATGCTGATGGTTTCGAGGGTATTCACCAACTGACATTGAACGAGTCGCCCAAAGGGCAGAAAGTCCGCTTCAAATACGTTGGTCTCCGCAGGGAGGTCCACGTGGACGCTGAACAGGGTCTGAGTGGGCTTTTGGATTTTTGGTTCGACGGGAACTCCGACGGGGATCGGAGTCAGCGTCGGCATCGGCCTCGATACCGAGAGGCTGAAGTTCGTTGCAGAGGGTTTGGAGTAGATGGTGGTTGTTTGGCTCCCTGAGTTCCTCATGAACCGTATAGGGTCCACATAACCCAAGATCACGACACCAGCCACTGCCATGAAGACAACACCATACCAACTGAGGAAGAAGTGTTTGATTTGAGCAAAGTTCATACGGGATTAGCGGGTAGAGAGTGTTCGTTTGGAAAACGTTTTGGGGACGGAAACGGTCGGGAGAGGCGGCTGTCGTAGTTCCAATCCAATGGGATAGAATTGAGTCAGACTCAGATTCCGAGGCGCCCCATTGATCCCCCCTGTGACCAGGACCCAGACTTTAACTTCCGTGCCGGGTGGAAGTAGTCCTGTCGCATCGGATAGGGACGGCATAAGAAGGCGGCCCATAAACTTCGGAGCAACGCTTTCAGGAATGTATTCCAGCGGACTGTCCGTGCGATTTTCCAGGGTAATTCCGAATGCCAGCGTATCCTCGGTGGGGAAATCCACGACCTCATTCAATGAAACCCTGTGGGTCGGGTAGACGATAGCATGCCCGTCTTTGACCTGTCTGGAATGCTGGAGGATTGGCGGGATGCCATTGGTTAGGTTCTTGATGAGTCGACAGGCGGCAAGCATGTCACGGAGCCGCTCCGGCAGGCTAGGTTCGGAGGGTTTAGGCGGAGGCTGGGCCTTAGCCTGCGGTTTTGGGGGTTCATTGAACAATACAGACGTCCACCCGTCATTGGATTCCACCAGTTGAAGGACAAAGACGCGCTTTCGCCACCCGACAACCAGTTGAGTCGTGCAGTTAGTTGAGATCGCTCGCACTGAAAAGATCTGGCTCCCCGGACGGAAGGCGATCTGGAAGAGCGCGGGTGGTTCAGGCTCCGCTGCGAGATACAGGCCCTGCAAATCCGAAATAGCAGAGGGGAAGGCGATGGTGGTCAAATGTTCGCGAGACACCAACACCTTGGTGACATTCAATGAGTCAAGAGGCATTACTTTGATGGCTTCTTCACCGTAAGTAATCAGCGTGAGTAGCTTGAGCAGGGCGGGGATAAGCCAAAGGACAGGAATGATGTTGTTTGTTAACCTAGTGGAGTTCTTCATAGTGGATCTCAAAATCGGTGACGATGGTGGGTTGCAATCGGTTGCGGATCAGATCCGGATTGTGCTGGAGGGTTAGCTGAAGGGTGAAGGGGACGATTTCGTTCAAAGCCTGCCCTTGAAAAGCCCCAATCCGAAGCAGTTGGCCTTTGGCGCGCATTTGGACCGAATCGGGCCGCACGCTTAAGGCATCAATGTGCGAGATGAGTGGCTTCTGCTGAAGCTGTTTGGACTGAAACTCCTGCGCTTCGCTTTTACGCAAGGCCTGAGCTTTGGTTTGAGCGTCCGCGGCAAAGGACGTCTGCATCATTTCGGGGAGGTCAAAGCCCGCTGGATTCCGGAGGAGGAGCGTATTGGCCGCCAGCAGAGCCTGCTGAACGTGGAAGTCGGGGGCATGATCGAAGCGACGTCCAGTGGCTAGCCAGGAATTCCCGGCCGGATCCAAAACGACCACCGTGGACTCGGGTTTCGATCGTGTGAACAGGTAGCTTGTGACGAGCGCCAAGGAGAGAGAACAAGACAAGGCTGTCGTCAGACAAAGCCGCGAGAGTCTGTCCTGAGCTCCGAAGAAGCTGGCAGCGGCTACCACTTTGCTTCGCGTGGAATCTGCGGTGTGAGCGAACATTCTGAGTGCAGTTTTCATTATTTCTTAGGTTCCTTGTTTGGGTCTTGTTCGGTGGAAGGCGTTTCATCGTCCTTCGGTGGTTTATTCTCTTTGGAGTCCGCGGGGGATTCGGAGCCGGACTCGGGCGGGACTTCACCGGTCGTTTGTTGTGGTGCAGTCTCGCCGGAAGCGGGGGGCGGCGGTTCGGTAGCGGTGTTTGTTGGCTGGGAGTCTGTTGGGTTCGTTTTGTCCTCCGCCCCAGGTGAAGTGGGCGCTGCGCTTTCATTCGACGGACCTTCGGCTGCTTTATCCGAGGTGGTATCCCCCGGGGCAGTGGTTGCGTCAACGGAGTGCCCCGGAACGATGGGATCGACTTTGGCTAGGATGTGTTTGGAACTATTCGCTGGATCATGAGGGCTCAAACTCTCATCCAATCCCATCAATCGTGGACTGAATGCCGGTCGATGCGGAAGCATGCTGGCCAGGTGGAATCGCCCCATGCGCAGAGCCCTCTCACCCCATTGCTCCAATAGGGCACTGCTGCTGCCAGCAAATCCTGTTACGAGACGTTGGATGAAAGCGGGGGCAAGGAGCGTTGAAAAAATGACCCAAAAGCCCAGGCCTATGAGAAACGGATTGGTCAAATCAGGGCGGTATACGCTTCGGACCACCGAGTCATGCGGCGATGGAGATTCGAGTCCAAGGAGGCACTCGGTCACCGTGGCCGCCAAGGCGAAGCCAATCGGCCATAGGATGATTCCAGTCATCCTCAAGAAATGCCGGTAAGCGATGCTGCTCAATGGCGGAATCGCGAAGCAGGCAAAGAGAAGAGGTGAAAGAACCCAGCAGAAGTGCAGTGAGAGTTGCTGCAAGGCATAGACGAGCTTGAGCACGCTCACTGCGATCCAAGATATGCCCACGATGGCTGCATAGAGAATAGATTCGAAGAGGCTTGCTCCGGTGAGGACATCCCACCACGAACGGTCTTGGGCCCCGCCACCATCTACGGGCCCCAGCACACGTTCCGCATAGCGGGAGGCTATGTGATCTGGACGTGCGGGAACATTGTGCTCCACGAACTGATCAACCGTTGATTGTCCCCAATTTATGAGGCTCTCAGTGCTCTGGATCAGGAGCACGACCAGAAACAATTTGACCAGGAACTTGATCAGATCCATGGGATGCTGCGGTCGAGTCCAAAAAAAGAACCCGAAGGACAGGACTAGGATTACCATGGATCCGGGCACCAAGTTTTCGTGCAAGCGCCTGCACGCATCAAAGAAGGGTTGGAATTCCTGCTGGATGAGAGTGTTCATGCGTTCAGGCGCTTTGGAGCGAGAAGGTGGGTGGTCTGAAGACGATGATTGCGCTGGGGAACGGAGCAGCGTGTTTGCCACCCACAAAGCGAACTCGGCCACAGAGGAGCCGAATTTCTCCCCGCATCGCATATCGATGCCACCATCGCGCGTCTGTGCGGGCAGGAACCAGGCAGACGACCACAGCTCCCGCCTGAGCGGAGTGATAGGCCTTTGCCATCCATAGCCCGATCGCCTTCCCGTAGGGCGGGTTCATGAACACCGTTTCGTGTCCCCAATTCTGGGAGAGTCCGTCCTGCGCTCGGTCAAAGTATCGGCTGCATTTGGCGTTCGCTGCGGTCGCACAGGGATCCAGAGTAAATCCGAACTCCGAGTTGAGCGCGTCGAACAACAATTGCGGTGTGGGCCATTCATCCGAAGTAGATGAAAAGAGGGGGAGGAGATTGTGACGTTGTTTCATGAGATTGAGGGAGTGGCGTTGTCGGGGGCGGCAAGTTTTCAGGGTTGAGATTGGGGATTCCCGTTGGGAGCATTTCCCGGGGAGTTCTCAAACTTAAAAACCTTCCTTAGATTCCTAGAGTGAGCTTCGAAAACAGCGCCGGACTCCTCCTTCAGCGCCTCCTTTTTAATGGCCTCCTGATTCTGATTCTGGAGATGTTGAACGAGCGTATTCTGAACCGCAGCGTCCAGTTGACGTTCCAGGTCCTGCAGCACGGAAGATTGCCCTAAGGCGGTGACGTGGAGTTTCTGAAGCTCGCTCATGGTCGTGGCCGATCGACACTGTTCGAGGGTGGTCTTCAGAGCTGCGAGCATCTCGGAACGACGCTGCTCCACTTCCCGTTGAACGGTTAGAAAGTTATTGGCGGTTTGATCGAGCGCCTCAAAGGCCTTATAGCGCTGTAAAGCGCGCGGGGCGCTTTGGCCATCAGGCAGGGTGATGGTGGGCTTGACTGGCACAAAGAGTCCGTTGGTGGAGGGATTGAAGACACTAGCCCCGGTGCTCAACATCTGCATCTGCTGTAGCGATAGTGAGAGGATTGGATTCAACGTGTTTTGGATCACGGCCTGCATCCCCTCGATTCGCTGGACCTCGGCCGGATCTCCCCATCGTTGGGCGACCTGTCGGATGATTTCCAATTGGGCATTGGCTGTGGTGAGTGATTCGATGATTTTTGCAAGAACGGCAGGGTCGTAAACCGTGACGGCAGCAGAAAGGCGGAGGCCAGAAACGAGGGTGAGGAGAAGAATGAGGTATTTCATAGGTTTGGTTTGTAGCAGAGTTCGAATTAGCGGGTGGGAGATGCGGCGGTTGTCACGGTCGGTGTGTTGGGGGAAGCGGGACGTTGGGCGTCCTGCAGATTCCAATAAAGTTGCTTAACGCCATCGCTGCGGCCTTTTTGGAAGCCTTGTTGATAGGCATCTCGCTCCTTTTGGGTGCGCCAGGCTGTCCAACCCTCCGCCAGCAGTGCGCCTCCAGCCGCACCTGCGACGGTGGCAGCGGGATTGCCCTTGCTGAGTTGATTGGCCAGCAGTGCACCACCTCCGGCGAAACCGGCGGTTGTGAGGGGATGTTCCAAGCTTGAGCACCCGGTGGTGTGGACGAGAACGGCGAGAAGTAGAATAGATGTTCTGATCATAGCGCGTTGGGATGTTTAGTTTTTGGGGGCATCGAAGAAACGGACGGTCCCGCAGAGTGGTTGGGTGGGATCGGTGCGGAAGTAGCAAAACTCGGAGTATTTGGTGCCGGTCAGCTCGTCAGGTCGTGGATAGGCGAGGATGGTGTCTTGGGCTACTTTCGAGAGACCGATATCCTGAGCGAGCAGATCGAGATCGCGTCGATCACCCGGGTTGAATATGATGAAGGAGCGGCAATTGCCGATGATGGCGGTGCGAATCTGGGTCTGGGCGATCCGAGAATACTGTTGGAACACGACGGTTGCCTGGACGGAAAACTTGCGGAATTGCTCAAAGAGCTCCCGCAGGATTTGCTCTCCTCCGGGCACATCTAGGAATCGGGAGGCTTCTTCGATGAGGATGCGCTTCCGCTCTGCTCGAGGGCGCGAGAGCAGATATTGGCGAACGTCGTTAATAATGAGAAATCCCGCCAGTTCCTTGGCTTCTTTCGCTGCCTCAGGAATCAACCCGAGTTCGAAATGGATCACGGGACCGTCCAGTGACACGTTGCTCGGCCCATCCCACAAATCCCCGTAGTTTCCACCCCGACACCAGGGCTGGAGAAGAGTGGCGATGCGGCTGCACTCCTCAGCCTCTGAGCCTTCCGTCGAAAGTTCGAGATACTCGCGGAATGAGCTGAGGGTGAGGTGCTCGTCCGCAGATAAGAATGCGAAGATGAGGTCTCGGAGTGCATCGGGATGCCGACTTACGAAATCGTGGACGGCTTCAGGGGTAATAGAACTTTCTGTCGTGTGGTTCTCCGGGAGAACGCTCCAAGTGCGGTATTCAGAAAACGCTTCGGCAAAACCCAATCCGCGCGCCCGCGACCACGAGTCTAAGGCGCATGCCTGGCGAGCGAGTCGCAGATATTGTTCCTCTGACTGACGCTGCAAGTAGTCATCGGCGTGGTCACGACACAGTTGGGTGACCTTCTTTGCGATAAGGGCTGCCCGTTGGCGTGCTAAGTCCTCATCTTTGGGCACACCCGCCATGCGTGCAATCAGAGCGGCAATGGTTGCACGCTGGAAAGGGCTCATGGGCTGGGTGTGGGTATCGAAGCAATTAATCGTCTGAGAACCGTCGAGTCGGAATTGAATGGGTTCGACGCCATAACTCCGGGTGTAATCCGCGTGCGACAATCCCTCCTCAATGATGACGGTCGTTGAATAGTAGGGCGCGGACTGTTGAAACCAATCCGAGAGAAACTTCGATTTGCCTGCTCCGGTGGTTCCCAGGACCGCTTGATGCAGTGGAGTCAGGGCGTTCCCGGTTCCTGAGAAACCCTTGAGTCCAACTAAACTTCCGTGAGCACCGTGGTAAATAGCTTCAGCGCCTTCAATATCACCCAGGAAACTGCTACTAATAGGCAGAAGATGTGAAACGAAGCTATCTTCGCCGTAATGAACGATGCCCTCATGCTTGCTGAAGAGCACGCCTGGTAGCGTCCGAAGAAATGCATTCCTAGCTGACGCCGCCAAAGTGAGATCCTGTGCCAAGGCACCTGCCAGGCCGTTAACCGCGCTCTTCAGAGCCAGCATCTTTTCGGAAAGGGCTTCCTGTGTCCGTGCGCGCGCCACGATTATCAGCTCAAACTCGAGGGGAACAATCGATCCTTCTGCCAAGTGACGAATTCGTGCCCGGGATGCCTCCAATCCTACTTGGAGTTTCTCGTCCGGCTTTTCTTGAAGCTGATTGAACAGCCGATCGGCTGCGGACTGCTCCTGCTTGATGATCCGCGCGGGATCCAGCTTTTTGACGTGAACGGTGATTTCGTAGTCGGCAAGAGGCAGTTGCGTGAGCCTGTGCATGATGGTGGGATAGGTCTTCTCAGGCAGACTCTTCAGAGTGAGGACGCCGTGGTGATTTTCGTCCAAGTGGAATCCCCTGTTGTCTTCTCCCTTGATGGCCGAATGCCAAACCGAGTCCAGCAATCGATCGTTTCCCTGGGCGTTGCGAGGTTGGCCACGCCAGGCCGGTTCAAGGAGTGATGGGTTGAGTTTCCGATCAAACAGGTGGAGGTGGTCCTGGTCGTTCATGGCAGTGACCTTTCCCCCCTGCGGACCAAAGAAGGACTGCAACTGCTTTTCGAGATCACTGAATTCCGATTGGAGTTGGTGCAGTCGGGCTTTGTATGTCTGCTCAGCCCGATCTCGCGTTAGAGGAATCGCTGGGAGATCCTCAAGAGTTCGGCCAAGGACTATCGCCACCCGCTCTCGACGGAGAATGCGGCGTGTCATCTGTTCGGCGGCACGCCGATGATGGCGCTCGCGAAGAGAGCGACTCACTGGATTGGCGGTGACTTTGGTAACCGTCTGATAGGATTCAAGGACCGCTCGATAGTCTGAATCGCTATACCAGATTACTTGAACCCGGTAGTTCGCGGGCAAAAAGCGGAACAACTGACGAAGGCTCTCCGAGTATTGATTGCGCTGAGCATTCGAAGCGTTGTGAAGGGGTAGTAGGTTAATCCAAAATCCTTTGGAGACAACACCTCCAGAGCGAGGGCCGTTAAGGAGAATGAGATCCGCGGCGAGGTGCCCATCGGGTATGGGTGTTAGCACGAATGGTGCACCTTCGTCGACCGTTGGTGCCGCATCTCCGCGGTTCCAAATCTGTTCGATCAGGTCGCGTCCGTGGCTGCGTGGCTTGTCTTGCAGGAACCTCAATATCCCGAAGCAAAGCACCGCTGGCATGAGTCCAATGGGCAATGCCAGCCCGATGGGGAGTCGCCAGTCGGTGTTGAGCTTGAAGCAGGTCCACAATCCGATGATGAGAGCGACGACGACGTAGAGGAATTTAATCGCATCCAGGCCGAGAAATGTCCCTGCGATACGGCTGGTTGCTCGCGTTGAACAAAGGTGGAGAGCGTGATCGTTCATAGGATGGAAAGCGAGGTGTTGTAAGTCGAGAAGGAGACAAAATTTAGAAGTGCCATCCCCCAAGACCCATCAGCATTTTCACGATTGGCACCGCTAAAGCGCAGATGAACGCACCGATCAGTGCGAACCAGGCCTCGCGGGCTTTTCCATCGTGGATGAGGGAGCCGGCATGCATCACCATGACAATAGCGATGATGTTGAAAATCCTTCCCATGAAGTCGATGAATGAGGTGACTGAAGTATCGATATTTGCTTGAGCTAGAAGCAGGAGAACAAAGGTTGTCATACGATAGGTGATTTGTTTTTAGTTTCGCTGAGGACGATCGTTTGTTGGTCGTGCCTTCATTAGTAATCCCGAGGGGAGATGGTCGAAGGTTACAGGGTATGCCTACGTCCGTTCCTTTTGTGCCGGTTACGAAGTCGCTGGAAAATCCGACAGACGCGGGCCTTCAACGCCCCTACTTTGCAGGTTCGTCGTCGGAACATCGGGAGCCGAGCTATTTTGCGGTAAGGAAGGCGCTTGAAGATCCGCAACCAGATGAGGTAGCGGTCCGCTTTTGGCAGATCTCGCATAAGCCGGCTGGATTGACGTCGGCGGTAGTGTCGGCGATCGCTAACGTTTGGATCCTCGCAATACTCCTCGTGCTCTCCCTCGAGCGGAACGAAAATCAAACGCTCCCTGCGATGTTTGCGGTAGTCACTCTTGGGATCATAGTAGAGACGCCGTTTAATGATTTTCTCGAAGTCGTCTTCTGTTTTGGCTTTCGCTGCGGACGACAACGCATCCAGAACCATTTGCTCCGGATCACGGACGCCGCGATCCCTGGCACGATGCACCGCCACCTTCCAGTTATCTGCGATCCACGACTTCATTTTGACTTCGATGGGCGATTGGTTGTCGCCTTCCGGTTGCTGAGCTGCCATTGCTGTCTTCATGTTGTGATTCCGATAGATTTTCCGTTTCGGACGGCTTGAATCAGATGTCTCGGAGAGAGCTGAATGTCCGTCACGGGAATCACCTTAGTTGAGGAAGCCCCTGCCCATAGTTAGGTCTTGGGGAATGCGTAACCTGCTGGAGGTAAACACTATGGGAAATGCCTTGGATGATTTGAAAGGCACTCTTTCGAAGGAGCCTTTTGGCTCCTATTGAAACGCCTGCAACACACTCCCGTCGCGTCCACCAATAGCGGATCTGGTGCACGGCTGTGTGTTCATGTGGCTTCGATGAACACCTTTACCTGCGTGGGTTCGGCGAATCTGAGCAGCAGCTTCTACCGATTGCTTTGTTAAGAGGGAATGCACAGGTCGAGGCAGCGTCGGATGAAAACTGATCGACAGGGACTCCAGGTTCGGCCATCTGCGAAAGTAAGAAACCTACGATGCGGGATAGTGTTTATTGCTTCGGAGATCCCTTGGCCTCCGCAGGGAAAGAATTTGGGGCTGGAATATGCTTCCCAATGAGTGCTTATGTGACACCGGCGATGTAGCTGATCACCGATTAGTGGAAGGGACCAAATCCGACAGGATTTAGAGCGCAGACATTTGATCGGGCGGATCCAGGAGATGCTATCGTTCGTGATCCGAGATCGGCGAAGCCGCTGAGATTCATAGGCAATACAAGATGCACCCTCCCGAAAATTACACTCCCGGTTATACCCAGAACGCCAGCGACTTCATGGCCCAGCGCTCTGCTCAGACCCACGCCGCATTTTTGCTCCCGCATCTTCGCGCTTCGCTTAGATTGCTGGATTGTGGGTGTGGACCAGGCTCCGTGACGTGCGACTTCGCCCGAATTCTTTCCGCGGGTCGTGTCACGGGAGTTGACCGTGAGCAATCACAGGTGGAACGGGCTCGCAATCGGGCCGCCAGCCAGGAGTTACAGAACGCCACATTCCAAGTCGGTTCTATTTACGAGTTGCCGTTTCCAGAGTCTTCATTCGACGTGGTGTTCGCCCATGCCGTCTTTGAGCACCTGTCATCACCCGCCGCCGCGTTGGCTGAGTTACACCGCGTCCTAGCGCCAGGAGGCTTGATCGCGTTGCGCAGTCCCGACTGGGGAGGCTTTATCGTCGCGCCTGACACGGATGGCCTTCACTCGGCCATCAAACGCTACATGGAGATCCAGACAGCCAATGGAGGCGATGTTCATATCGGCCGCAAGTTTCCGGGCTTGTTGCGTTCCGCGGGCTTCCAGTCACTTACATTTTCGGCGACTTACGAGTGTTATCAGTCCCCGCCCTTCATTGGCGAGTATCTGGCCTTGCGTCTGGCAGCCTCTGGTGCGCAGGACGAAGCGGCGGCTCTCCGGGAGTGGAGTCGCCATCCTGACGCTGTCTTTGCCCAAGCTTGGTGCGAAATCATCGGGATTCGCAATGGCAGCCTACCGACTGGAGCCAATAGCGCTTAACTGGGGATTTGGTTACGGATGGCCTCCTTGAGTGGCATCGACTGTAACAACACGAGTCCACCGTGCTGTGCGATTAACCAATAGCTGTCTAAGGTATGGCATTACGAGCGCGTATAGCCTTTGGAATCATGGCAGCCGTTCTGGTGGCCGGGCTGAGCTCGTGCGTTCATCACATCAGCTCGCCCCGTGTGGTCAGCCGCGCAGTTGCACTTGATGGCAGCGAAATGTGCATTGTGCAGGAATGCAATTGGACTGCAGAGCCATTCACAACAAGCTTCGTTTACCGAAGGCCGGGCGGTGGGTGGGGGCGACATTACTTCGACCACCAGGATTGGTATTGGGGCAGAAGTCGAGTGGTGATCAAAACCAATTCTCAGATCGCCGTGTTCTACCGTGGGAGCTCACCGGCCGTCACATTTAGTTGGCAGAGCGAAACCTATATCATGCACCGCTGGAATCGGACAAATACCGGTGGGCAATGGCTGATGCCGGTCGAATGGTCACCAGGGATGCCAGTTCGAGGGCGATAATGACATCGCCGAACTTGAAGTATCGACACGAGGCATCGCTTCGGGCGTAATGAGCGGGATGGCGATGCGCCAGCTTGCGGGATAGCCTGCATTCGCCAGGTCCTATGTGGCCATTCAAGCGGAAAACGGAAATCAAGACGATCCTGGACCAGCACCTTGATGGTGACTTCTCGGTGTTTGCGTGCGGGAACGATGCTCCTTCAGAGTCTGTGCTGCAGGATTTCGAGCGAGAGATCGGCTTCCAGCTCCCCCAGGACTTCAGGGCGTTTTCGATTTCACCTTTAGGTGGCATCTGTGTCGAAGCTAAGCAAGAGATATGGCCCCGTGCGAAGGAGTATGCAGTCGGCCCGTTCTGGTCCTTTCTTTATGGGGTGTTCGTTTTTGGGCTTGCCCGAGGCATCCCTGAGTGGATGGACATTCGAATCCAGACCACGCTATTCCGTGAGAATACCAAGACATCACTCGTTCCATTTCTCAAGATCGTTGGAGATGCCAATGTTTACTGTTTCGAACAGCACGGTTCCGTTTGTCGGTGGGATCACGAATTGGGAAGAGCACAGCCGATTGCATTGAACTTCGGGGAGGTTTTTGCGCAGGAGATCGCAGAACTCAGGAAGCGCAAAGATCGTAAGAAAGCGGAAGGGAGGACTAACCGATGACATTTGTCGTATGCTTTCCAGACGATGCAGACGCGAGGCGTGTGGAATTGTTCACGGATGTGTTCCGCTCTGTGGTCGATAGTTCTTTTCGGGTGTTTCGAAACCATCGACGCGAGGCGTCTTGGAGTCGGCGGCTGGCAGAAGCACTGGACTGATTAGAAGTTCTGGCAAGTATTCCTGCAAAACCCTGGCACTTATGAAATCGCAATTCCTCACAATAATTTGCTTCGTGGGATTACTGACCCTCAGCCGAGCAGCCGACAAGCCTTTCGTTGAATTGGAATTGCGCACGAACCCAGCACCCGTGACCGAGTCCGAACAATTGGCATTGGGTCGCCAAGCGCTCCAATTGTTGGAATCCTCAAACTTTCATTCCGGAGTTGGCGATAAGCACAAGATATTCAACCTTCCCGATGTCCAGCGAACGTATCGGGCTATGGTGGCGGGAAAATATCTGCTTGTTTCATACCCCACCCCGCAAACAGTCACCACGCTTGGTGGGAAGATCTCCGTCAGCCAGATTATCGTAGGGCTGAACCGAGAAGATTATGCGAGTGATCTCTTCACGATCGATGGGTCAGGGGTAGTCGTCGGCCATGCCAAATATTCTGGCAGTCTTTGCATCTCTATCTTGAAAGCTATCAAACAATTGCAACGATGACGCCCGTAAGCGGTCACCGGCCTGGGCCCATGTGCAATTATAGATCTGGGTTTACGAATGAAGATGCGCATCGAGTATCGGTGTCGCGGCGGTGCATGGGGCGTGCTGGCGCTTTTTCTCATCCTCTTTCTAATCTGGGAGGGCGTTACCCGATTGAATTGGAACCTCACTCATAAGATCGGAGAGCAGTTCGACCGCACCAATGGTCGTCTCATTGACGTGCAACCAGGCCCACTTCATGCTTCTTACGGGTAGCGCCATCCCACCTGCCATCCCACATCCATGAACCTTCGCCGACAGTCCTTACTCTGCCCATGGATGCTGGTCCTAATGGTTTCGCTTGGATGCGCTGGATTTCACCGGGATCGATTCTTATCAAGGCATTCCTTGGATAAGTTTTTGGCTGATCGTCCACGGGCTGCCAGGCTGCTTAGGCAACATCCACCCTTGGTGCAATGGCTGCGCACGGAATGGAACCGCCCCATCGCGGATTCTCGCATCTATTGGAGTGACGATAAGCCCATCGTGAGCATGGCCGAACATGGCTTTGAGCCAGAATACAAACTCATCCTGATCCGCATCTCTAAAACTCTGTGCCCTGCGGATCAGTTGACAGCCCTCATCTTTGAAATCTGCAATGCGCAAGAATTCTCGGGGATTGAGGGTCTGGTCGCGCAGGCGACGGGCGGAAAAATCACCCGCGACGACTACATACACCAGAAAAGCGAAAAGGAGCACCAGGCGGTTCTGAGGGCTGGCAACATCGTCCAAGACCTGCTAGCTCTCTCTGAGAACGAGGTGTCTGGCACAGACCTTTACCGTCACCTCATCGCAGCTCCAACTGACTTCAGCGGATATCAAGCATGGAATCGCAGGATACCCAACTCCAATTATATGAGAACCCAGCGATACTACGGGGAGGAATACGATCGATTTCGAAGTGGAACGCCATGATTTCAGCCGTCGATCTGAGGACGTGATGTCAGAGCCGCCGCCACCCTGTAAAAACCAGATGCGATGAATAAACTGCCTAATATTGCCATGGACAGGTCGAATCCTTCCCATCGCGTGATCGCCAAGTTGGCGGCCATCTATCGGCGCAACGGTTATGTTAGGCAGCAAAACCCTGACCGCGTCGAGTCCTGTGGATGGGCTGGATATAAGAAGGGATCCGAGCTGCGTTTGAGCGCGAGCTCAAAGGATGAACTGGAGGAATTGCGCGACCTACTCCGTGAGGCTGGCTTCAAGCCGGGCCGCCCTTTCGTCAAAGGGCGGCTGTATAGACAACCGATCTACGGACAACCCGCGATTGACCGCTTCTTCGACTTGATTTCCCACCTCAACGGAACCTAGCGAGGACTGTTCACTTTCAAGTCCCACAGAGATTTCACTCTTGACCGTGGCAGATTCCGTTCGTTTTGCTTCGCGTGCATGGACTTTGGATTCTTTCCGATCACCAAGCGGCAAATCCAAGACTTGGCTGAACTGGTTCATAAAAACCGGCATCGGTCCTTTGACGATTTGGATGCCAAGACCAAAGAGAAGTTTATAGCGCTTCGAGAACCCTTGGAGGTTTTCCTTTTACGCCTTTCCGCTCTCGAGACGGACAATGCTACCATCGCTGCAAATGCAACGGAGCACGTCCGCAATGAGCTCTTTGCCCGAGTTGGCTGGCGTCCTGACTTCACGCCTTTGGGGCGAGCCATCGCGCACGTCCGTTGGAGGAAGCATAGCCCTCGAAGTTGGGTCGCGTTGCAGATGAAAGAGACCGTCCGCGACTTATTGCAGAAGTTCACGGATCAACCCGACACCCAGGACCAGGAATCAGAATTCCAACTGCCACAACTCGAACCCATGCTTAAAGCGATGGCGGCTGAATGCTGCCAACTGAAGTGCCATCGTAGGCCACCGGAGCTCCTGCGGTTGGGGCACTGCCGACAAGCCTGCGACATACTTTTTTTCAAGCAGCAGGATTTCAGCAGCCCGGAGGTCGCATCCACGTTTGGGATTCCAAAAAGCACAGCCCATGAGCGCTTGCTGGACTGCGAAGCTGGTCTCGGAGATCGAACACGCGCCGCTGCCGCCATCTTGAAAACCAAGGATAAAGCGCATGCCTGAGCCAATGGATCCAGAAACCAGAGAGGCGTTGCGCAAGGAATCGGAAGAGGCGCATCGACGGGCATTAGAAATCGTGCGCAAGCGGGCGACCGAAGACCAGTTGCGACGAGACTGGGATCAGTTGCGCGGCACTCATCTGAAGCCTTATGGCTCGAAGACGAGTCGGTCTTCCTTCTGGAGTGAATTGTGGACATTCTTGTGTTTATCACCTGAGGCGAAGGCCGTCGCCTTCGCCGCCTTCGTGTTGATCACCGGATCCTTGGTTTACGTATATCCCTGGGGTGAGCGATCCTTTCAGGGCGCAGGCGGCGTCGCTAGTGGACTGCCTCCAAAGCTGCAATTGAACGTTCGCTCGAGTCGCCTGGAACTTGCCGATGCAGGAACAAGGCTGAGTGGCGCTATCGACTCAGCGACACGCGCCGCGAACAATAACACCACCTCGTTCGATGTGGATCTGGCCGGAACCAATGCTCGGGGAGAGCGGGTGCTGTTCAAGGGCACCGTTGTCTTGACCAATGCTCCCCAGGTGCAGGTGATCAAGGGATCCTCTGAAGTTATTGGTGTGCTATTGAAGGGCCGATTGACGGTGGGCAACGCGCCGGGCACCGACATTGAGCAGGGCTACGTGCCCTAGACTGAAACGAACCGCTCCAGTTCCAGGTCACTTTCCCATGGAGCTCAGGATAAAGGGCCCCGCCCAGCGTGCCGCGCGTGAAGGGCCTTCCGCGGTTCGCCACTCGCTGAGTTTGCGCTGTTGAACCTGCGACAGGCTCAGAGCCGGTTGGCCCGTGGCGAACAAGTCTTTGTAAAAGACCGCCATCAATTCCTGAGACGGTTTGTCGCTGATGGGCCAAAGGGTCATGAGGACATGCCTCGAACCGGCCAAGGCGACGGCGCGTCGTAATCCAAAGACCCCTTCGCCACTCCGCACCACGCCCGCTCCTGTCTCGCAGGCACTCAAGGAGACTAGCCAGGTTTGAGACAGGTCCAAGGACGCGAATTCCTCGGCAGAAAGAAGTCCGTCGTTGGTGGGATCAGGAGGTTTGCCGGCCCGCCATCCTTCCAACGTGTCATTGGCATGCGCTAGGGCGATCCACGCTCGGCTCATGGGATGAGCCAACCATTGATGCGGTCTTTCGGGCTGACTGCGAGCCGTCCAGGGCGAGGCAACCGCATCGGGCAGAAAGGTGGCGTGGGTCGCGAAATGAAGCACAAAGGGAGAATTGAGCCGGGTGACGGCCTGTTCCGTTGCTTGCTCTCCCCGCAAGAGTGTCACGGATTCGAGGCCTGCCTTCCGAGCGATGGCGACAATCTGATCGGCCTCCAGCGCGGTGTAAGGGCGAGAGTCATATCGCGTGGGGAGCTCAGCAGCACCCTCTCCCCGAAGACCGGGGATTTTCAAGAAGTCCTTGAAGGATTGCCACGCGGACCGGTTTTCTATTTTTGCAGACTTGGAGCGGTCAAATTCGGGAGCAGCGAGGACGACCATCGAGCGAGTCTTGGGAGGAGCGACCGATTCGGAGAGCAAGTCTCGCCCCGAGGTTAAGTAACGGAAGGAAACGGTCTCCCCGGCGAAGCGATCTCGATGCCAGAGCGCCGCGAAAGGAACCCAATTTACTTCACCGTCAGGAGCGACCCAAATTTGACGGTCGTTTGCCCCGAGCCGTTCGGCTATGGGTTGCCAAACCTGTTGAGCTAGGTTGGAGAGGGTCGTGATGGCTTGCGAATCGGTAGGCGGTGCCGGGTTGCGCATGGCGTTTTGCCATTCTTGGGCGAAGTGGCCGATGGAGTTGGGGCCTGTCGCCGGGCCAAGCTCGATCCATTGAACCGCGGCTCGTGGCTTGAACACCAGAACGCCCAGCCAGGCTTGAGATTGGCGGTTCGCGATCCGCTTGGGATAACGCACATACTCCAGCAGCACGGAATCGGGCGACAAGGCGTTCTGAACAGATTCAACGGTTACACCAAACGCACGTCGATGATCCCGCAGGACGGAGGAGCGACGCGCGATGGCGGACTCGAGTTGCTCTACCGTCTGACGGGCGGAGTTCAGCTCGGTAGGCGATGGGGGTTGAAGGCTTCCGCGAGCGAGCTCCAGTTGATAGCGCCTTTTCCTTGCCTCGCGAAGGGCGGCGATCGAAGTGTCGGCGGTTTCCAGTCGGACTAGTTGTCGTTCTTCGATGGTGGTGTCCAGGACCAAGCCTTTCAGATGCAACACGGCGCGTGCGAGGAGCTCGAGCTTTCCGAGAGCTGCCAATAGCGGCAGCAAATCTGCGGAGTCCTGCCAGGCCAATCGATCCTCTTCGGGAGTAAATCGGAGGACGTTTTCCCAGGCCGTCTCCAGGGACGTCAGCGCGCGGGTTGCAAGACTTACTGCTGTGTTCGTTTGATGCCGTTCCAGGTCGACCCAGGCCATATCGGCGAGGAGGCCAGCGTTGAGGTATCGTGCTTGGGTTTCGGAAGCATCCAATGCGCGCTTCAATCGTGCTGCGGCCAAGTCCCATTGGCCGGAGGCTTGTAACCAGCGTCCTTCAACGGCATCCGCTACGATGCGTAGACTTGCATCCTCAGTGTCGGAATTCTGGAGAAAGGTGCGCACCTGTTGAAGGAGCGGTTCTGCGGCGGCGAGATTGCCTATGGCCTGGAGCAACTCTGCGTTCTGGAGCTGGCTGCGGGCGACCAACGAATGAGTCGCGCCTAAGATTTCACGGCGCAGTCGGAGTGCCTGTTCCGAGTAACGCAACGCATTCTTCCATTGGTAAGCAGCGGCTGTTGTGGTGCTGAGTGCTTCCAACGCATCCGCCAGGAGGAGCGGATCGCTGACGTCGGGTGCGGGGGGTAGCTTCAATGCCTCCTCTAAGCGGTCGCCAGCGCGATCGAATCGTCCGAGGGACCGTTCGAGTCCGGCGTATCCGATGAGGGTGGAGGTGAGTTCAGGAGTTCGACGGGGTTCGGTTTGAGCCAGGCTACGACGGCGGTTGAGCACGGTCTCCCATTGATCGAACGCTTCGGCCAGGTTTCCACGCCGCTCGGCGAGGGTCGCTAGGCGCTCTTGAATGTCGAGTCGTTGCGGATGGTCCGGAGCGAGGGCCCATTGCTGATACAAGCTTTGATAGAGCTGTTCCGATCCGATCAAATCCCCTTGTCGCAGTAGCTCATCCGCTTGGTCCAATCGCAAGGTGCGATAGAGTGGATGATTGGTCAGACCCGTGGCGTCCATTTGGTTCAACGCGTCCGTGAGTGTGGCCAAGGCCCCTTGAGAATCGTCTGCCATACTCAGGGCCATCGCATGGTTTCGTCGAACGTGGAGAATCTCCAGATGATTGGAGGAGCGGAGTGTGAGGAACGATTGAAGGCTGTTGGTGTAAAGCGGCAGGGCTTGGCGCGAGCGGCGTTGATCGCGAAGAACCGAGGCCAGATTGTTGTCGACCAACCAGCGCGAGGGTAAATGGGGTGCATGCTGTGCGAGCAGTTCTGCCGCACGCTGCTGTTCTTTGAGAGCGCGGTCGAGTTGTCGAAAGCTACGATGCACCTCGCCGAGGCTGGTGAGCACCAGCGCGACGCGAGCGGGTTGAGGAGGCTGAACCGATTCCATCAAGGTGAGGGCCTCACCCCACTTCTTTTCAGCGGCGATTTTGTCTCCGGCCAACACATCCAGGTGAGCTTGCCCATTTCGAATTAAACCGAGTAACGCACCACGAAGCGGGTGCGTGGAGGACAGGCTCTCTTCGGCGTTTCGGTAGAGCTGTTCCGCCGCCTTGAGATCTCCTTCATTCCGACAGGCCTCCCCCAATCGGATCAGCACATCGGTAATCGCCGGATTGCCTGGGCGCAGGAGCCGTTGACGTAATTCCAGGGACTTCGTGAGCACTGCCCGCGCTTCTGCGTAACGTCCAAAGGCGCTGAGGGGTTCGACGAGGCTGACACGCGCCTGATCCGCCAAGGGATTCTCGGGGCTGAATCGACTTTCGAGGACTTGCACCATTTCCCGGCGCAGGGACAGCGCTTGGTCCCACCGGCCCTCGGCTTCGGCCCGCTTCGCTTCGGCGTCTCGTTGGAGGAATTCAGTCTTGGGATCAGAAGAAATGGCCGAGGGCAATTGAGCCTGAGCCACCCGAACCAAGAAGAACCCCAGGAGCAGAGGCCCGAGGAGGCACGCGACCTTGGTTGGAATGGAATGAGTGAATCGATGCACCTCCCCAGGGCGTGCCACAAGGGTTCAATCCAGGTCAAACCCTTTCTCTTGCACGGAGTTGGAACGTAAGACTGTCCGATCTGTGGAGCGGCTGAGTTCGCCCTATGCAACCTGTTTGCAACCAGCGATCTGGAAGCAGCGGATTCCTAGGTGAATGACTAAACCAAAAGCAAAAGCCCTTGTTCCGGTGGTCGCGGACTTATCGACTCTGGAAACCTACTTTACTACCCACGTCCGCGGTCAGATGCCCGTGGTCCAGCGCTTGGCGCGTGAGATTCAGCGGCGCGAACTTCAAGCCGTTCCTCAACCGGGGGCTCGAGGCGGCTTCATCTTCGCCGGTCCCACCGGCGTTGGAAAAACCCAATTGGCTCTCACCCTAGCCAACGGGCTATTTGGGGCGGAACGTTTGGTTCGCCTCGATTGTTCGGAGTTCAAAACCTTGGCGGCCTATGAGGGATTGTTCGGCAATCGAGATGGGGACGCGGGGCGCTTAGCGCAAGCGTTTGCTCGGGTCCCGGCGGGGGTCTGGTTGTTTGATGAGATTGAAAAGGCTCATCCGGATCTGGTGCATCTCTTCCTTCAGGGCGTTGGGGATGGAGTGCTGACCAACGCGGCGGGTGAGTCTCTGAGTCTGAAATCCATTTACGTCATCGTCACCACCAACTTAGGGGCGGGCGCTGTGGCCGGGCGCGAGCATCTTCCGTTTTCGAGCATTGAACGTCATGTGATCCGGGCGGTGGAATCGTGGTTACGGCCCGAGTTGCGAGCCCGGTTTAGTCGCCCCTACGTGTTCCAACCCTTGAGTCGCCAGGCCCAGTTGGAAATCACGGAGGGATACGTTCGGCGCATCGTGGAGATGAACGCGACGAAAGGACGGCTCCTGACAGTGGATCCGGGTGTCATCTCGTATTTGGCGTGTCGAGGCTACTCGCGTCGGCTTGGGGCCCGGACACTCCACCAGTTTGTGGATGAACACGTGGGCGATGCGATCGCCGGGTGGGTTATGCGTGGAGGCGGCGGCAACGCACGTTTGGCGGTGGTTGCCGATCATGTGGAGGTGGTCGTATGAAGCCGCTCCTTTGGTATGGGCTGGCATTGGGGGGGCTTTGGATGGCGACCCGACTGCTTTTGGGACCGAGGCGCAACGGGCCGATTGCATGTCGTCTGGGTGGACTCCATTGGACCGTGCAGGACTTTTGTCGAGGCTGGCTGATTTTGGGAGCGGTGGGATCAGGAAAGACCGTAAGTGGGGTGCGACAGATTCTGCATCAGCTCTTCTCGAATCTACCCTCATTCGGAGGCCTGGTGATTGACGACAAAGGGACTTTGCACGAGACGGTGAGCGCCATGGCGCACAGCTTCGGACGCAAGCAGGATGTGATGCTCTTGCGCGTAGTGGATCGAAGTTTGGATCCCGAGGCGAAACCGGTTCATCGCTTCAATTTGGTGGGAGATCGCACCATCCCGTTTGCCACGTATGCCCGCTGTATCGTAGACACGGCCAGCAGTCTTGGTAATCGACGCGAGCAAGGGTTCTTTCGCAGTGCGGCGCAGATCCATATTGCGGAGGGGCTCGCGGTCTTGGCGGCTCTGGAATATGACGTGAGCTTGGAGAACCTCTATCATCTGTTGACCGATCTGGATGAATTGCGAGAAGCGGTGGAACAGATGACGGGAAGACCTGGCTGCGAGGCCCTCATCAAGCATTTTGAAAAGTTTCTGGGGCAACCTGCGGAACAGTTGGCCGGTATTACGGGAACCATCACGAATTATCTCCACCACTTCACCACGCCCGAAGTGGCCGAAGTATTTTGCCGAGACAGCACCTTTAGCTTGTCCGATATGGAAAAGGGAAAGTTGGTCTGTCTCGCGTTGCCCCAGCGACTTCAGACCGAGCGCCGCTTTGTCGGAACCCTGCTCAAGCATCTGTTCTATCTTCAAGCGTTGCGCCGCTTTGATCGTTCCCCCGAGGAGCGTGCTGCCTGCAATCTGCTGCTGTTCCTGGCGGACGAAGCTCAGCACTTCATGACGCATTCGGAAGACGGGGTAAGCGATCATTCCATCGTGGATGTGGTTCGTGAGGCCGGGGTGGCTTTTATCGCGGCAACTCAAAGCACAACGTCCTTTGTTCCAGTATTAGGGGCCGAAGCGAGCAAGGTCCTGACCTTGAACCTTCGCAATCGTCTGCTCTTTACCGCGGCAGATGAGGAAGATGCCAAAGCAAGTGCTGAGTTTGTTGGAAAGAAGCAAGGCTATCAGGAATCAGAGACGCGAGGTGACGGACGCCGTTCGCGAACTCGTCATCGGCAGGAACAATATCGTTTCGAACCGTCGCAATTGCGGAAACTCAAGAAGCATTACTGTGTGGTGGTTCATGCGGAGCATGGGTATCGAAAGATCTTACTCCCGCCGATTCAGCCGGACGGCACGGTCTGTTCCTGGTTTCGTTAATTCATCTCCCCCACTCCCTTGGTCGTATCCGGTCGAAATCGATCCGAATCCGCCTGCCGATAGCGTGCCAAAGCGCGTCGGGCGTAATCTTCCTGGGCCTGGGTGATGTGATCCCATTTGCGGTGGCGCACCATCCACACAAAGACCCGGGCAGGATCACGGCCGATCTCACGGGCACGCACGGCGGCGGCGATAAAGTTGAGCACTTCAGCTTCGACGGGGGGGAGCCCGTATCGCTGCACGGCCTGGCGAAAGAGAATTTCCATGCGACCGAAATTCCGCAGATCTTCGAGTTGAACCGCGTTCAGATTGGGCTTGGTTTTGCAAACACCAGGATTCGGCTCAGGCAGCGGAGCGGTTGGGTGAGTTCTCTGGTTTTGATCTTTTTCGATAGAAGTTCTCAGGTCTTCTTTAGGGGGTGCAAAATCCGGGGGACGATTGGGCTGGAGGGGTGCAGATTCGCGATGAAGGTGGCGGTTCTGGGTAGGCGCTGGAGGAGACATGGGGCGCGACTCCTGGGATGTTCTGACTGGGTTCGGTTTCCAGTCTAAGCGAATCGTGAAATAGGCACCATCCCGATTGAGCTTCCGTTGGACGCTTTGGGTATCGGCGCTGATCCAGCCTTGGTCGATGAGAGAGGCCCGAGCCAAACGCACGCTGCGGAGGCTCAGCCCGAGATGACGCGCGAGCCAGGAGGCTTTCACCGTGCCCCGGTGACCCATCTCGCCCGTTCGAGGATGGCGGGAGAGTCCCCGGAGTAGATATCCGATCATCACCTGGCTCAGCGCCAGGGCGGAGTGCTGGGCCAGAAACGTCAGGATTCTTCGCGGCACAGGGATGGGGCGACGCGCGCTTCGTCGACAGCGTAGCACTTCGAGCAATGCCTCGCTTCCCGGGATCGGTGTCCTTCGCAGTCCTGGTCCTGCAAGGACGCCAGCGCGATCGAGTTGACGGAGTGCGGTCGCGACCCGATCGCGGGGAATGCCTGACAGGCGAGAAAGCAGCTCTGGAGCGTTCGACAGGAGTGATCTCCGTTGGGGGCGAAGGCGGCGGAGTGCGCATCCTATCGCCTGCTGAGCCTCTACTGCGAACGCCACGCGGAACGCCTGGTTTGAAATACGACGTTCCTGGAATGTCCAAAGCACATTGCAGAGCTGAGTCGGTGTCAATGTATGAAAACCGCCTGGTATGATCATCCTCTGTTCCTCCCTCGAACGAGGATCCCGGAAACAAGACACAACTGCCGACTCGTTCCGTGAATGGAACCCCTATTGCGGGCCGATGCAGGACTGATCCATACTCGAACATCTCACTATTCGATGTCTGTCCAGTTGGGCAGTGAACCAGCGTTTGCGCGCTGGTTTTTTTATGTCGTTGGCTCGAGACCTCTCCTCCTGTTCTGACTTTGATTTAACTGACTTAAAGAGCATCCCCGGCGAATACGACCGCCGCAAGAGGCGAACTTAAGTCAACGCACGATGGCGGTCTGGCCTCTTGGCTTTTGCGGGGCGCGATGGCGTTTGGGCCTCTAGGCTGAATCACGAGCGCCGTGGCCATCAGGCCATCGGGCCTTAAGAAAGAACACCTATTGTGTTGGGAAGTTGGCTATGCGAGAACGCCATGAGGCCCTTAGGCGCATAGGCGTTGGCAACGGCCGAAGGGCCCACCCGCCAAAGTGCCCTGGGAGATTTCAAGAGAGATGGGAGGAAGAGAGATTCATGGAAAATCGGAGAAACACTGTTGTAATTGCGGTCGGAAATCAGAAGGGAGGCGTGGGAAAAACCACGAACACGATTCAATTGGCAGGAGCACTGGGAGAACTTGGACGCCAGTCGCTCATCATTGATCTGGATATGACCTGTGGAGCCACCAAAGTTTTAGGAGCGCCCACCGAGGGTTGGATTAGTTCATTCGAGCTCCTGACCGGAGCGGAAAACGCGGAGGACACCATCATCACGGATCGGGAAGGAGAGGAGGTGCCGCTGCCGCCGAGGATTCATTTGGTCCCAGGCTCCCGCAAGCTGGCGGAACTCGATACCTACTTGGCGGAAAACCCGTGGGTGATTCAGCAAGATTTGCTGCTGGCTCCGATTCAACGGCTGAGGGGGCGCTACGACTATGTTTTCTTGGACACGCCTCCTCAGAAGACCAAGACGACCATTCCCGCGCTCAAGGCCGCAGACTACGTGATTTTGAGCGCGATGCCAGATCACTTGGCGGTCAGCGCGATGGGGGATGCTTTGGGGGACATCCGAGTCGCCCAGACGCGGGCGAACGCCCAGTTGACCCTTCTGGGGGTGATCGTATGTGCGATTTCGCGACCTCGCACGCGATTGGCGCGGGAGTTGGTGAACTATGTGGAACGCACCTGCGTGGATCCCCAGGCGCAGAGCTTGAAGTTTAAGAGTGAAATCACCCGGAGTGTGGTGGTGCAAGAGGCACAACGAGCCGGGCAAACCATACTGCAATATCGGGGCGATCATCCGGTAGCGGATGAATACCGTGCGTTGGCGCGGGAAGTGGAAGAGCGGATCCGAGTCTTGCGGCCAGCGGCGCAGGGATTGGCGGAGGTGGTGAATGCCTAGGAAGCCACTTCTCGAGAACTACGACCCCATTTCTGCGGACTTAGCCCGAGACGTGGCGACGACCGGGAGAGTGCTCCCTTCTCCACCCGGAAGTCGCACGCTTGAACCCCCGGCGCGTCTGGAGCCGACGCAATCTGAATTACCGGAGGTGCCACGCACGGAGATGATCGCCAAGCGTTTACTTTTGACCCGCGTGGAGGATGATGATTTCAACGCCTTTTTGCTGCGTCTGCAACAAAGCTCAGGGACGAAAGTGCCCGCGAGTGTGATCTTGCGCGCAGCGTTGAGCCTCGTGCTGGCTGCGGAGGAGGCGATCGTGAGTGAACTCACCCGGCACAAGCCTAAGCGTATGCCCTCGACGCACGATCGGCTGGCGCAAGGAGCATTTGAGGATTGGTGGATGCACTGTTTGGGTCGGGCACTGCAGAGGCGACTGGGGAGCCTAGGGAATCGAATGGAGGTCGTATGAGCGAGACGCGCGAACGAATTCATTTCGTGGAGCGAGTGACGGTCAGCCGGCTTCACGATTACCTGCGGAGTGCCAAATCACCGGCGCCGTCGGTCGTCCTCGTTGTAAACGAGGCATTGCTTCAGGAAGTGGCAAATTTGTTGTGCGCAGCACAGGACGAACCAAACGAGGATCGCATTCTTCGTTTTTTTCAGTATTGGGAGCATGGGAAATTGATGCCTGCGGGTGGGCCACGAGGCGCGCGTTCGGGATGGATGATTGATCTGACAACCGTGGAATTGAACCAGCCGTGTTCGTTGGTCCAAATCCCCCCTTTTTTTGTGGTATTGATATCGGGACTCTTGCCGGGCTGACGGAGCTTGGTCAGCGCGTCATCGAGCGCGAGGACCAACGCAATTCGCGAATCCAGACAGAGCAATCCTGGCTTCCAACACCGGGGCCTTGTTCGTGGATGCGCTTGAGCTTCTGCTCGGTGACATGGGCGTAGAGGGTATGGAGGCCGAGTCCGCTGATGACAACCTCATGGGTGACGAAACCAAGAGTCAGCACGTCATGTCCCAGATGCACGGACTGAAGCCCGGCGTAGGGAAGAAACAAGGTTTCGTGGATGGCGTAGAAACGGATTCCTGAGGGATGGGTTCCTAGCACGAATGGGGGATCCGAAGGAGGATACGGCACGGCACTGGTATCCTGATCGGTGCGAAGGGGATCGCGTGTGGAGGATCGGCGCAGCATAAGGATTTAGAGGGATGGTTTGCGGGATTGAGTTGGTTGAATGCGAGGTGCCTCGAGGCCTTGAATGAGTTCGGTCGCGGCCAGACGAGCGCCGGTTTCCTGGAGGGCTTCGAGGAGCTTTTTGGAACTCTGGGTAAACACTTGGATCTTGTGCCGGGCACGGGAGGCCGAGACATACCATTGCTCGCGGTGGATAGCTGGTAGGCTTTGATTGCTGAGCATGAGGTAAATGTCATCAAACGTGCGTCCTTCGGCTCCGTGGCTGGTGGTGCAATAGCCGTAGGTGAAGGCGCGAAATCCTGCGGGGATGACTCGACCGTCGGTGAGTTGAATGCGTCCCTCGGGACCCAGCGCCTTGACGTGGACAATTTGACCATTGAGAAGGCCGTCTTTCCTTTGGTTTCCTTGGAGGAGTAGCCGTTCACCCTGGGCGAGCACCATGCGATGCTCTTCACAGACATCAAAGCACATGGCCTGTTTGCGCGTCACACGCAGCATTTTGCCATCACCGCGGCGGACAATGAGCCCGTAGGGAGTTACCCGTTTGACAGCGACCGAATCGCCCGTCTGGAATCGGGTCGTTTCTTTAACAAAACGGAGGACGAGCCCGGGTCGATAGTTCCGCGGATCCTGCTTTTGGGCGGTGGTCCATGAGAGGGATTCTTGCGCGAGCACACTACCCAAATAGGGACCGAGCATTTTGGTCTCCTGGAGTTCCTGGCGGACGATGTGGCTGAGCGGATGAATTTCGCCCCATGTTGGGGAGATAATGGAGGCGGAACGCCGGGCTTTGAGCGATTCGACGTAAGCCTTCGCGATCTCCTGATACCGGCCCCAACCCACTTCGCGGATCGCGCCCATGTCCTGGAGTTTCTTGAATCCCTCGACCACTCGGTGCGCGGCAAGGTCGGCGATGGCGGCGCGGTAGGCGTCGTTGCGCTGGCGGATGATTTGATCGAGGGGAATGACACGCAGGCGGCTTTGAGTGGTGAAGAGCCGGAGGGAATCACCAGCCTCAACGCTGGAATGTTGGCCGGTATTGCCAGAGAGGATCACTCGGCACCGAGCGAGTTTGGCAAAATAAAGCAGCTCGTGCATTTGAGCGGTGGAAAGCAGATTTGCTTCATCCACCAAAATCACCTTGCGATTGACAGCCACCCGCATGTCGAAATCCGCCAAAAGCCGTTGCACGGTGGTGGCGTTGACAAACCCGTCTTTCTTGAGCACCTCGACCGCCGCAGTGGTGGGGGCAAACGCGAATACTTCGTGTCCTCGTTTGTGCAGTGCGAGAACCAGATGTTTCAGCATGAAGGTTTTACCCGTCCCAGCTCCTCCTTCGAGTAGGCTTATCCCATCCCGTGACTGAACCAAATGCGTGAACGCCTGCTTCTGTCCTTCGTTAAGGGCTTCGGGGGCGGTGGTCTCTTTGAGGAAGGGGCGGTAGAGATCCATCTGTGAATTGACCCAGGCGATCATTTCGCGCTCCAGGCGCAAGGTTTCCTTGGTCGTGAGTTTGGTGCCCACGCGGATGTATTCGGGAGCCCGCGCGAGCGCCTCTCTCATTCGGGCGTCGGTGACTGAACCGCGTGCGAAAGTGAGGGCTTCTTGCAGGAGGCGGGTTTCTTCGACGGTGGAGTGGCGTTCGAAGAGATGATCGCGCGCATAGGCGAGGGCTTGATCCGCGATTTGGTTCTCGATAGCGGGGGCCTGGGTTTTGGTGGCGTTGGCCATAAGCGTGCGGAGTTGAGTCTGAACGTGGAGCGGCATTTGCGTGAGCTGGTAATAGCGCAGCTCCTCCGGGGTGAACTTGGGTTCTTTAGGATCGCGAGTCGACTGGGCGATCGCCGCTTTCCCTAGGAAGGTTAACTCTCGACCCAATTTGGCCGCCACCTCGGCCACCTTCTTTTGAATCTGTGAGCCTCGTTTACTGAAGGTCTGGATCATGCCGAGTGGCACCCCTTCAATTTCGAATCCGTGGCGCGTGGCATGGATTTGGTAGCCGAGACTTCGAATGCCGGTAGCAAGCTCAGCCCGATAGACCTCGGTGAAGTAGCGCAGGCTTTGGACCAAGGGACCGGGTTGTAGCGCTTTCCAGCACTTTTCTACGGGGTCATAGGTCGCGTTAAAGAAAATGAGATGGGTGTGGAGCAGCGGATCAAATGCCCGGGACGATGTGTGGAAAAAGCGGGCAATGATCGCTTCCCCCGAAGTGCGATCCTCATTCCGTGCCTCTTTGCGAACGCGGACGGCGGCGAACTCCTCCATCCGTTTGAGGGCGACTTCAACCGCTCGGTGATGGAGTTCAGTGAGCCGTTTATCATCCATCACCAGGGCCATGATCGAAACGCTTTTGGGAGCGGAGACCACAAAATCGAAGCTGATGCGGCGTCGGGTCTCTCTCTGTCGCACGGTCAGTTGTTCCCCGGTCTTGGGGTGACGATTCCGGCAGAGCGCTTCAAAGTCTGCGGCGTCAATGGCACCGCCTGGGACGAGGCCCAGGCGGGCGGCACCTTTCCCATACCAACGCCCGACATCCTCCCGCAAATAACCGTCGTCCTGGCGCAAGGATTCACGGAAATAGCGCAGAGCGACGGATACCTTTCGTTGTGGGCGGACGGTGATCATGGTCCCCCCCATAGGGGGTTACTCAGATATCCGCACCGGGGACGATCAAGGTTGCACGCAGCCGAGAAAGAAGGTCCGAGCCGTTTCCCAGGTAGAGCACGCTGCACCGGCTCGGGAGGCTCGGAGGCGAAGGCTTATTTCTTCAACCAGTAATAGATGGATTTGCGCGATCGCTGGATCCCGTGTTCGTTCTGGAGCCAGTCGGCGACTTCTTGGGCGGATTTCCAGCGGCCCGAGCGCCATCCATCCATGATCTCCTTGTGAAGGCGGGCGTCGGAGAGGGGGCTTTGTTTTCCCGGGGGTGTCTCCCGGCGAAGTAATTCCGAGACCCCGCCCCGGCTCCATTTGGTGATCCAATTTTGAAGGGTGGACCGAGAGCGTTGGGCGAGACGGGCCAGTTCGTCGAGGGAGTGGGAGCCGGACACGGCGCGAAGGATCGCAATGAGTCGTTCCTGATCTCTTGGGTCGGTAATAGATCGAAGCTGCTCGTGCAAGGCCTGCTGAATCTCTGGCGATAGTTTGAGAGGTTTCGGTCTCCTTCCCATGGAGGTCAGGAATATTTCAGAGGGACGAAAAAATCACAACCCGATATCTACCAATTGTCATTGAGACATGATAAAACAGGGTTGGCTAATCACTTTTTTTTTAAGGAGAACGACATGAGCCAATCGACGCTAGAAACCAATCCCGATGAGACCAGTGAGGAAACCGGTGCGAACGCCTTGGAACTTGATTTCGAGATATGCGACTTGGGAACCTTCGAAGGGTTTAATTTCCGACACGACGGGGCTATTGAAGAATCGTTGACGGCCCAGCAGGTGTTCGGGTGGGACCACGACACGCGAGGTGAGGCAAAATTCTGGCCCTCGGGGGATCATCCCGGGGTGTCGTGGGTCTTCCGAGGGAAAACCTCAGTGACGGGGCATGAGCTTCTGGCGCTGAGCCGTCTGTTGAATTCGATTGGGGACGACTCCGACGAAACCTTTATCAAGATTCGCTACGCCCTCGACTATAACGGGGTCGATCTAAACGACCTAACCCAGGATGCAATCGAAGATCTGTATGTTCATATCTTCATCGGATCCAGGTTCTGTGATGTGCGCGAAGAAGCCGCCTATGAGTTGTTTGAGCTTTTCTACCCCGATGAGTATGCGATGTGGAAAAAGAGCCAATGCGACGGGCTGATCTTTGACACGGACAGCTTTCTCGATTCTCCGGCCTTGCAGGCAGAAGAGATCAAGTTCGGAGACAAGGCGGTGCTCCTGGTCTGCTCGGACTAAACCTGAGATCCAGTTCGCTCAGAGGCCAGACGGCGGCAGGCGGTCTGGCCAGTATCCCGAGTGGTTCCCACTTCGACCACGAACCGCCACCCCACAAACCTCCCCCCGCTCCCTTCTAGGGACCTCCTTGTATGGCCTCCTGACCCGGCGGTCTGCTGGAGGCCCCAACCTGCCGGGCTGTTTGATATCCCGAGCAGTGCCCCTTTGCGCCTTCGAACCTGTCCGCTTGTGCTGGTCCCTAGACCTTCGGTTTCCACCTAGGCCCTAGGGGAAACCGGACCCGCTTGGGCTGGCCTGGGGGGGGCCGGGTTCTGCGCCGGATGAGGCCGCCTGCCGTTCCCGGCATCCTGGACCTCGCCCCCCGAATTTTCGCCCTCGCCTGCCCGTCTGCGTCGCGTCCGCTCCGCCCCGCCCGCCACGCCACGCCACGCCATGCCTGCCTCCCCACTCGGGGAGGGGTTTGGGGTGGGGAACCCACCCGCTTCACCCCTCCCCAGGACGCGAAAGTCGGCGGACCGGCGGAGCTAAGCGGCGAAGCCCGCGAAAATTTTGCCGGTCCCCCGTCTTTCACCTCCTTACCGTCGGCAGGCATGGAGACACGATCCCCTATCAAGGTAGGGTCACTTCGTGGGGGACCCTTCTGGTGCTTTGGAGGCTGTCTGGAACGGCGGGGATGGGGTATGGGAAAGGATAGGAACGTATCGAGCGCAGCCGCGTTCTCAGTTCCGATCGAGATGGGCGTTTGGACCCGGGACCGCTGATTACCGTCAGCAGGGAAGGGGGTGGCTTAAGCAACCACGAATCAAACGCTCCGTAGAGCTGGATGCCAGGAGACTGGCTCGTCCAGTTCGAGGGAGGCTTTTGGGAGTAATGCGTCGCGGGAAGCGGCGAGGAATCCCCAGATTCGATCCCATGGAGTCCCCGGGCCGGAGTCGGGGCGAGCGGGAAACGCTTTGGGGTGAGATTCCCCGAAGTCGGTTCAGTTCAAAGTTGGTGCGAAGCGGGAGTCCGCTTCAAATCCACCCGGCGGGATTCGGACCGGTCCTGGGTAGGGACAGGTTCGTTTAACGCGGGCTGGCGTGGGGAGTCCTCCGGTGGTGACACCGAGGGGCCGGTAGAGGATCTTTCTACCGGGTATCTGGGGCAAATCCCTGGAACGCGAAGAGCTCAACCACGAAAGGGGCGATGAAGCCCTTGCCAGTAACCGGCAGCAGAGACGCGGGGCCGAACCGGGAAAAGTGTCTTCGGAGGGTAAGGGGAAGCTTCTGTATTCTGTCCCCTGAAATCCATGGTCAAGGAGCCATGGCAAAAGATGCCGTTAACGGGAGTTGGCGACATTTCGGATGACACCTGGACCCATCATGGGGTCCTACCAACGTGACTGCTGCGGGGAAGAGCTGAGATAACCGCGCAAGGGGTGAGGCGGCCGGACGCTTACCGGTGCCGGGGTAAAGACCCCCGGTGTTTGAAAAGCCCACCTTGATGAGAGTGCTGTGAGTAGAAGTGACCGGGTAACGGTTTCCGTTTCGGGAGGCAAGGCAGTCTCTGGAGCGGGCGGGTGCTAACGGGTGGTGCCGGGCATGAAACCGCATACGAAAGCAGCGACGGGGAAACCCGTCTCGATCGGTAAGCTGGGTTGGCAGGAGGCAACTTCTGCCAGCCCAGCCGATGGGGAGAAACGGTTCAGAAAGACGACACCGGGAGGTGGGGTGTTTCTGGAGCGAACAATTTCAGGAGGTTAGTGTGATCCGGAAGGAGAACGGTTAGAGGGATCGGTTAGGGGTGAGGTTGCAGGCAACTTCCAACGTAGGAATGCGGGCGCGCGCGCCAAACGCCGTTTCACGGCGAAAGGCCGCATCGCGCGCGCACGCTGCCATCACCCAAAGGATTTGTGCTGGGAGGACTGTGCCGCAAAACAGTCCTCAATCACCTGAGGGGAGGGAACGATGCTGAGTTACCGGGCGAAAACGCGGGAGGAGATGCTGGCTCGATTGGTGACGCAGTATCTGTCGCGCGGCTACGTGCTATATGTCCGCGGTTGGATTCCCCTCCGCAAGGACCCGGAACGGGTGGACCAGAAGCTGGCCGGCCTCTATGGGCCGGAGCAATCCAAGTCCGGGCGCCATCGGCGACTTCGACGCGGGTTGGCCAACCTGGTGTATGTGCGATGCCGTCATGAGTTCGTGTTGGTATCCACGGTGGGACAGCATGCGTTTCTGGATCGGGAATCCTCGATGCTTCGGGACGCGCGGAAGGAGCCGCTCTTCTTGGGATGTTATGCGGTGCGGGTGACCCCGAATGGGGTCCAAGTGACGTTGAGGAGGAGGGTGTTTGACTGGATCAAACGGCGGTTTAGAAACCGAGCCCTTCGAAGGACTGCCGACGAATTGGTAGAAAGCATGCGCCAGCTTCCATTCCGGCGTTATGCGGGAATCGTGCAGCAGTTGAGGGTGGTGATTGCCCAGGTGAACCGGATTCGACGGACGGCGGGGCTCGAGCGAATTCCGCTGGGGGCGGCGGGGCTACCTCGGATGAGACGCCAGGCACCGGTCCAGTCCGGTGTTACAATCCGGCGGGCGGAACGACCTCCCCCCGCCAGCCGAGTGCGGGCCGCGCGGCCCGAACAGAGCGCCGAAGCACTGATCTTGGAACGCGATCTCCAAACCACTGAGGGGGCCTGGCAACCCTCCGTCGCCCCGATCTCGGACAAGGGTTCGGATCGGCCCGAGCGCGTTCCCCCCTCGAAGTGATTCCCCGGGGTGGGGGGGATGGAGTTCCTATGGCCATTTGGGAGCTCTTATGGTAATCTGTCTCTAGTGGACGTGGAAAACGTCGATCGAACTGGAAGAACGGCATGCAAGTCACCGTGACCATACCTGAAGAAATCGCTGGGCAGCTCCCGGACATGCCAACCATGTCGCGTCAGCTTCTGGAGGCGTATGCGATTGAGGGATACCGGAACGAACGATTGACCCGTCATCAGGTAGGAACGCTGTTGGGGTTGGACCGATGGCAAACGGAAGCTTTCCTGGCCGAGCATCAAGCCCAGCAGGTTTACACTTTTCAGGACTGGGAATTCGACCGTGAAGCGTTGGAACTGCGATGACGCTGGTCGTCGCTGATTCGAGTCCGATTTCGTATTTGGCGTTGATCGATGCCTTGCACATCCTGCCGAGGCTTTACACCAAGGTGATCCTTCCCCACGCGGTTTTGCAGGAGCTTCGTCATCCCCACGCGCCCACGCCGGTGCAGCGTTGGGTTGCGGAACTGCCCGAGTGGGTGGAGGTGCGGGAGGGAAAGCTCCTCCCCCTGGAAACCATGCTGGGACCTGGCGAAGCGGAAGCGATCGCACTGGCCTGTGAGCTACACGCCATGGTGCTATTGGATGAGCGAGCGGGTCGCAGCGAAGCCAAGAGGTTGGGCCTTCAGGTGGCGGGCACGGTGGGTGTGTTGGAGAAAGCAGCTGCGGAACGCCTGCTGGATTTGGAGGATGCCTTCCGGCGGCTGCAATCAACCAACTTCCGCATCGACCCGAGTTATGTGCGTCAGGCTTTGGCTCGGGATGCCGCACGTCGGAATCGTCCGTTAAGTCCGTAGGGAGGAAGATGGGAACTTTTCGCGTGCTCTTCGATGAAGCGCACGGGCAGAAGCATTGGGGAGAGACGGGTTACGGCGCACGTTCGCGCCATGAACGCTTCGCGGGTCTGGCGGCGATGCTGGAGCATGTCGGGGCGGAATGCGATTCCCTGGATCGCCCGCTCCATCAGGTGGACCTGCGGGAGGTCGATGCGTTGGTGATTCCGACACCGACGGGTCTTTATGACCGGGAGGAAGAACGTTGGCGGGTGGATTCCAAGTCACTGTTCCGTCCGGAGGAGATTGGGACTGCGCTGGAGTATGTCCGATCGGGAGGCATCCTGATCGCGTTCGCGTATCGTTTTGGGGACTGGTTTACCCGGAGCAATGTGGGAAAACTGTTTCTGGCGTTTGGATGTCATTTGAGCGATGACGCGATTCTCCCGGTGGACCAGTTGAAGGAGGTGGACCCGCTTCAGCTTTCGTTCCTAGCGACGTTCGGTGAAGCGGGAGGCCCTGAATTCAAGGGGCAACTCCAGTGCCGTCCGATGGCGACCTTTCGACTGCTACCGGGATCGATGGCACGACCGCTTGCGTATTCACCGGGAGGCTCCTGTGTGGCCTTTGATCGCACCTTCCGGTTTGTATCGACCCAATGTCATCCTGTTGGGGTAGGGGGAATGGAAGGTAAAGGGTTCTTTCTATTCTTCGGTGGCCCGCATTTTGTGGAAGTGGGAGAATTTGGTCTACTCGAGCGCCCTGGCAACGGGAGGTATATCCAATCCTTGTTGAATCGGATTCGGCAATCGATGCCGCAGAAACCGTCTGGTTCGAAGCGACGACGCAATCCAGCCTGCACTCACTCCCGAAATCCGACCTCAGTCGATGAAACCGAAACAGACAGCCAGGAGGTGATCGGTTATATGGAGCAACTCCTGGTTCATCGAGGAAGCTTACGTGCACTGGGGCGATGGCGGGGCGGATAACCCGTCAAAGCCTAAAGTCGCGACTCCTCAGTGCGTTCTCAATAAACCACGGTCCTCAAGACGCTGGGCTACAGTCCGGTAGTCCGCTCAGATGAGAATGTTCGAGACTTGGTTGATGCCCTGCCAGTTCGCCAGAACACAGGTGGAATGATGAATGTTCTCCTCTGAACTATGGTTCTCCTCGTTCATTATTTGCCTGAAACAGGCAACAACGCGGCCTAGTCTCGTTCCTTCATGACCGCCACTAAGACAGACAGTCAAATTCAGCCAAGTCGACCTTGGGGGGGCGTTTCGGGTAGGGGGCGCTCCACCATGGATGCGGATGGCCGGTGCTTTTGCATTGACGAAATTGCTGGGCACTCACTTAATCCGCATATCGCGTAACTAGCAACGGAGTAAGGTCTAGGGAGTCTTGAAGCGGTTCGAGGTCTGGTTACTAAATCAAACCTCAAGATTCCTCACCGGCTATTTCCGCAATAGCTATGAATCAAGGAAGAAAAATTCTCATTGGCGTTTTGTCTCCTGTCCTAGTGCTAATCACTCTGGCCATTGCCCAGGTGCCACCTCAACCTCCTCCCCCTCCGCTGCCAGCGCTTAAGATTTCTCTACTCAGCACTAACCAAGTGCTTCTCCAAATCACGAATGGCCTGAGCACTGAGCTGTATGAGGTGTATCGTCGACTAGACTTGGTAGACCCCGCCTACGAGTGGGTGTTTCAAACGAATGGAGTGGCTGGTCAGACCAACTTTACGGCGACGTTTGATGAATTTGTCGCAGGATTTTTCAAGGCGACACTGCCTGATTGGGATGCCGATGGAGTCCCCAATTGGCAGGATGGTGACCCGGAGGACCCGAATGTGCTGACGCTAAGTATCACGATTGATTCTCCTGCCACAGGAACAATCTTCAACTAAGGTGGAAAGGATTCTTAATGAATCATCGCACGAATGGAATCGGGTGGGTCATTGTGATGCTATTGATACTTACTGAGGCATCGCTTTTTGCTCAGCAGGACAGCATCAAAACAGGACGTTTTGTTCGTGGTTCAGGAACGAACGCGGAGGGTCATTCTTTTGTTGTCACTTTGGATTTTCAAAAAGGCCGTGTCTGTGGTGACAACGGAGGGGCGAGTGACACCCTGCTTCCTTATCTTCCAGGTTCTGCACTTAGGTATCACTACAATCAGGCGGTAAGTTCGAGTCTGACAGACCTTGGAACTCGAATTGCATTTCGAAACCCGATTGCATCGTTTGGAACCCGTGTTGGGGGTAGTCCACTCTATGTGGGACAGCGTTATCGCTTTGGTGCGTATGCAGGAGAGTTTATCAGCACTCCTCAAGTGGTGATAAACTGTTGGACCCGCAGCGGCACAAATCTCACTTACGTTGGCCCTCAGTATGTGGATATTCCCGATAGCTTTTTTACGCCTCCGGAATGGCTTTCGTTCAAGACTAACGGCTATTCATTGACCGTAAGTTCCAATGGGTTGACGACCACGATTGCTATGCAAGATGGGGATGAGACACAAGGCCACGAGTCACAGTGGGGAGTCTATAGACGCGGAACAGTCATCCTAACTCACGCAGCCGACGCCAGTGCGACAAATAAAGTGTATCAAGTCGGAATTGTTGCTTACATCAACATATTGCCATCGGTGCCAGATTTCTACCCGATGGTGGCGGTTGGTTCGGGTGACGTCACGGATAGCCCCCTTTACACTCTGGACTTTGAGGCACGGCCTCAGTCGAGAACAATATTCGTGGACCAAACCCAATTCGAAGGAGAGCCCATACCCTCGGCTTACGCAGGGAAAACACCCGAGCAGTTGTTAACAAACAACGCTGTCACTACGACGTTCAGTCTCCCGTTTGGCGCGACCACATACACCAATTTGGATCATAGCCCTGAGCTCAGAAGGCACCCAACTTTGGACCAATTCGTGAAAGACATGCGTCAGGACCCAATCGCACTGACACGATATGTGCACAATGCAATCGAGATGTCGGATGCATTGGGATTCAATGAGAATGGGGCGGTGACGGAGGTATCCCTAAACCAAGGCGGTGTTGCGCGAGGAGCTTTGGGAACATTCTTGGAAGGGCGAGGAGCTCCCGCTGAGCAGTGTGCGTTGTTGGTTTACTTACTCCGACAAGCTGGAGTCCCGACTGTCTACGTATATCCCTACCACAACCAGATGAAGCTCTTGGATAAGCAGTATAACAGTCTGCTGCGTCTGCAGGTGTCTAAAGCCGTGAACAACATGAGCGCAGCGTATACCACGAACCGTGCGCTGCCGGTGAATTACCCATGGGTGGCGGCGTATGTGAACAATTCGTGGGTTCACTTATTTCCCTGGCTAAAGGACACGGAGGTCATCGAGGGCCTGAACCTTTATGATTACATGCCGAGCGCCTACGACAACGGGTTTAAGTGGGCTAGGAGCTACATTTTTGGAGATACCAACATCCTCGCTTCTGTCACTGATGACGACACTGTTCTTGGAATTTACGAAAGGTTCATTCAGAAAGAATTGCAGAAATCAGCCCCTGGGTTGTCGTTGGATGACGTCGGCTACTCATGGCGAAGTCGCAAAAATGCCTACCATCGATGGGCAGATTTTCCTCATCCTTGGGTCACTCCGGCAACTGCGGTTGCGGTTGACACGTTGTCTTCTTCTGAGCTCACAAATGCCTCGCCTCGATTGACCAAGATTTTCGATACGATGACTGTGGAAGTGTCGAGCGTGAGCAATCCGACCAAAAAGGTGAGTAGCGGAGAGCTGAGATTGGTCGACCTGCACAATCGACGAATGATCGTGCGTCACGAGAAGACCGGAGCAAATGCGCACAATTTAATCCTCTCGTTAGCAGAGTTTCGCTCGGGTGCAACTGGTGCTACGAACTTCACCGTTGGGGATTCTCTTCTTCGCGCGCAGCAGGTAAGCACCGCGTTGAATTCAAGCGACGATGCGTTGAATGTAAAACTTACCTACAAGCGGCATCGAGGGTGGTGGGAGGGACTCGGAGGAACGTTCCCGAACCCGAATACCACGTTTCCATCCCTTATCGAATCAGCTGCCTCCATGTCAGACTACCCAATGCGTAAAGGAGACCTCGCAGCGGTGTGCTTCAACTATGGGGCGGTTTCGCGTGCGATGCTCAATGTTCATGCCAATGACATGTGGGCGATGCAGCGCCTCCTGACAACCAACCCCTCTGCAACAAATTCTTTGTCGCCGGACCTTTATCAGGGCGGATACGCTGTCATGGCAGGTCTTTCGTATTACGAGCGATTGAGCCGATTGCGGGAGGTTCTTACCCGTTTGCACAAGGCTTCTGGATTTAGCTATTTCGACGGCAGCCTGGTTGTCCTGGCGGCCAAGCATGTCAGTGGAGCACTACCGAACTCAGGAGATATCATTCTCACCAAGCCGATGATTGATGTGCGACTACACCGCATGGTGATTGCAGGCAATTGGACAGTGCACCCGGATTCGGGCTTGGACTTGAACTCAGGTTCGGAAGATTGGCTAGCGATGCACCTTGTCGGTGGATCCTCGGAAGAGCATCGTGCGATGAATGCCTTCTTTGGGCAGACGGAGGCTGTATCGACAGTCAAACTGCTTCAGCTTGCCCAAAAACGTTCCACTGTATCGGTGCCAGGGATTCTTTCGATGGACGCCACGAACTATCGAACGTTTGGAAATACCAGTTACAATGGGGTCCTGCTAAAGAATCATGACTCCGCGATATGGGCTAGTGTAACGAACTTTTTTGAAGACCCCTATCGTAAGGATTTCCGAGTCGGATTCGTAACGCCTGGGGTGCTGACAAACACAGGAAACACCTACCTTGGTATGGGGGCACTGTTGTGGACGCCCGGTGGCGACCTTTCAGCACTTATTAGCCCAGGCATAAATGGCGGCTACAGCCCACCTCTTCCGGATACGACCTTCGATTTGCTGAAAGCAGCACAAACCTCCATCAGTGTGGCTCCTGGTGGCGACTTTTACATGGACTACACGCCGCCGAGCGCGGGCAACAAGGAGCAAGCGCCACAGGCGGTAGCAGATTTTGCAACCGCGTCTGTGGTGAACAATGCGACGGCTGGATATTACGCGACAACGGCTACACAGGATGAGGCCGCTATCGCCACGTTGAATGTCTATGGGATTAGTGGCTCAGGGACAACAAGCGCTCAATTTGGACAGGCCCTCCAAACGGTTGAGGACCGCGGACTCTTAAGCACGGCTTTATCCGCCGCCGATAAAGTCTGGTCAACGGTAGCCGACCCCGTCGATGTAGTTACCGGGGAGTTTTGGGTGAGCGAGGTGGATTTGAGTCTACCAGGCCCCATGCCGTTGGAGCTCAAACGAAACTATTCGAGCCTTAACGAGGCAAATAATCAGTTTGGCTATGGCTGGAAATTCAACTTTATGCCGTATCTCGGCCTTGCAACCAATGAAACCACCATTTACGCCGCAGACCCTGACGGTTCGGTTATAGCTTACTCATTTCTTAGCAACAACACCTGGGTGGTTAAGGCAGAGAAGAATCCACTCCTGGACAATCGAAGCGTTTCTGGAATGGGTTCAAAGGCGAATGATTTCAAATCCCAAATCACGCGAACGGTAAATGGCGGGGTATCGGTCTATACCCTCACCAAGCCGGACGGGAGCACACGGAAATACCAAACAGGTCTTATTTCAGGGGATACGAGCCTTAAGCCATACCTGACGAGGTGGCAAGATGACCGAGGCAACTTTTGCACTTACGAATATGGAACCAATGTATCCATGCCGGACTACAAGGAAGTGCGGCGTGTGCAAGCCAGTAACGGAAATTTTCTTGTCCTAACGTATGACATATTCGGGCGAATCATCGAAGCAGCCACGGGCGATGGTCGTGCAACGAGTTACGTTTACGACGAGCACGGTGACTTGACGAGCGTGACCTTGCCGGATGGAAGTGAGCGAGCATTTGAGTATGAGCACAAAACGCTATCCATCACGAATGGCAGTGTGCTGACGCAAGTGCCCTACTCAACCCACCTGTTGCTGAAAGAAATCAAACCCGACAGTCGTTTACTGGTGAATCAGTATGATGCTTATCGGCGTGTCACAAACCAATTGTCCACAGTCAGCAACAACCTTGCCTTGGTGCGCAACGCAAGTTTCCTCTATTCTGGAAGTCAAAGCCTTGCCAGCGCGATAACGAATAGTCCTTCTGGGACGACTGTCATCCTGGATGTGAACGGTAACAACACGCTCTACGGTTACACCAATGGTTTGATTACACTAATTTCAAATGCAGTAGGGGGAATCATCCTCCAAGACTGGTATCTAACCAATGAATCGAGCTTGGTTGGATACTACCCGCGCAGTTTGCAGCGGCTTGTTGATAAGCGTGGTCTCATCACGGACTACAAGTATGACGCGAACGGGAATGTAACCAACGTAGTAGTCACGGGGAATCTGACCGGTGGAAGCAGCACAAACGAAACCGCTGCGACTACGATGAGTTACACGAACAATCTTCTCTGGGAAGTTATTGACCCAGTGGGGAACAGAACGCGCTACGTCTACGATACAAACTATTCGTATCAGGCTCAGCAGATAATTCGTCTAAGCGGGACAACTCCCATAAGCACGAATGTTTTTCTGAGACAGAATGTGACCAACACATTCTCTGCAGGGGGTCAGAGTCTGACGAACATCGCGTTTGGGGTAGTCAAGCAGGAGCTTAAAGCCTTTGGCACTGCGGATGCCTCCACTACCGATTGGGGCTACGATGGGCGCGGGTTTCCATTGCTCTCAACTAGATATACTGGCACAGCGGACTCGAACGTTGTTGTCGCACTTGTCTACAACAATCGAGGCCAGTTGGTGGAGCGTATCGATGCAGCCAATCGCACGAATCGTTTCGACTATGATGCCGTAGGAAGGCTCAAGAGTTCCGAGGTCATTAGTGAAACAGGGGTTCCTATGACGTGGGACTACAACTACTACAATGACAACGGGGAACTCACTTGGAGCGATGGACCACGTTACAATCCAGAAGACTACGTTTGGCGCGACTATGATGCGGCTGGACGGTTAATTACAGAAACACGCTGGAGGTCCGCCGCTAAGGTAGATGGTAGTGGGGTCGAAGCCATGCCCGGCTATGCGCTGTGGGCCAACTCTTTTCGAGAGTATGACTCCTTTGGAAACTTAAAGCGCACCATCGACCCAAGGGGCGTTATCGTTACCAACTCGTGGGACGCGATTGGGCGACTCATTCAAAGCAGAGTTCTTGATACCAATGGAACGGTTCTAAGCACTGAACTGTTTGCATATGACCTAGCCGATTCTGTGCGCTTTAACACCAATGCGCTTGGAGGAGTGACTGAGACCCAATACACGAGCACAGGAAAGAAAAAGTTTGAGCGAGGCCCCGATGGAGCAACACGGTCTTGGAGTTATTACCTCGATGGTCGCTTAAGGCGAGAGACGTTGCGCAACGGTTCCTATTGGGAGACGAGTTACGACGACCTAAACCGAAAGGAAACCCACATATTCTACACTGCGGCGAATGGGCCACTTGCTACAAACACGCTATCGTTCGACCGTCGCGGTAATGTGGTGGCAAAGGCAGACCCCAGTGGAAATACGTGGACCAACGTCTTTGATGGTCTGGACCGAATCAAGCTGGCGACGGGGCCGGTGATGACCAACAGCTACCCCACCAACGCACAGCCGCCAAGCCTGCCTGGATATACTCCGGCTCAAGTGCAACTGCGCACAACCAATTTCTATGACGCGGCGGGAGTGGTGTTCATCGCCGCAAATGCTCTCGGTGAGAAAACGGTCACCTACAAAGACGCTCTGGGGCGTCCCACTCGTTCGGAAATCCGCAACGGGGCCAACACCCTCATTCGGGAGACAACGTTTTCTTACCTTCCCACTCACCACGGAGTAACAGTGACTGAAGGGGCAGGGGCAGGGGCGATAGTCAGTGATTCCTTCACGGACAATGCGGGAAACGTGGTTCTTAGGATAGCGCACCCAGCAGCCAGTGTGCTGGAGATTGGGCGTTCGGAGTTCGACGTAGTTGGAAACAATCTTGTTTCAGTGCGTTCATCCTCTTCGAACGGGACAGTCGTTACCTTTTCGACCGTCACAAACACTTTTGATGGGTTAAGTCGTCTGGTCAAGAAAGTGGACCGAGACAACGCCGTTACAACATTTTCCTATGATGCTCTGGGAAACGTGACGAATCGAATCATGCCTGGCGCCACGCTCGTTTGGAATGCAAGTTACAACGGAGCAGGCCAAATCCTTATGGAGGAAAATGTTGGTAGCGGAGGAGTGACAGCCCGAAGGACAGCTTACGGTTATTACCCAACTAACAGCACCTTTGCTGGACTTCCTCAATACACGACGAACGCGTTGGGAGTGGTGTGCCTCACGTCATATGATGCGTGGCTGCACGAGAGTTCCAAGGTGTATTCGCATAGCAATTCTGTGGCGCAGTATTCGATGACCACAACGTTTTCCTACGATGCCAGAGAACTCCTGACCAGTATTTCCGAAAGCTTTGCCAGTGGGACCACTGGGCCATCGACGACGGTTACCAATGAGTATGATGCCTACGGTTCACGCACACGTCAGGACGTGTTTGTGGGCACCTCTAAAATCTCTGGAGCAATGGAAAGTTGGGACTCTGCGATGCGGCGGAAAGGGCTTAGCTACGGCTCATTTGGTATCGGATTCACGTGGAGAGGCGATGGGCTCTTGGAATCAGCCAATGGAGTCACAGGTGGTGGCTCCTACGGTTACAACACCGCAGGGCTAATCACTTCCAGAAATGTAGGCCAGCGGACAACAACTTACACGCAACGCGATGGCACTGGACGGATTCTTGGAGCGACCACAGACGTTGGCGGTCAATCCTCTTTGACTGAGACTTTAGCGTGGACTGGAGATGGCTTACTCGCGTCTCATCAATTGGACAGAGTAGACTATCAAGACCAACGCACCTACGCCTACGCGGCTCAGTCGCGTAGGCTAATCAATGAACGCCTCGCAGTCGCAGCCAGCACTTTTTGGACGAATGCATTCGCCTTTGATAATGGGCAATCCTCTGGGGTTGGAGTTCTGACAAGAGCGGGTGCGGTCGCAAGTGGTGGAGTGGCGTGGGGCGGAAGTTTGGATGCCTTGTCTCGTGTATCACTCGAAACGAACTCTGTCTCCCGTAGACCTGCTTACGGTGGAGTGAAAGGAAAAGGGCAGGTGATTATCAATCTGGATGGCAGGTCGATGCCAGTAAGCCTTGTAGGAACCAGCTCTCCTCAGTGGCGCTCGTCCTTAGACCTAACGCCAGGCGCTCACAAACTGGTCGCAAGCGCAATTCACTCAAGCGGAAGGTTTATCGCTTCAAAGACAAACACCTTCACGAACAATGCCACTGAAAATGTTTCGGTTCTTTACAATGCAGCAGGTCAAATCACAAATCGGCTGTGGAAAAACGGGTCTGTAACGAATCGAAGCCAGGCATTGGTTTGGGACGGCCGTGGTCGCCTTTTGACAGTCAGCGAGCGAGATTCCCAAAAGTCCGGGTTCGATTGGATCGCCGTTTATGATGGGCTTGGGCGTAGGTTGCAGACGACCACGTTCACCACGGTTGTAACCAACAACGTTACAAACGTCTCAGCAGCGCGAATCATCAAGCAGTATTACGACCCCGAACACAGATTTCTCGAAGTTGGCGTCACCGAGGCTGGTCGGACAACATGGAAACTCCTAGGTCCAGATGTGAATGGGGTTTATGGAGGGATGCAAGGGACTGGCGGGTTTGATGCATTCGTTCCGACATTGGAACTGTTTTGTCCCCTGGTTCCAGATGTGCAAGGGAACATTCACGGCATCTATGTTAGCCATTCGACCCTTACTTGGTATCCGACGCGGGTCACTGGTTATGGGGCCGTTCCAAGTTATAGACCCCCACCATTAAGCCACGGTGGGGACCTGGCTGGGGCCAGCGTTTGGCGTGGTCGGTGGTCTGATGTAACAGGCCTCACCTATTTAGGGCACCGATACTACGACCCCGTGGAGGGGCGCTTTCTCAGTGGTGACCCGATGGGACATGAAGGGAGTGGGGACCTCTACTCATTCTGCTCGGGAGACCCCGTAAACTATTTCGACCCAGATGGTAGGTTTGGGAAAGGAGCTTTCGATGCGGGAGTCGATTTAGCGAGAGGAGGCGGGCAATTGGCTTATAATGTCGGAGGAACAATCGGCTACGGACTTACAGCACTGGTGGACTACGAAGCCGCCGAGAGCATTTATGGGCAGCAACGACACCAACTCTCCGGTGCGGTGCGAGGCGTTGGGCAAACGCTCTACGACGTGGGTGGCAGCATCGGCTACACGCTGACCGGTGACGAGGCTACCTATGGTTCTGCGGCGGACCGACTCTACGGTGTGGGCAGCCACTTGACCGGCGGCGAGGATAACTCTACGGCATATCGCGTCGGCTACACCGGCGCCCAAATCGCCGCGTTGGTTTATGGCGGGGAAGCGTTGAACGCTGGCAGAGCGGGCGAAGCAGGTGTGTTCGCGGAGCGCGCGGCTGCTGCCAGTGAAGGAATCCAAGGATTACGCGCATTGCGGTTACCAGCAACTGATGCGCAGTTGGCCGGAAGCGGCACTCTGGGATACACAACTCCCACAGGGGAGGTATTTTTACAGCCAGGTCTCACCAGAGCGCAACAGGCATCTACTTTGGCGCACGAGAGTGTCCATTCGTTCCTGACTCCGAGGGGAGGACCTTTGGTGGGACTTCGCCAAGCTGTTGGACAATTTGGATATGACAACAGTGCTTTCCTCAAGGCCACAGAGGAAATCATTGCTGAAACATACGCCAGTGGCAGTTTGCGGTCCGGCATAAGTCACGCTTTCAATGGTGCATACGCTGTGCGTGGTGGGACGATAGTGTCGCCGGGTCTCTACTTTGGTGAAGCGGCGGTTGGTGCTGGAGCAATCGGCGTGGGCTACTCGCTTTTCAAATGAGCAAGTTGTTTAAACGGCTCTTCCAAAAACACTTTTGTCCGCCAGCCCAGGCTAAACTACTGGAGTTGTTTGATGCTACTCCATACTTGCAAAGGGCCATCTTGCTAGTGGAGACAACTCCATTGTCAGGCATTCGCACGACTTATTTATTGGAGGAACACTCTCACACCTCCCATCTCAAAGTCCGCCAAACCAACCTGAAGGAGAAAACTGAGCGAACAGTGATTGAGACCGAGTTGCCACAATCAGATTTTGCGAAAGTTCTGGACTGTGTAGAAGAGGGTGGCGTCGAATTGGGTAACTTTACGGGAAAAGTAAAAGACGGCATCTATTACTCGCTATGCTGGGGCAGTCCTGCTGCGTTGAGGCATGTGACAATTGACAACCCTCAATTTGGCTCTCCGCGACATCAGGATTTCATTAATGCAGTAAAAAGCTCAATGCTACCCAAGCGGTGATGAACATATATTGGTGTTTATTCGTAGCTGCCTGGCTTATTGCCGCAGGGAGTGTTAGGTCGCTCAATAATATAACTGTGCCTGCTGCTGCTCGAGGTGCGGGTGGTGGCGTCCAATATTTTGTTCCTCAGCCAGTATCGTTTACACCCATCCCTCCGAGGCTACCATGAGTTGGCGTCCATCCCCTTTCATCGTTGGGCAGCCATACCGAGTAAAGAAGCACTTCACTAGCGGAAACTCCACTTTCATCGAAGGAGAGATACTACTTTATAAGCAAGAGTATTACAGCCACTACGACAGTTCCGCTGTTTACCAGTTTCAGAAGAAGGAACTAGGCGAATCAAAGGAATGGTGGTTACATGACAATGAAAACTTGGAAACCTGGAATGACCACTTTGAGTGGCATCAAATCGCTGCTCACGCAAAAGGGTGCGACTTATGCAAGGAGTAATCCAAGTATTACCGTTGATGCTGATGTTCGTAGGCTTTGCTTGTAGCTCAAATACAAGTGACCCTTCAAGCAGTGAGATTGTAGGCACGTATATGGGCCGATATGGTGGAGGTGTGGAAACCTTCGAGCTCAATCCCGACGGCAGTTTTACCCAGACGTTTCAAATCAGATCAAAAACCATCTACAACGCTTCCGGAAAGTGGAAAGTCACCGGCCGCGTAATTCGTTTTGCGCCGTTTATGTCACCGGACGGGCTTTGGTCTGGCAAGTTTGATGGCAATCCAGACCTTACACAAGGAGCCCCAGGGTCTTGGGAGAGAAATCCAATCCGAATTGAATTTACAGAGTGGCCTTACCACGCCGCGAAAGTCAGAGGTCATGGGGCATCTATTGAACCTTATGAGCAAAAGTGAAGCTTCTTCTTCCATCTGTCAGTTTGCTGACCTGGCCATCGTTGGCTCTGGGCCAGTGTTCCGGAACCGCCTCGCCTGTGTAGATGGTGTGGGCATACGACTGAAAGGTGCCACCGAATATCGGTCAATGAAAGCTATTGGGACAGTGTTTGCCAGCAGTATCGTTCTGCTAATCTTGGGAGTGGTAGTCGTTTGCACCGAGAGTAAAACGCCGCCTTCTACCGCTGAAGTGGTTGGAACATACACTGGGCGCTATGGTGATGGCATCGAAGTCATCGACCTCAAAGCTGATGGCCAGTTCTATCAGACGTTCAAAAAGGGGGTGGCCGTTATTTACTCAGCTTCCGGAATATGGCGCGACAAGAACGGCGTAATCACTTTTGAACCATTCATGTCACCAGACGCCATAAGCAGTGGAACCCCTGATGGCAACCCGGATTCGCGTCCAAGGTCATCTGGTGAATGGCATCGGAGCCCAATCCGAATCGGTCTTGGGGAATGGCCATACTCCGTTGTCAAAAGCAAAGGTGTAGATGCGAGACCTCAATAACGCAATTTAAGGGCAACCGCTTACACTTAAATACATCACCATCTACCAATGCGCTCCTTACTGCTCTGTATTTTCCTTTTGCCACATTGGAGTGTGGCTCAAGACCTAGCTAGCCTCGCTCAGTTTTCCCAGGTTACGACACTTTTATTGCCGTTGTGTGGGTATACAAATACGTTTAAGACCAAGGTCGATTTTAGGATGTTCACCGTCGCTGGAAAGCCCAAGGGCCGACTACCGTTCACGTGGATAATGGTGAATGGTATTGGGCGCCTAGAAGTATTGATGCTGGAGTCCGATGCACTACCCCCTGAAGCACGTTCAGCACTCTCCAGCCTGGGTATGGAGACGTTTGCAGTGATACCGAGATACGACCGGAACGTTACCTACGTGATACAACCGAATCTCCGTGCCTACTGTGAAGTTCCAATGACACCAAACGAAGTCATGGAATTTAGGACGATGGCGGCCAAGAGATTTGCGAGGACTGACCTTGGTAAAGAGACAATTAATGGACAATCATGCAGGAAGGAAAAGCTCGTGGAATCGGGCAAAACAAATGAATTTGCACTCGTTTGGTATCCTGCCATACCGACGAACGGTCTTCCAATCCGCATAGACCTGGTAACGCGACAGGGCACTGCAAGGGCTTCACTTGTGCACAAACAGATGAAGGAAGCCGCCGCAAGCCTTGTCGAGCTACCGCAAGGATATGTGAGACTAGCGGATGGAAAGGCATTCGTTCCATATGCCATGCAGCTACGCAATGCAGCAACTGGTCGCTGAATCCTTAACCTCAATGCATCTGGTCCATAGAGCACAAATCTTATTGTTGTTGCATGCCTTCTTACTAAGCGTGCTTGCGGTTAACGCGGAACTGTTGGTCACAGTCTTGCCACCTAGGATTACGGCTCAGAAGGTGGTGGTTCCAATTACCATGAAAAACAATTTCTCCGAAGCGGTCGAGGGAGCTAGAGCAGTGGTGTTTTTAATGGACGAAAATGGCAGGATGTTAGGACAGGGAACACGATGGGTGATTGGGGGGGAAGCTGAGCCCACAGCGGCGCTGATTTCAGGTGGCACGAATACCTTTTATTTCGTCGTTAACTCGCAGAGGCCATTGGCGACTACCAACATCGTGACTCAAGTTAAGTTCAGTCGTCTTTTGCTTCAGGGTGGCAGAGTTGCCGACCCAGAGCGCAGTGTCTCAGTCAAATCTGGGAATTGAGCTCATCTTAAACTCCACCTTTATGTCGACGCATCGTAACCGGTGATTAGCGACCTCCTAGGCGATGTCAGCGGGGTGCTACAAAACCACGGCCATGAACGAACACTTAACACATCCCACGCCGAAGTCCGCAGGCCACGCTCCGTTGCAAGCGGATCCTGGCAAATATTCTGCTCCAGAATATTCTTGCCGGACGCTCGCAATCGATCCAGACGTAAGGCCGACATTTTAAGTTTGCGTAGTTACGGATCAGGCTTCGCTCGAAAACCGCGAATTTTCCTCCCAGAAGCCCGGCCGATAACCACGCCCATGCATTGGGCGTGGCCTGTCGTGCTCTCTGGATAGGCGCTTCGCGGTGCCTCGAGCGAGGGTGCGATCGGGTCGCGCCCTCTTTTTTTGCCCCCGTCCCCTTCGCAAGCTCACCACATTATCGATGAGCTCTTACATCTCCTACCTCTCGCCGGGGAATGAATCAGCGCTGGCACTCCGCGAAGCCGACGACTCCAGCGATCCCATACGGGTCGTTCTGTTTGGAAGTTTTTATGGCGGGCTGACAGTGCTGAAAGAATTAATTCAATTGGGTCCCCAGGTCGTTGTGACAGGTCTGGCAACGGATGATCCAAGGCAAAGCTACACCCATCCAGGAGTTCGCCTCTGGCGTTATCCCCATGATCCTGCGGAGGAAAGGATGGTGCAGAAGCTGGGCGAAGCCCATGGACTGGAAGCCTATACCGGAAGAATCAATACTCTGGCTTTCAGGAGCTTGTTCTTCGAAGACTGGAATCCAGATCTCTGCCTGATGGCAACGTTCGGCCAGCGGATCCCGACGCCGATCTTCCGCCATCCTCCGCTCGGCTTTTCACTTCCATCACGGCGATGCGCACTGGCCTTCCTATCCGGGACCAGATCCTGTGGCGCAGATGATCCGCGACCGGAAGCGGCAGATCTTTCTGAACCTCCACCGGGTTACGGATACCATCGACGGCGGGGAAAGGATCGCTAGGTCAGGACCTGTGCCACTGCTCCCATGGATGAATGCCGTCACCTTGCATCGAAGAAGTTGGCCAAGGCTGCGAGGTTTCGTCGGAAAGCAGATACTGCGATTGGTATCACCCCCCAAGAACTGCAGCGGCGACGGCTGTTGACTCAGCGGATTTCCTGATCTGTATCATAATCTCTAGAGCCATAGAGTCGGAGCAACGTGATCAGGCGCTCAGGTGCTCGACAGATCCACGCTCTCGCTCCACCGGCGTGAGAAGTAGAAGTTGATAGCTCCTGTAAAACCCCTTTCTCGGTCAGGGGATCAATCAGTTGGGATTGGAGTGATCTCTTGCTGGCTGCGTGATAGGATCTGCCAAAGTGTTTCGAGCAAAACTCAATGATCGTTTCAATCGTCAGCCTTGATGGCCGTGCAATAGTCCATGGGTTCCCGGGAATGACACCCAGACAAGCTAGGAGAGCAAGAGCACAGCGTTCATTAGATGAATCTTTTGAGATCCCAATCGCTCCCAGCACGAAGCGAGCATGATCGATCAATGCTTGTGCGGCAAGCGCCCCACGTGTGGCGAACCGAAGATCTAGTGAATCATTCACGATCCGGTCCATGGAAGTCTGTGATGGGATTCCTGTTCCCAGTTGGGAGCCGATTCGACGAAGAGTCTCCGGAGACGGATAACGGAGCCTCCTGAGATCGGCGGCGTTGACTTGCGTGGTCCCGTTAAAGATCCGGAAGACCCGATCGGTGATGGTGGAATTCAAGAACATCGCCATTCCAGCGGCCAGCTTTGGATCCAATGACTTTCCGCAGCGATGGAAGTAATTAAGCTGGTTGTTGATCCCCACAACGGTCGCTGGAATTGCCGTTTTTGATGAATCCAAAACGAAGGCCATGACGCGACGCCTTTGCTCTCGGGCGCTGAAGCGCTTGACCAGCACATAGCACCCTGACGGAATAAGCAGTCGCTCGATTTCCTGAGTTCTGAAGATAGCGCTGGGCCTTCGACCTCTCTCCCCGGGCCAAACCACTCGACCATTTCTAAGATGGTGGGAGTAAATCATTGGCGCTGCGCCTTCTGCAAATTCAGACAGTAAGGCATCCTTGACCCTATGCTCCAGAACAGCACCGGTGCTCACGGCAAGGCCCAGGTCATCGAGAGAGCAAGGAAGGCGTTCGAGTTCCTCCATAATCACCTCATCTTGCAGGCTCATCGGAAGTTGCACCACTGGATGCGAATCGTTCAACGAGAACAATCGATGGTAGGGGAGCTTCCGCCAATTGAGGACATCATCCTCCGGGTCTCCGGTGTTGCTGGTTAGGTTAAACTCGAGGGGGGGTCTGTGGCTTCGGCGAGCGTGCAACACGATCAACTCCTGGCAAACGTTGTCCTCGCGGAACGCAGCATAGCGCGAGTCGAAGGTGTGGATATCCTCAATGGCTGTCTCGCGGCTCAGCATATCACGGAATTGTGCGAAGTGGGGTCCGTTGCAAAAGCTCCGCGGACTCAGGCTGCAGAACTCACCTTCTTTACCGAGCAAGCGAACCGCCAGCCAAATGAAGGCTGCGTAGAGATTGGATGTCTTTACGCCTAGCTCACGAAGCCGCAGACCTTGCCTCGAATCGGAGCCGAGCTTGGAATAGGGAGGATTCAGGATGCAGTGTGTAAAGGATCCCAGCGCATCAGTGGAGCAAGGTTTGTCTGCCGCGATAGTCGTCACCACTGCTTCAATGAAGTCACGGCTGTCGATGCGCCAAGTGAAAGGGACACCTCGAAGCTCACAGGCGCGAGCGCAGGCAAGTAGGGTATCCTCGAGAAATGGAACAAAACTGGATTCGATTTCGAATAGCACCACGTCGATGGCTTTTGGAGCGAGTCGCCACTGGAGAGCTTCCTGAACAAAAGCAGCTGTCAGAACCCCAAGTCCTGCACCGCAGTCCAACAATCTGACCGCCTCAGTGGTCGGCTGAAACTTGGCTGCCATAAGCCTAGCGATATGCGGAGGTGTGAAGTATTGGCCTAACTCTGAGCGACGCTTTTCACTGACGTTCGCATAGGCAGTCAGCCGAGTCCGGTATGCCGCTTCGATCGGGCTGATTTCGGAACGACTTAGCGGCGAGCCGGGAGACGACGGAGTGCCAGCACCCGAATTGGGATTCTCCTCAAGTGGGAGTTGGCTTGCGTCGACGTGGGGATCCGCCTGCGAATACTGGTCAGTCAAGTTCGGGCTACTTTTCAGCCGAGGGCGAGATCGAGGGTTGACACTTAAGCGCGGGAAGAAGCCAGTGCTATCACCTTGAGGATAGTTTCTCCGCAAGCTACGACTCGCATCATGAATTGATAGCAGTGGCCCAAGTCTGGTTAAGCTAGGCTTTCTGTTCATAGGCTGAGCAAGAGCCTACGAACAGGATCCCACGCTGCGTTAACGAGGAGTATGGTGGTTGTAACGAAGGAGTGACCAAAAACTTGCGAGTTGAGAGGAACGCCGATGGGCCCCGGGTTGGATTGGGACTCTTTCGGCAAGGACAAACTCAGGCGAATCGTCTTCAGGTCAGGTCTTGACCCAGAGAGAAATGGGCGTAGGGATTAGTTGTTCGAACGGTAGCACGTTTCTTCAGCGCGGTTCTCCACCGCCACCTCCTTGGCGTCTACCGTTCGAACCGCTTTCTTCCTGGGATGGTGGAATTGTTTGACGGCACAATTCCGTAAGCCCCGAACCTTACTCCCCTCAGTCTTTTCCTCGATCCCGATCGCGATCTCTTTCACGTTCCTGGGTCTGCTCGCAAATCCAGGTGTGCGCCTGATCCGCCACCTTCGCGAGCGTGAGCAGGTCGTCTCGACCAAAGGAATCGCTGCTCTTCCATTCATCGCCGTCCCGGTAGAGACGGGTAAAGGTCGAGTTGTATCGAATCCCATTGTCGGTGTCATTTCTCCAGAGGGCGCATTTGATGGCACCCAACCGGACCTCGTGAACGGGTTTGTCTTTGGTTTTCATGCTTTCGATGGGGTTGTTCTCCACGCAATTCTCCCTGAGATAGCCGATGTGCTAAAACCTTCCTCTATAATGGGGTTCTATCACACATGTGGGGCTCCGCACAACAGGCGGACCCGGGCCACGGCGCGACCGTGGCTCAGTAATCTTCGGGCAGCAAAACTGTGGTAAGCGACCGGTCAGCCTCGGTAATGATCCAGAACCGAACCCCGTTTTGTGCTTGGTAAGCCGACAGGAGCCGCAGGCCAGAGGTAAGGGATAGTTCATTCTCCTTTTTGTCATCAGGGCAGACATCCCCCCAATCGCCAAGCGCATGCCGGTGGACTGCCGCTTCGACTTCCGACATCTCCAGATGAGACAGCGCGTTTGTGGTTATGACAACTTGCCCGAGGGCGAACTTCGGGAATTGCCGGTCTTCAAACATCGAACCTCCTTGCTCCAACGAAACACGATCAAGCTATACCATGATTTGGGCAGGGAGTGAAATGTCCAGGGGGGTTGTGTTCCGACAGCCGATCGGAGTAATGGGGAGGAGAGTTTCGAGAAAAGTCACCAAAGCAGCGGCGCGGAGGGAGAAGTGGATCCGATACAACAAGAACTGGACGGGATTGTCATTCCCCAGGAGCGCTCAGAAGTCAGCGAATTGACACCGATTGTGCAAGCCGACGCAGAGCGAACATGGGCGCTTGAAGAGATCCGTCGATCCATCACTGGAGCCCAGCTCGAACCGATGGAATCCCTGGCCATTCTCGAGTCAGCAGCGCGTTTGGACACCGGCGGTAGCCAAGCGGCGCGGTCTTTCCTCTTCTGGCTCGCCGGAAGGGAGGATCCGACTGGTTATCGAGGAAACGGCGGACTGGAACTGCGCCGTCTGGATCGTCAACACCGGGAGGCCGCAATCAAGGTGCTCGAATGGTGGGCTGGAGGAACCGCGAATGACGAGCCCCTCTACGGCATTCTCAGAAGGCTCCGGGGTCGCTTTGAGTCTAGTCTCAAAGACTGACTATGTGGATATCGCGCAATCTCCGGCAAGTCACCGACTAGTAATTAGATAGCAGGAGGAATTTTCTCTTAAGGCGGATACAAAAGCGATGCACACCGGTGTCTCTGAAGCGAATGCGCATCACACCTTTGCTTACTTCCCTGGTCCTCACGTTAGCACTACCTGAATCGCCTTCGGCCTTCGGACAGGAGTTACCGTCAAGGATACCTATTCGCATGCTCTCGGCTCAGGATGAAATCGATGACTACGTGCGCCGAGAAATGGACTCGCAACACATTCCGGGACTCGCGTTGGCAGTGGTCCGTGCTGGAAAGATCGTTCAGACCAAGAGTTACGGAAGGGCCAATTTGGAACTGGAGGCACCCGTTACAGCGTCGACATTGTTTGGCCTCGGTTCCATTTCAAAACAATTTACGGCTGCCGCAATCATGCTACTCGTCGAAGACCAAAAGCTGCGGATAGATGATCCGATTTCCAAATACTTCTCTTGGATGTCCAACCAGTGGGGCGGAGTCACAATTCGTCATCTCTTGACTCACACCTCTGGAATACGGGAGGAAGAGTGGAAGGGCGGTCTGGTTGAATTTGATCGATTCGAATATGAACAAGAAGACGTTGTTCGGACCGCATTCGGACCGTTGCTATCGCCCCCAGGAGCCAGATTCGAATACAGGAACGTGGGTTATCGGCTATTGGGCATGCTCATCGAGAAAGCGAGCGGACAGGCTTATTGGGATTTTCTCGCACAGCGAATTTTCCGTCCCCTAGGCATGAACTCCACGCGAAACAGCGATCCAAAGACAGTGATCCCAAGCCGCGCTCGCGGTTACGCTTGGAGCGAGGGCCGCTGGGTCAACCGGGAGCCTGTGACAGCCTCGTCCGCGTTTTCGGAAGGTGCGCTCGTCTCGTCAACCTTGGATATGGTCAAGTGGGATATTGCTCTCAATTCAGAGACATTATTGCGGAGGGAAAGCCTTGAAGCTATGTGGGCACCTTTCCAGTTAAATGATGGCACTCTGAGTAAATATGGATTCGGGTGGTTTTTGCGACCAATCGATGGTCACAGAACTGTTGGGCACGGGGGCGGATTACCGGGGTTCTCAACGTTTATATGGAGATTCATTGATGATCAGATAACCGTCATCGTTCTCACAAACAGTGAGACAGCCGACACGATCCAGATCGCCCTGCATGTGGCTGGCCTTCATGTCCCGACCTTACTGTCACCAAGCATCAAAAAGCAGCTCTAGCAGCCGTCGAGCTTTCGAGAAGGGCTTAGTCCGGTAGGCTTGGAGGTGGTTTTTCAAACCGACCCGGTTCCATCCACTCAACACAGCGAACTCAATCCAAAATGATTCCGATCGTCCTAAGCCACGCCTCTACCAACTTAGGCCAGCCGCTTATCGGGAATTTGGTCTGGCGAATTCCAAAGGCGTGCCCGCCTTCCGCATACAAATGCAGCTCAACGGGAACCCTTGCGTTCCTCAGGGCGAGGGAATATGCCATCGAATTGCGGACGTCATCGACTGGATCGTCCTGAGCCTGCAACAAAAAGGTCGGTGGTGTATTGCTGGTGACGGTAATGTTGGCGTTGAAGCCCAGTTTCTCTGTGCTTGTCCAGGCCTTCGGATCATCCGAATACCAAGGAGAAAGATGGCCTGGATAGAGCGCAATCGCAAAGTCCGGGCGGCAGCTTATTTGATCAGCCGAGTCGAGCGGAGGATAGGATCGTTTGTCGAAGCGTGTGCTCGTCGCAGCAACCAGATGCCCTCCGGCTGAAAACCCAATAACACCAATCTTGCGCGGATCGATGTGCCACTTATAAGCGTTCGAGCGGACGAGGCTGAGGGTTCGTTGCGCATCTTGCAGGGCCTGGAGAGACTCGTGGTATCTCCCCACTTTCGGAGTAGGTGCCCGGTATTTCAAGAGCACCGCAGTGATCCCACGGGAAGTGAGCCAATCACAGATTTCCGTGCCCTCCAGGTCAATGGCGAGCGCATTATACCCGCCGCCGGGAAAAACCACGACCGCTATGCCCGTATTGGTTCCTTTGGGTGCGTAAACCGTCATCGTGGGCTGAGTGACATTCACTACAAATACGAATGGTTTGCCCGCGATGAGCCTCCCCGGGTTGGAAGACAGCCCCTCCGGTCCTGGGACCGACTGTGGGTCGGGAACCGCTCCAGGCCAAATCGGCACTTGGAAGTGCCCTTGTGATGGCTGCCATACATTCGTCTGCGCGCCTATTGCGGCGCACGCAACCAACAGACAAACTCCGATCACGCTGATGTTCTTCACGAGGCGTGTGTCTAGCGTGTTCAGACAGCACTGTCATCCGCAGAATGACGAGTTGGACCGAGCGGAAAGGCCAATTTTAGTAACTTTCGAGGAACTCGGCATGATTCGCGACTAGCCACCAGATCCAAAATATCCCAGTTCTCTGAGGGAAACATAATCCCTCGGGCTATCGACCCGAGGTAGCCCAAGAATAATGTGATCGAGCAGCTCGATTTTGAGAATCTGACCAGCCCGGATGAGGTCGCGCGTGCACCGGATGTCGGCGTCACTTGGACTTGGATCGCCACTGGGGTGATTGTGCAGGACCAAAATCGCAGAAGCGTTGGAGGAGATGGCTACCCGAAAAACCTCACGCGGATGGACCAAAACGGTATCGAGTGTGCCGATTGCAATCTCGTGAGCATTGATGATGTGCCGCCGCGTATTCAAGCAGACCACTTTGAAGTGTTCCGTATTGTAGCTCCGAAACTCCTCCCGGAAGCATTCAGCCACCCGCTCGGGTGTGTCGAGAACTGGATAATCCTTTCTTCTTTCAGCAGACAGCTCTTGAGCCAGGAGGAAGGCGCTTCGAATCGTTTTCGCCCGCGAGGGCCCGACGCCTTTTACTTGGGTTAGATCCTCGAACGAGGCCCGAGAAAGGTCAGTGAGCGAAAGGAATCTTTTTAGCAAGCAAGCGGTTGCCTCTTCACCGACCAGATCTGACAGAAGAGCCTGATTCCGTTCTCTGGATTCTCCGACATCCATTTCGCGTTGCGCTCCTAAACAAAGCTCCCGCCCCTTATTCTTGGTTTGGGCCATGAGGTTCCTCAGAATCTTGTAACCTCCCCTCAGGATGTCGGGCAAGAGCCCCCTCAATCACCGCATCTGACTTGCGACTCTGTGATTGCTTCTAATTCAGACAGATGCAAACTCCTAGAAGACATCGGGTTCACGCAGGATGGAATGCGCGACCGTTGACTAAGCGGATGGGGGTATTCTCCACTTCAGCCGGGCGAGCTTGTTAGAATGAAAGACGGAAAAACAGAAAAATTGGCGTGCTTCAGCGCCATCTTATGCTTCGAGGCCAAACTCTGGCTTACTACCGACAAGCAGCGCCACGACATGGACGAGTCGGAATACAAGCACGTGACCCACGCCTCGTCGTCCCCAAATACATCTCCGACAGGGGCCGCGAGGGCTACGGCGCGCGCCGCCTATTCGGCGTCCCGACCAAGGGCAACGCGAACTTCGGTTGGGTGTAGCACTTTATCCACCACCTCGCCCCCGAGGGAAGCGGCACCGCCCGGGGCATGGCAGTCTTCTTCCCCGCCAGTGCCAGCATGTCCTCCAACCAGTCCGGTGACGGTGACATCTGCAGCGCCTTCTTCAACGCAGACCTCGTGGACGGCGTGGTTGCCCTGCCCGGTGAGGATTTTCTCAGCACTCAGATTCCGGCGTGGCTTTGGTTCCACGGAAAGGGTAACAGGCTTGATTAGGCGAACGATGCCCGTTTGTTCGATCGCGGTGCGGAGAACGCAGGTAGGTAGCTTGATGCCATGAAAACTGCAGCCACAGTCTCCCCCAGAAGTAGGCAGGAAACACTCGGTCAATTTTTCACGGCGACTCATGTGGCAGATTATATGGCATCAATGTTCGGGCCACTCCCTCGAACGGTGCGTCTGCTAGATGCGGGCGCTGGCGCTGGCGCGCTCACTGCGGCTTTCGTATCTCGATGTTGTGAAAAGCGTGACGGTATCCATGCCATCGAAGCCACACTGTATGAACTCGACGGTGAAATCCTAAACGTGCTGAAAGCTACGATGCGTGAATGCGAGCGTCGATGCGCCGTAGCGGGTATCAGTTTCACCTTCACCATTCACTCCGCCGACTTCATCCAAGAAATGTCTGCACGTCTCGCCGGTGATTTGTTCGTAAAACAACCGCCCGCCTTTGACGCCGCCATTGCTAATCCGCCCTACCGCAAGATTAGCACCGACTCCGACGAGCGCCGCGCTTTGCGTTCCGTGGGCGTCGAAACTAGCAATCTCTATACCGGCTTCATCGCCCTCATTCAGCGTCTACTCGTTCCCGGTGGCCAACTCGTCGGTATCACGCCTCGTAGCTTTTGCAACGGCCCTTACTTTCGACCGTTCCGTGAAGACTTTTTGAGCCAGTTGGAACTTCGCCGCCTCCACGTCTTTGAGTCCCGACAGGCCGCTTTTCGAGACGATAGAGTCTTGCAGGAAAACATTATCTTCCATGCAGTGAGGGGGCTGAACCAACCCGACAGGATACTGATCTCCAGTAGCAGCGGCGAGCATGGCAGCGACATTACCGAGGACGTCTTTCCCTTTGCCGAAATCGTTCACCCGCACGACGCCGAGAAGTTTATCCATATCCCGTCTACAGCCAACCACTCTACGGCAAAGGAAGTCATGGACGGGCTCCGCACCAGCCTCGCCTCACTAGGAGTAACGGTCTCCACTGGGCGTGTCGTGGACTTTCGGCTCAAAGCTGCGCTGCGCAAGGAACCCGAACACGGCACCGTGCCACTTCTCTATCCCTGCCACTTCAACGGCGGCACCGTTCACTGGCCGAGGCTTGAAGCACGCAAGCCCAACGCCATCCTCGTCAACGACGAAACGCGCCCATGGCTCGTCCCATCCGGCATTTATCTACTCACGAAACGCTTCACGTCGAAGGAGGAGCGCCGTCGTCTCGTAGCGTGCCTCTTCGACCCAGACTTGGTGAAAACTGAGTGGGTCGGTTTCGAGAACCACCTAAATTATCTTCACGCCAGTGGGCACGGCTTGGAGCGCACTATGGCCGTCGGCCTCTATGCCTTCCTGAACTCAACTGTAGTGGATCAGTATTTCCGGCGTTTCAGCGGTCACACGCAAGTGAACGCCACTGACCTGCGCACCTTGGCGTATCCTGACCGCGAGACGCTCCAGTCTATGGGCTGCGAAGTGAAATCCCTCAACCTCTCGCAGGACGATATCGACGAACTCGTCGCCAAGCACCTTCATGCCTATCAATAAACCCAATCGCAAAGCTACCTCTCGAAAAAAACGGCTTGCCGAAGCCATTCTGGCGCTCACCTCTTTGAAGTTCGGACCTAAGCAACGGAACGAAACTGCTGCCTATACGTTGCTGGCCCTCCTGGATCTTCAATCGGATGCCGCATGGTCCGACGCACAGGCACCTTTGCGTGGCATCACCCCCATTATCGATTTCATTGCGACCGCTTACGGCAATCGCTATGCGCCCAACACGCGCGAAACAATCCGCGACGATGCGGTGAAGTTCTTTGTCGAAGAAGGCCTGCTGTTGCGCAATCCCGACGAACCCCATCGCCCCACCAACAGCGGCAAGACAGTGTATCAAATCGAACCGACAGCCCTAGCCCTTTTGCGCAAGTTTGGAACCGCCGCGTGGACTCCCGCCTTACAAAACTACCTTGTCAGTCGTGAGTCGCTCAAGCACGAGATTGCCCGGAAGCGCGATCTCACCCGCGTGCCTGTCACTTTGCCCGATGGCTCCGAAGTTGCGCTGTCGCCCGGTGGCCAGAATCCACTCATCAAGTCCATTATCGAACACTTCTGCCCCATCTTCGCCCCTGGCGGGGTGGTTCTCTACATCGGCGACACGCAGAACAAATTCGTCCACCTCGAAGCCGCAGGCTTGGCGGCGCTCGGCGTCAGCTTGGACTCCGCCTCAAAGATTCCGGATGTCATCGTCCACTACCGGGCCAAAAATTGGCTTATTCTCATCGAAGCGGTCACCAGCGCGGGTCCGGTGGATGGTAAGCGACGCAAGGAACTCAAGACCCTGTTCGCCCTTTGTAAAGCGGGCCTTGTATTCGTCACCGCATTCGAGAATCGCCGGACCATGCAGGCCTTCGTCTCGCACATCGCATGGGAATCCGAAGTCTGGATCGCCGATGATCCCGACCACATGATCCACTTCAATGGAGAGCGGTTCCTTGGGCCTTATCCGGACGTGACGGCACAAAGCTGATTGAAGCCAATTTTCAACGCACTCGCATATTGATCGCACAAATGATCTAAGCCGAGCCGGGATGTTTCCCGACCGTGTTGCCGAACGAACGAGGGCCATCATGCAGTATTTCGGTTTGTCAGACCTACGTGACTGAATGCGCTTGGGTTTGAATGGCGATTGCGTGAGCGACGATTCAAGAGTGGCTCTGCGGAGGCGCATTCTGATCGGCCTCAAATTTAGCTCGAGCCCGGGCGGTATGAACACTCTCGCCACGCATTGCCAGCTTCCATCGCTTTTGGCGCACTGCTCCGATCGGTCGGCCGGTGCGTTTGGCGACTTCTTCGTCCGAGCAGGATTCCAATAGCTTCAGCTCCTCGGGATGCCACCAAACATATCGGGGTTGTTGATAGGGGATTTTGAGTTGGTTCCGCTTATCCCGAACCGCCACATACGGTCTGCCCAACTTCTTTGCCAGGTCGGAGTCCGGCATCGTCCCTAGCAGGGCGATTTCCTGATCGGTCCAAAACCGATAGTTGGGCAGGGCGGCGCGAGGAATTCCGAGCCTAAGCCGACGGTTCCGCACAGAATCCAAGCTGCGGCCGAGTTGCTTTGCGATCTGCGGGTCGGGAGCCGTCCCAAGCAGTTTGGTTTCTTCGGGAGTCCACTCGGGAACCACCGTGGGAATGCCGAGATCTCTACGATGGTCACCTACTGTGGCACGGTCCCGCCCCAGCATCTCTGCTATTTTTTCATCGGTGTCGGTTCCCAACAGCTTCTCCTCCTCCTTGGTCCAAGGCCTTCGCAGAAATACCGCGGGTGGAATCTCCAGCAGATGACGTCGATGCCTCACGGCCGTCACTTTGCGACCTGTTGCCTTGGCTACTTCCTCGTCGGAGAGTTTGCCGAGTAACTTTTCCTCGGCCTTAGTCCAGAGCTTGGCTACCAGCTCGTCATCCACTCCACGAATCTTTCTCAGGCGGCGCTGAATTCGCACGGCGTCCCTTGTTCGGCCCAGCAGACGCGCCACTTCGGCATCCGGTTTTGTGCCGAGCATCTCAACTTCTTCGTCGGACCAGAACCTGTTTTTGACTTTATAGGGCGAGATTCCCAACTTGTCTCGCTTAGCTTGGACTGAGGTCAAGGTGCGTCGGAGGCGCTTCGCAATGGTGTAGTCGGACGCGGTTCCGACCAGACGCTCCTCCTTCACCGTCCACTGCCGAGGCTTGTAAATGAATGGCAAGATTCCCTTGGATCGACGTCGCTCCCTGACCTGCCGTGTGCTTCGTCCCACTTCTTCAGCCACCTGACGGTCAGTGGTGGTGCCTAGCAGCGCATCCTCTTGTTCCGTCCACGCGCGATCCTGATAATGAGGAATGCATCGAAAGCGCCGCCGCTTGGTTACCGATACGGTTGTCCGTTTCAATCGCTGGGCGATGTTATAGTCCGTATCCGTTCCTAGCAGTGATTCGTCCTCAGGTGTCCAGGGACGCGGTTCACCTTTGCCGACAAATTTTGGGATGCCCAGCATGGACCGCTTGGTAATCACCGCTTGTGGGGTGCGGCCGTATTCCTGCACCAACTTCTCGTCGGGACACTTTCCAAGAAGCCGCAGTTCCTTTTGAGACCATTTCCTTGCTGGCATGTAAAAGCTATGGAACAAGTGGATAAACTTCTCAAGCATTAGGAAAGGGGGAGGGACACTGAGGCTGTGGGTGAGGAATTGATTCTAAGGCTCAATCCCCCGAAAGCCGTGTAACCTTTACCTTAACCTGCAGAGCGGATTAGTCACTCGGACAGCCGTTGCTCGTCCTCATGAAACAACTCTCCCGAGATGACCTGTTCCGCCAGCGACCAGATGCCCTTGTTCAGGTTCACCTGGGAATCAATGCCGCGCAATTGCCGCACGGATCGCAGTCTTCCGGCGCGATCTCGACGATTGTCGGACACCCCTCCTCGAAGGAGGTTCTCAGAGACCCGGTTCAAGGTTCTCCACAGATCGACGCCTTCATCCTCCTGCCTCCGAGCTTTGAGGGCCGTTTCGACCTGAATCGGGGCTTGTTCCAGATTCCTATACCGCAACAGAACGGCACGTCGGGCGAATAGGGTCTGCTCGCCATTCGTGAGCGTCCTGCGCGTGAACTCCTCGATCATCGCGCCGAGCCGCGGCAGTGCCTCCACCAGCCGCAGGCTGGACTGAACCACCGCACCTGGCAGCAGCCCGTGATGCCGGAGACGAATCGCCTCAAAGCTGCGTTCACTCAGCACCAGTCCGTTGCTGCAGATTCGTCGGAATACTCCGGCGTGGAGTTGATAGGCACACCCCGCGTCATGGGAGTTGACCAACACCAGCTCGAGATTCCATTCCGATAGCGAGCGCATCTGCTCCTCTCGACGAAAGCGGATCAAATGCTTTTGAAAGCCCCGTCGGGCTTCGATCCGAATCCGTTGTTCCTCCACCTGCACGGGCACCCAATTCAGTTCCCTGAGCCCCGACAGAATCGCCGCGGTGGGAACGAATGTGTAGCGCGTGCTTACTCCAAGGATCGGCGTGGAGGCGTAGATACTCGGAGCGCGTTGACGAAGGGTCTCGTCGTTCAAGGCTTCGGCCTTGAAGTTCGACATGGCATTCATGGGACAGTTTCCTTTGCAGTGCCAATCGCCCCGGTTTGCACCGGTGGTGCTTCGATGTGAATGCTCTCGACCGGGCACCGGATGGCACATGAAAGCCGGTCAAGAGTCTGCCTGAAGGCGAATCTGCCGTTGCAGCATCGCACAGGGAGATCATGAGCGGGAATGTCACATGACTGCTTACTCTCCGTCGTAAGCAGCATCCATCGGTTTACGACACAGTGTCAACGGGGCGACCATCCCAACCAGGGTCTTTGCGGTCGGCAGGCGCTTAGCGAGAGTCATATAGTGTGATTCTATTGGCCCTGCGCGATAGGAATAATCTTGGGCTGTAGCTCAGGCTTCTCATACGACTCCAAGGTAGGGATCACAACATCGGCGTTCCGGGCGTAGGCACGATGGACCGCTTTGCTGTTGTGACCGAGGGCGAGTTGCGCGAAGCGTTCGGGATACCCGTGCCGCTTGGCGCGTTCAGCCCAGGCGTAGCGATACGAGTGCAGCGTCACGCCTTTGATCCCCAGTTGCTGGCAACGTTGCTTGAATTCCGTGGCACGATCGCACGACCGGACCGTCCGTAGGTAAGGGAACAGGGGACCGGAATTGGGGCGCGACTTTAGCAGTTCCGCCACTTCATCACCGAAGCGAACCATGGCGACCTCACGTGTCTTGCAGCGCGAGTAGGTAATCACGCGGTTAGCCCAGTCGATGTTTTCGGCATGCAGGAATGCCAGGTCGGTCTGGGAGGCACCCAGATACCAGGCCAATTCATAGAAGGCTTTCCGCTCAGTATTGCCCTCAGCAGATGCGATGGCGCGGTGCTCGGAAAGGGTGATGGCTCGCTTCTCTTTGTAGCGAATGACAGGCCACTGTTTGACCGGGATCACAGGAACCGGGAGCCAGTTGAGGGCCAGCGCGAAGTTCTGGAGGCGTCGCAGGTAAACGTTGGTCGAGATCTTCCCGCGTTGCAGGGCGGCCAGGAATTGCTCCGCGCGGGTCTCCAGCAGTTTGGTTTTGCGAATGTCATCCAAGGCCTTGTCCTTGGTGGCGGTGTTCCAGCGGTGGCGTGTGTCGCCGGTCTTCATCTTCACGATTTCATCCATCACATGTTGCCAGGTGCGGACGGGGGCCTGTGGGTCGCTCACCATGAGGTAGGCACGGGCGATCTGGAGATTGATTCCGGGTTGTCGGAGGGCCTCGTTTCTGGCGTTGAGGAGGCGTTGGGCTTCGGTGCGGTCCTTGGTGCGCAGTGATTCCTGCTTACCATTGGAACTGTCGTGGGACCAGTAGACGTTGCCTCGGCGGAACAAGCGGTATCGATTTTTCATAGGCTTTCGAACGAGCCTAAAATCAACCGATTCCGAAGCGTTAATGAGGAGTGGAGCGGTAGTAACTCAGGAGTAAATCCGCAGTTACGAGGCGTCTCCGCTGCTGACAGTTTTGCTGACAGTCTGGCTTTCTCGCCTTCGCAAGAGCCTGATGCACACGCATTTAGGATTGGAGGCGAGGGTCGGAATCGTCCGCCTACGACCTTCGAACGAGGACAAAATGTCGCATTTTACTGAGGAAATCAAGCTAACTGATCTTAACCCAACCTAACTCAACTGAACTATTTGATGCCCGTTTTGGTGCCCGTGAATTGTATGCTGTCCTTGGCGTCGAACCCCGACCGAATGTCGTCGACGTGCCAGTTTCCTATTCGGTCCGAGCTCGGAAGAAAAGGGTGCGATTGGCATCCGTAATGATAGGCAGCTGCTGGAAAAGATTGGTTTGTTCACCACGCCAGGCGACTTCCCACGGGAAGACAAACGATAAGGCTGGTTTGCTCTCGATAACGTAGCCTGGACCAGGCTGGCCATAGAGAATCATCGCCGGCTGACGGTTGGTATCGATCAAAGCCTCGAGGAGCGGTTCTTGTCCCACGATGACAACGCGTCCGGATTGTGGCGCGAAGTTCCTCACTTCTGATCCGTCCAACTTGCGACCCACTGCATTGTCCAAATTTAGGCTGAGGAACGCGGAAGATTGATTGGAGACGGTAGTGAAATGGAGCCAAGCAATCTGTTGAGTGCCCACCAGAAATTGAGTCGGACAGGCGCCAAATGAAACGAGATGGAAGCCGTCTCCCTCTGTGGTTCCGCCTAGGTTGGGGGCTAGAACCACGTGGGTGGAACATATTTCAGGAACGATCGGCTCCAGGAACAGATTCTGGATCCGATTAGTCGCGGTCTCCACGGTCATGGCGAAATTGGTGATCGGAACTGTCGAAATTAGATTCACCGGAAGCCGTCCACTATCCCCGGCCGACAGGACCACGCCGCCAAGCCCAGGGACAACGCATTCGTTTACTCGTACCACAAATGTGTGGAGGTCATAGATATTCGTATTGCCGACCCGAGTGGCTTTAAACGTTACGAAGTGGTCTCGGCTGGCTTGGGAACAAGTCGGCTCCCACCGCAAAATTCCGTTGGTCGGATTGAGCGTCACCCCGCTTGGTGCATCGACCAAACTCCAGCGGACACCGTCAGCGGAACCTACTTGCACGTGGTTTGTCACTGCCAACGTTCCACCGACATCGGCAACCTGATTGGTCACAGAGACGATCAACGGGGCATCAATGGCCACTGTGGTAGTGGCATCCGAGCCCGAGGGAACAAGCTCCTGATTTCCGACATTATCCCTTGAAACGCTAAAGAAGCCATAGGACTTGCCCAATTCACCGACAAACGAGGCAGAGGTTTCGGTGGTGTTGGTGATCCAGGGCACAAAGGATGCGTTGTTGGTTGAGACGAAGACATCGTAGCCGGCGATACCGCTGCCTCCCGCGTCATCACGACCCGTCCATTCAACAGCGAAGACACGCCCACTTTCTGGAGGTAGTCCACCAGTTCATTCTTCGGGAAATGCCGGGAACCGTTAAAGTTCATATGTTCCATAAAATGCGCCAGTCCCAGTTGGTCATTGTTTTCGAGTACCGAACCGGCATTGACCACCAGCCGCAATTCCATCTTCTTCTCCGGCTTGACGTTTTTGCGGATGTAATAGGTAAGTCCATTGGATAGCCGTCCGATGCGGACCGAGGGGTCCACCGGCAGCGGATCCGTGAGTTTGATCTGGGCAAACAGGGATCCGGCGGACAAAAACAAAGCAATTAGCAGAACAGGTTTCATCATCATTTTCATATTGGGAAATTTTGGACTGTGAAAGTACCGCCGGACTCTGTTATAAAAAAATGAAAGCCGTCCTTTGGGAAGAACGG